>NZ_JBQFVP010000011.1:0-183609 GCF_056539825.1 Ruegeria sp. B10
GCGTCCCCGCCGCCTCAGCAGCGCCCCAGCGCCTCAGCAGCGCCGGTGAAGGGGGTTCTAAGGTTTAGCGCAGAAGGCCGCAAGCGGAAAAAGCAAAAAAGCGAAGAAAAATTCGGATACCCCATTTTGTTACACAAAAACATAAACTTAATGAAGGCGGATACCGCGCAGACAACCCCAATCGCCGCCCCGACTATTCGGAATCGCTGCCACCAGATCATTGTCCACACAGTTACCCACAGACTCGGTCAGAACCTACGCGGAATCGGCCTGCCTCAGCCGAGTCAGCAGGCCTGGTATCGGCAGACGCGCTAGCAGCAGCCCTATGATCGCGGCGAGATAGAGAAGCGGTTCTAGCTGGAAACCCTTCGCCAACATCACATAGTGGATCCCGCCAAGCAGAACGGCCGGATAGACCAGTTTGTGCAGCTTGCGCCAGCGCGGGCCAAGTTTTCGCACCGACCAATTGTTCGATGTCACCGCCAAAGGCAGCAAGAGAATGAACCCTGCCATGCCGACAGTGATATAGGGCCGCTTGAGGATATCAGCCCAAATCTGGCCAAGCAGCTGAACGTCCAGCACCAGCCAGACCAGCAGGTGCAGCGCAACATATGCAAAGGCCAGCACGCCGATCGCTCGGCGGAACTTCATGAGGTTCAAGCCAAGATGCTGGCGCAGAGGGGTCACTGCCAGGCCAAGAATGAGCAGCTGCAGGGCCAGCTCCCCCAACTTATGTTCGAGCGCTGTGATCGGCTCGACCCCGAGCCCCCCTGTGAGCGCAAGATACAGGAACCAAGGGGCCGGAAGGGCCCCAGCCAGATAGACCGCCCAAACGGGAATCTTGCGTATGGCCTGGTTCACTGCTTGCATGGCTCAATAGTATTCCTTGAGGTCCATACCTTCATACAGGCTGGCGACCTCTTGTTCATAGCCATTGAACATGAGGGTCGGGACACGCTTGGCAAACAGACCGCCGCCGATCTGACGCTCAGACGCCTGAGACCAGCGCGGATGGTCCACATTCGGGTTCACATTACTATAGAAGCCATACTCGCGCGGTGCGGACATGTTCCAACTGGTGGGCGGCTCATCCTCGGTCAGAGTGATCTTTACGATCGACTTGATCGACTTGAACCCGTATTTCCAGGGCACCACCAACCGCAGCGGAGCGCCGTTCTGGTTCGGGATCGAACGGTCATAGATGCCTGTCGCCATGATGGTTAGCGGGTGCATCGCCTCATCCAAACGCAGACCCTCGCGGTAGGGCCATTCCAGAATCGGGAAGCGCGTTCCGGGCATCTCATCCGGACGGTAGGCGGTTTCAAAGGCTACGTATTTCGCGCCCTCCTGCACACCCGCCATATTGAACAAGTCGGCCAGTTCGAACCCGTTCCACGGAATCACCATCGACCAGGCCTCGACACAGCGGAAGCGGTAGATGCGTTCTTCGACTGTCATCTCGGACATTATGTCCTTGAAGTCATAGGTGCCGGGGCGATCGACCAGACCGTCGATCTGAATGCTCCAAGGTTCGGTCACGAGTGTATGGGCATATTTGGCCGGATCGTCTTTGCCGGTGCCGAACTCGTAGAAGTTATTGTAGCTGGTGATCTCTTCCCAGGTGTTCGGCTCCAGCGCTTCTTGCGCGGCTGCGGGGCGGGCCATCGCGGTCAGCCCGACACCTGCCAGCCCGGCCATAACCTGCCGCCGGTTCAAAAACGCCGCCCTTGGGGTGACGTCGGCATGTGTCAAAGTGTTGGTCCAGCGATGCGCCATTTGGGTCTCCGTAGTGAATCCGCCTCAGAGTGAGGTAGTCCGCTGATAGCACAGAGCCAAGGAAACAGGCGTCACGATTGAGCGAACAGACTGTAACGCAACTGCGTCAGCCCGCGACTAATGCGTTTTGGGCGGCTGGTTCTAACAGTCTCAATTAGGTATGCGGGAATCATCCAATAGTTGATCAGAGTTGATCCCGTGCTCGTATTTCAGGCCTTTCCTTTTTCGCTGTCCGTTTTGTGGCGCTATATTATTGTCTTTCCCGTCCTGCTGGTCGCGCTTATCGTCTACGGGTTGATAGGCGGAATACTGAGCGCGCTGATCGGGCTGCTCATTCCGGGACTGTCGGTTTTGATTTCGTTTTTTGTAGGCGCATCCTCAGGCGTCATCCCGATGCTGGTCGGCAGCCGTTTGGGCCTGCAGGCCTACGAGGTTTCTCCGAGTAACAGTTACCGCAAGTTTGTCTTTCCAGCGGTCATCTACGGCGCCGTCGAAGCCATTGGGATCAGTGTGGCCGCCGCCCTAATCGCCGCGCTCGCCGTCGGTGCTGTCAGCGTAGGGGGCGGCGTTCCCGAGGACCCGGCCGCGTTCTTTGCAACCCTGACACCCGTGCATATCACGATGTTCTCGGGTGTTGTGATCCTGCTTTTTGCGGCGATCTGCGCGCTAAGGGCCGGGTTTCTGGTGCCGATTGCGGCGGCCTCGATCGGGCGGGACCCCAATGGCCGCCCTTATACCCCTTTCAACCATTTCGGTGCTTTCTTTCTGCAGCTTTTCGCCGTGGTGGCGATCAGCTTTGTCGGTGCTATCTTTTTCTTTGCTCTGTTTATCGTTGGACTTACCGCAATCTACGGTCCGAGCACTCTGGTCGACGACATTCAATTGATCGGCGAGATGACGACCGGAGCGGCCCCGTTTTCAGTCACTGCGCCGATGATTGCAACGGTCGTGGCCTATGTCCTTTTGGCTAGCTGGGCCTTCAGCTATCAATGCGCTGGCGGGGTTCTGGCTTATCTGCGCCTCAGCGGTGGTGCCGTGCGCAAGGCTCCAAGCACTGAGACATTGATTCAACCCGCACCGCAGCCCACGACCAGCTCAGGCCCAAAAATGAGTTCGGAAGAGCTGCGTGCCCTGCGCAAAAGCCGTGAGTTCCGCTAGGACGCCCGGCGCGCCTTAACAGACGGCACCCTTTACACAGAAGGGGTCAGCGCGGCACTCTGCCTGATAGGTGGTACGGTCCGCGACACCGGTCGCCCGACCCTGCCACCCATCAGGGAGGATACCGAATGTGTGATATCTGCGTAATGAATGCCGTCAAAGACAAGATGCTGTCCCGGCGGAGCTTCTTCAAAGCCGCCGCAGCCACTGGCGTGGCAGCCGCCGCAACGGGCGCGCGTACTCCGGCGGCATTGGCCGCAGGGCATGGCGGGGTCGAGGATATGACCCACACCCTTAGCCCCGAGTTTCCAACATGGGGAGGTGAGCCGGGCGTCTCCGCCGAACAGGCGTTCAACTTCGGGGATCACGGGTTCAACCTGTTCAACCTGTCGATCAACGAGCATACCGGCACCCATATCGATGCGCCCCTGCATTTCTCGGCCGACGGAACCTCAGTCGATGAGATCCCGGTGACGGACCTGGTTGCGCCGCTTTGTGTTGTGGATATCGCGGCCCGTGCCGCCGAAGACGCCGATACCCGCGTGACGCCTGATGACCTCAAGGCGTGGATCGCGGCGAACGGAGACATCCCCGACGGCGCCTGCGTCGCCATGCATTCCGGCTGGGGTGGAAAAACGGCGACCGACGAGTTTCGCAATTTCGACGGAGAAGCACAGCACTATCCCGGCTTCCACGTAGAGGCCGCCCAGATGCTGATGGAGGAAACCGGAGCGCGATCCATGGCGGTCGACACGCTGTCGCTGGATCACGGCATGTCCGCCGATTTCGCCACACACTACGCCTGGCTGCCCACCGGCCGGTTCGGGATCGAGTGTCTGGCCAATCTCGACCGCGTCCCAGCCGCCGGGGCTACACTGGTGATAGGAGCGCCCAAGCACAAAGGCGGCACTGGAGGCCCGGCCCGGATTTTCGCTTTAGTTTAAAGAATAAGCGGAACAGTGCCCGCCTGTTTGGGTGGGCACAAACAAATTTCTGCGATTACCGGTCATGCAAATCGAAGCCGAAATCGACATAGTCAATGCAACCCATTTAAAAATATAAAGTTTTTGACTTGGCCAGTGCCACACAATGTGTATTCTTGGTTCGCGGCCAACTAAAATAGATAAATGCGATAGAGATTTGCTGTGAATACAACTACGCTTCGAATTGAAATCCTGATTATTGGATTTCAAAGTACTTTATGGCTTTTGCTTATTTTCGACCTGAGCATGAATGATGCGAGTGCATTTCTCAACGAAGTAAGCGAGGTGGAAATACTGGCGACGGTCACATTCATTGCATGGTGCTATTCGATTGGTGCTGTGATAGACGGCCTAACTGCATTTTTAGAGAATGCCTGGCACAAGAAACTTACTTTTCGTTTTTCCGAAGATGAGCACGTAAAAGAGTGGGGGGACTCGTCGTATTTTTACCTGAAATTCCCAGAGGCCAGTGAAAGTTTTTCTCAGAACGACTACAGTTTGCGACTCCTCAGATCGACAGCTTTCAATTTGTTTGTACTGGCGGCAACGATGGAATTGGTGAAAACCCAGACGCTACCGGCAGTTACACTATTTTTCACAGCCACTGGGGTTTTGATCGTTTGGTACCGAAGGAAAATCCGCTCCGAAGCACGCCGTAAGCGAGTATACAAAGCGGCTGCAAAGTTGAACGAAATGACCGGCTGATCGGAATTTCAAAAAAGGCCCGCAAAAAAGCGGGCCTTTTTTCCAATAGATCAATGCACTACGGCATCATCCGGGCGGGGCCGGTCTGAGGTGCCCAGCCGGTCGCCGATGATCAAGCCCTCAGCGCCAGCGGTGACGGGGACGGTCTCGCCATCCTTGATCTCACCGGCCAGCAGCGCCTCGGCCAAGGGGTTCTGCAAAGCGCGCTGGATCACACGCTTCAGCGGGCGCGCACCGAAGACCGGGTCATAGCCCTCATCGGCAAGCCACTGTTTTGCGCCCTCGTCCAGAACCAGCTCGATCTTGCGAGTGGCCAGACGTTTTTGCAGACGCGCCATCTGGATATCGACGATGCCATCCATATCGGCCCGCTTGAGCCTGTCAAAGATGATCGTCTCGTCCAGTCGGTTTAGGAATTCGGGCCGGAAATGTGCCCGGACCGCATCCATCACATCCCGCCGCGCCTGCGCGCTGTCGGCCCCTTCGGGCAGTTGGCTCAGCGCCTGAGAGCCGAGGTTCGACGTCAGGATGATCAGCGTCTGCTTGAAGTCCACGGTACGACCCTGACCATCGGTCAGAACGCCATCGTCCAGAACCTGCAACAGCACGTTGAACACATCCGGGTGCGCCTTTTCGACCTCATCAAACAACACGACCTGATAGGGCCTGCGCCGCACCGCTTCGGTCAGCACACCGCCTTCATCGTAGCCGACATAGCCCGGAGGGGCACCGATCAGACGGGCAACCGCGTGTTTCTCCATGAACTCGGACATATCGATGCGAACCATCGCGTTGTCGTCGTCGAACAGGAAGTTCGCTACGGCCTTGGTCAGTTCGGTTTTACCTACGCCGGTGGGCCCGAGGAACAGGAACGAGCCCAGCGGGCGGTTCTCGTCGTTCAGGCCCGCGCGCGCGCGGCGCACGGCGTTGGACACGGCGGTCACGGCGGCATCCTGGCCGATCACACGGGAGTGCAGATCGTCTTCCATCCGCAGCAGCTTCTCGCGCTCCCCTTCCAGCATTTTGGCGGTCGGGATGCCGGTCCAGCGTTCGACCACGGATGCGATCTGTTCCGGGCGCACCGTTTCCTCGGCCATCATGGCGTTACTTTCGGCGTTTTCAGCCTCGGTCAGCTTTTTCTCAAGCTCGGGGATGATGCCGTAGGACAGCTCACCGGCTTTTGCCAGATTGCCTTCGCGTTTGGCGATTTCCAAGTCAGCACGGGCTTTGTCGAGCTGTTCTTTCAGATCACGCGCACCCGCGAGCTTGTCACGTTCGGCCTGCCACTGGGCAGTCATCTCAGCCGATTGCTCCTGCAGATCGGCCAGATCCTTTTGCAGGGTGTCCAGACGATCCTTCGAGGCCGCGTCATCCTCAAGCTTCAGCGCTTCTTCCTCGATCTGCATCTGCAGGATCTGGCGATCCAACTGATCGAGCTCTTCCGGCTTGGAGTCCACCTCCATCCGCAACCGCGATGCCGCCTCATCAACAAGGTCGATAGCTTTGTCGGGCAAGAAGCGGTCAGTGATATAGCGATGCGAGAGCGTCGCAGCCGAGACCAGCGCCGAGTCGGAAATGCGCACGCCATGGTGTAGCTCATACTTTTCCTTAATGCCGCGCAGAATGCTGATCGTATCCTCGACCGTCGGTTCAGCCACAACAACAGGCTGGAAGCGGCGCGCAAGGGCCGCGTCTTTTTCGACGTATTTGCGGTATTCATCCAGCGTGGTCGCGCCAATACAATGCAGCTCACCCCGGGCAAGCGCAGGCTTGATCAGGTTGGCCGCATCCATCGCGCCGTCGGATTTACCGGCGCCGACCAGCGTATGCATCTCGTCGATGAACAGGATGATTTCCCCGGCGGCCTCGGTAACCTCGGTCAGCACCGCCTTGAGGCGTTCTTCGAATTCGCCCCGGTATTTCGCACCAGCTATCAGCGCACCCATATCAAGCGCGAGCAGCTTCTTATCTTTCAGCGATTCCGGCACGTCACCGTTGATGATGCGCAGGGCCATACCCTCGGCAATCGCGGTTTTACCGACACCGGGTTCACCGATCAGAACCGGGTTATTCTTGGTGCGGCGCGACAGAACCTGCATCGAGCGTCGGATTTCCTCATCCCGTCCGATGATCGGATCGATCTTACCCTCGGCCGCGGCCTCAGTCAGATCGCGCGCATATTTCTTGAGCGCGTCATAGCCCTCTTCCGCCGACGCGGTGTCCGCGGTGCGACCCTTACGGATATCATTGATGGCTTCGTTCAGTTTCTGAGCGGAAACGGCCCCGGCCTCCAAAGCGTCCTTGGCTTTGGATTTGACCATGCAGAGAGCCATCAGCACCCGTTCCACGGGCACAAAGCTATCGCCCGCCTTGGTGGCAATCTTCTCAGCCTCGTCCAGAACCTTGGCGGTCTGGCCATCCATGTAAATCTGGCTCGCGTCACCGCTGACCTTCGGGATTTTCCCCATCGCGGCGTCCAAGGCCTCAACCACGCGTTTCGGCGCGCCGCCCGCGCGGGTGATCAGGTTGCTCGCCAGCCCCTGATCATCGTCCATCAATGCCTTAAGTATATGTGTGGGCTCCAGTCTCTGGTGCCCCTCGCGCAGCGCAATTGTCTGCGCGGCCTGCACGAATCCCCGTGCCCGCTCGGTGAACTTGTTCAAGTCCATAGCATTCTCCTTTTCTCAAGCGCCCCGTTTTGATGCGCCCGCTTGGCGGCACGCGTCGATTGAGGCCTCACATTCAATTTGGGTAATGTCGGCGTGTATTCAAGATTGTCTTGGCAGAATAACATGATGCATGCTGGGAACCTGAATAATCTCGGTCAATTGCGAAAAAACCGTCTTAGGAGCGCGCCTTTATGATCTCAGCCACTGCGTTGCGCAGCTGCATTGCAGAACAATGGTCGCCCACTATTGGCGACCCAAGCGTGATCGGTTGGCTCACGGTTGCCGCATACGGTATTGCCGCGCTCCTGTGCCTGCGCGCAAGGCGCAATTCCCACGTCCGGTGGTTTTGGCTGATCCTTGCGCTGCTGCTGTTTGCGCTGATGGTAAATAAACAGCTGGATCTGCAGTCCGCGCTTACGGCCAGCGCCCGCTGCCTATCGCAGATGCAAGGTTGGTACGAGGATCGCAGGTCGGTCCAGATCGGCTTTATCATTGTGGTCGTGTTCAGCGGCTTCTGGGTCTCACTTGTCAGCCTCTGGTTCCTTCGTAAAAACTTGCGAGAGGTCGGCATCGCCCTGATCGGCTTTGTCACCCTGATCTGCTTTGTGCTGATCCGCGCCGCCGGGTTTCACAACTTCGATGCCTTTCTGGGTGCCGAGATCATGTCGATCCGAATGAACTGGCTTCTGGAACTGTCCGGAATCGCCCTGATTGCGGCGAATGCAGCATGGGTGGGCAGACGCCGTCAGCCACGCGGAATGGAGTATACCGAATAGCCGCCGGTTTGCGCCACCGGCTCTAACGTATATGTCTCGACCAAGGATTTTTCAGCGCTGCTGCCGGTCGGGCACGAGACAAGATCGGCGGTGTGATCCAGAAATTCGACGGTAAAGGCGCTCTCACCTGTAAGCTGGCACCAATCATCCTCGGATCGGTAGCCCCGGACCAGAGGAAGGTTGTCATTGGTCGGCGCGGGCGCCGCGCCTGTGTCAGATGTGCCTGAGGCGGGTTCATCGCAGGCGCCCATCATCAGCGCCACTCCCAGCAAGGCAAGCTTTCTCATCTTCTGTCCCTTCATGTGAGCTATTGATCGATTTGAGCCACTGTAACACAGATCATCCTCTTTCGATTGGACGGACCTGCATGGACAGTTGCGCCCGAACCCGCTAGGAGGCAGACGTTTGCCAGCAAGGAGACCCAACATGTCCGATGACCGCCTGATCGTAGCCCTTGACGTCCCGAACGCTCTGCAAGGTTTGGCGATGGCCGAACGGTTGGGTGATGCGGTCTCGTTCTACAAGATCGGGCTGGGAATGCTGACGGGCGGTGGTCTGGCTCTGGCCAATGAGCTGAAACAGGACCATGGCAAGCGCATCTTTCTGGACATGAAGCTGTTCGACATCGGCAACACGGTAGAAAACGCTGTCCGTGGTCTAGCGCAGTTCGATCTGGATTTCCTGACCGTTCATGGCGACCCGCATGTGGTACGCGCGGCAAAGGAGGGTGCCTCCGGCAAGGACCTTAAAATCCTCGCGGTAACCATCTTGACCTCACTGAACCGCGACGATCTGGATGCCAGCCTGTTGAAAGCAGGCGATGTGCAGGATCTGGTGGTTGAGCGCGCGACCAAAGCGCTGGAGGCCGGGGCCGATGGCGTGATCGCCAGCCCGCAAGAGGCCGCGCTGATCCGCGCCCTGCCCCAGGCCGAGGGCCGGTTGATCGTGACACCGGGCGTGCGCCCTGCCGGGGCTGCTCTGGGCGATCAAAAACGCGTCGCAACGCCGGCCAGTGCGATCGGAGATGGGGCGGATCATATTGTTGTCGGGCGTCCGATCTATCAGGCGGAGGACCCGAAAGCCGCAGCCGAGGCCGTTCTGGCCGAGTTAAAATCATTGACACGCCGTTGATCGCGGACGGGCATTCAACGCCTCAGATCTCCGAAACAGCAGTGATTTCTTTACCTTAGGTCAACGTTGGGAATATTCCCCTGATTTCCCCCTGTGCCCGAAAACACACAAACTCAGCACAAGTTTTAGGGAAAAACGCGGCCACCTATCTAAATATAGCGTTTTGAGCGATTCTGGGGCGGAGTTACTCCCCAACGAACTACCTCTTCCTGTGGTTCGTTACCTTCCCCCCGCCCCAAGCGGGGGGTTTTCTTGACAGTCCAACTCTCTGCTCAAACCGCCAGATTTCTGAAGACTGTCGAAGCCTCTGTTGCGTTCTCACGAAAGCCGATAGACACTACAGCTTCGAACACCCGGAGCCACCCTTTTCGGGTCGGGAAAAGTAGCCATGCCCACGATCTGCCGCGAATGCCTGACCAGTTTCCCGGACGCGCCGCGATGCCCGTCCTGCGGTAGCCCGCGGCTGAAATCGCACCCCGAGCTGTTTGACCTGTCGATTGCGCATATGGATTGTGATGCGTTCTATGCCTCGGTTGAAAAGCGCGACAATCCTGAATTGGCAGACAAGGCAGTGATTGTGGGCGGTGGGAGACGCGGGGTCGTCTCAACCGCTTGTTACGTGGCGCGTATCCGAGGGGTGCGCTCGGCCATGCCGATGTTCAAAGCGCTGCAACTGTGTCCGGACGCCGTGGTGATCAAACCGCGCATGTCAGTCTACGCCGAGGTATCCCGTCAGATCCGTGCGATGATGGATGAACTGACACCCAAGGTCGAACCCTTGTCGCTGGACGAGGCTTTCCTTGATCTTTCCGGCACCGAACGTCTGCATGGCGCGCCGCCAGCGGTGATGCTGGCGCGTCTGGTCAAGTGCATGAAGGATGAGCTGGGGCTGACCGGCTCCATCGGGTTAAGCCACAACAAGTTTCTGGCCAAGGTCGCCTCGGACCTCGACAAGCCGCGGGGGTTTTCCGTGATCGGGAAAGCAGAGACGGCTGACTTCCTGCACGACAAACCCGTCAGGCTGATCTGGGGCATCGGCCCGGCAGCGCAGGAATCGCTGGAGCGCGCGGGGATCCGTACCTTCTCGGACCTTCTGCGCTGGGATCAGGAGGCGCTGACCGCGCGGTTTGGATCGATGGGATATCGCCTGTGGCATCTGGCGCGCGGTCAGGACAAGCGCCGGGTATCGGCCCATGAACCGATGAAGTCGATCAGCAACGAAACCACGTTTTTTGAAGACACCTCAAACCTCGAGATTCTGGATGGGCATCTGTGGCGCATGGCGCTGAAGGTCTCGGACCGGGCCAAGGCCAAGGATCTGGCAGGCCGGGTGGTGACGCTTAAGTTGAAAAAGTCCAATCATAAGATCATCACACGCCGCGTATCGCTGCGCGATGCAACACAGATCGCGGATCGCATCTATAGAACGGCGCGCGGGCTGTTTGATCAGGTGGGAGATCAGGGTCCCTATCGTCTGTTGGGATGCGGGTTGTCGGATCTGTGCCCGGCAGATCAGGCGGATATCTCAGGCGACTTACTGGACCCTAACGCGACGCGCAGGTCTCAGGCCGAGCGCGCCACGGATGAGATTCGCAAACGGTTTGGAAGTGATGCAATCGTGAAAGGCCGCGCGCTGCGGTAACGCCTATTCCGCCGCCAGCCGCTGCGGTTCGGAACCGATCTCGGCAATCTCGGCGATCACTTGCCGCAGTATCTTGGAGAAAGCCATGAAATTGGCTTTGGGAGAGATCGTGTCTTCGTTCATGTAGATTGAGCGGTCGATCTCAACCTGAATCGCATGTCGTTGCCGACCGGGGCGACCGTAGGTTTGGGTCACATAAGCCCCGGCAAAGGGCGCGTTCCGCGCAACGACCAATCCCGTCGAGGTAAAGGCAGACTCAATTCGGTCCACGATCTCAGTTGATGCCGATGCACCGAAACGATCGCCCAGCACAATCTCGGGGCGTGTGTTGCGCGCGGTGCTGGCCATGGCCACCGCCTCATGCGGCATCGAATGGCAATCGACCAGAATCGCCTGCCCGAATTTCGCATGTGACTCTGCCAGCAAGGCCTTGAGGCGGCTGTGATAGGGGCGCCAATAGGTGTCGATGCGCAGGCGCGCCTCATCCATGGTCAGTTTGCCACGATAAATCGCACGCCCATTTGCCACCACGCGGGGAATCACCCCAAGCCCCGAGGCCACGCGCGGATTGTGCCCTTGCCGTTTGGCCCCTTGAATTAAGGCCGGGTCCAGCTCATCCGCGCTGCGGTTAAGGTCCAGATAAGCCCGTGGCATCGCCGCCTTGATCAACGGCGCCCCAAAATCCGAGGCCGAGGCAAAGAGCTGATCCACAAAGGCATCTTCCGAGGATCGAATCACATCAGACCCCAAAACCGAGCGCTTCAGAAACGCCTCTGGATAGTCACGGCCACTATGCGGCGATGAAAAAACAACGCATGAACTGCGGTTTTCGGGCATATCCAGAAAATAGGAAGGGTTCTTCATGGTCTCTCCGTGTTCAGGATTAACATAGACTGGAAAATAGTTCTTCCAAACCCCTTGAACCCCTTTGCGACTCCTTTTATAGACCCCGCTACCGGCGCGGGTATCCGCGCCCCATTTCGTTAAGGGGCAGGACACGCAAAGGGACGTGGGCGGTTAGCTCAGCGGTAGAGCACTTCGTTGACATCGAAGGGGTCACAAGTTCGATCCTTGTACCGCCCACCATCTATTCACTGCTTCGGCTCGCCGAGGCACCCGACAAACCCAGGCGCTGGCCACGTCTTTGATGAAGGCGCCGCAGATTGGAGACAGACCCATGAAGGTCAAGAACTCGCTCCGCTCGCTCAAGAACCGGCACCGTGATTGCCGTATTGTGCGTCGCAAAGGCCGCGTCTACGTGATCAACAAGACGCAGCGCAAGTTCAAAGCTCGCCAGGGCTAAGAACTGCACATATCTCTTCGAAAGAACCGCGCCTTTGGGTGCGGTTTTTTTTGTGCCTGTTGGCTTCGTTCAGCGTCGCTAACCAAAGCGCCCCATATGTCGCACGATTTTTGTCGGGTTTCGCTTGCAAACCAAATCCAATGCGTTAATTGAGTGTTTAACTCGGGTTTACCCCGGTGGAATACTCAATGTTGGGAGCAATCATGTTTAAATCCACGACCTGTATCGCGGCTGGCCTTGCAGCCATGGTCGCCACATCCGCAGCAGCAGAAGGCGAGCTGAACATCTATTCGTCGCGCCACTACGACACCGACGAGCGCCTCTATTCGGATTTCGAGGATGCAACCGGCATCACCATCAACCGAATCGAAGGCAAAGCAGACGAGCTGATCGCGCGCATGGAAGCCGAGGGCGTGAACTCCCCCGCTGATATTCTGCTGACCGTCGACACCTCGCGTCTTGAGCGCGCGAAGAACGCGGGCGTGCTGCAGACAATCGACAGCGCCGTGTTGGAAGAGCGTATCCCGTCGAACCTTCAGGACAGCGACAACCAGTGGTTCGGTTTCTCGCAGCGGGCGCGCATCATTTTCTACAACAAAAAAGCAGTCTCCGAGCCGCCGCAGACCTATGCTGATCTGGCAGACCCCAAATACAAGGGCCAGCTGTGCATCCGCTCGAGCACCAATGTCTACAACCAGACCCTGCTGGCCTCGATCATCGAAAACGCCGGATCCGAAGCCGCCAAAACCTGGGCCGAAGGCGTAGTGGCCAACATGGCGCGTGACCCGCAAGGCGGTGACACCGACCAGCTGCGCGGCGTCGTCTCAGGTGAGTGTGACCTTGCCGTGTCCAACACCTACTACTTTTCCCGCGCGATCCGGAAAGACGTCGATGGCGTCTCGGCCGAGCGTGACGTGATCGGCTGGGTTTTCCCGGATCAGGACGGCAATGGCGCGCATGTGAACCTGTCGGGTGGCGGTGTTGCCGCAAATGCGCCGCACAAGGATAACGCCATCAAGTTCTTGGAATATCTGGCAAGCGATCAGGCGCAGCAGTATTTCTCGGCCGGCAACGACGAATACCCAACGGTTGAGGGCGTCGCGGTTTCCGAGTCCGTGGCCGAGCTGGGCGATTTCAAAGCAGACGATGTTGATCTGTCGGCCGTCGCCAAGAACCTGCCCGAAGCGCAGAAAACCTTTAACGAGGTTGGCTGGAAGTAAGACGCCTCCAAACTCAAGAAGTACAAAGGGCGCGGTAAATTTCGCGCCCTTTTTATTTTGCAATATTGTATTTCATAGCTATTATTCTCACATACGGAAACTATTCTCACAATTGATCAATGTTAGATTCCCTCTCAAGCCGCCTTGCCATCCGCCTGAAGGAGCTGCGCCAAAGCCGTGGCTGGTCATTGGATCAGCTGGCGGACAGTAGCGGCGTCAGCCGGGCAACCCTTTCGCGTATGGAAAAGGCTGGGGTCAGCCCGACGGCAGAAACACTCGGCCGACTTTGCGCCGCGTATGGTCTGCCAATGTCGCGTTTGCTGATGATGGTCGAGGACAGTTTCGACCCCAAGGTCCCGTTTGAACGGCAACCCGAATGGAGCGATCCAGAAACGGGGTTCACGCGCCGATCCGTCTCACCCCCTTCAACCGGATTGAGCGGTGAGGTGCTGGAATGCCACCTGCCGCCGGATACGGTGGTTCGGTACGAAACGCCTCCGAAACCGGGGCAGGAACACCACCTCATCGTTCTGGATGGAAGCCTGAAGCTCACCGTGGACGGAACAGCGCACTCGCTCGGTGGAGGTGACTGCCTGCGATACCATCTGTCCGGCCCGACACAATTTGAAACCGGCGCCACCCGAGGCGCGCGCTACATGCTGGTACTGATATGATATCACGACTAACCGATGCCACCTTCGACGCGGCGCTAAAGGACTTGACCGACATCCTGCATGGTTGCGTACATGCGGGCGCGAGTATCGGGTTCATCTTGCCGTTCCACCACGCAGACGCCCAGCGCTATTGGGAGACTCGCGTTCGCCCTGAACTGCGCGCAGGAGCCTTGGACCTGTTTGTTGCGGAAAGCGGAGGGCGTATCCGTGGGACGGTACAGTTGATTCCGGCCTCAATGCCCAATCAGCCGCACCGCGCCGATGTCGCCAAGCTTTTGGTCCATCCAGACGCCCGACGCCAAGGCCTTGGGCGCAGCTTGATGAACGCGCTCTTCGCTCGCTCATCTGAGCTGGGTAGAACAATGCTGGTGCTCGATACACGCAGCACCGACCCATCGCGGATTCTCTACCAAGGTCTTGGCTTTCAAACAGCAGGAGAGATTCCGAACTACTGCCGCAACCCGTTCGAACCCACACTGGAGGCGACAACCTTCATGTTCAAAGACCTCAACCAAGCGCCAAAGCCATAGACCGGAGACGCGCTTTGAGTTGATCTGTCCAGGTCGTCAGGTTTTAGGACGGAAAGCAGGCGACCCTCGTGACGGATCAAACGGGACTATTTGAACAGAGGCCATGGGTGCCTCGTATCAAGAAATGAGCGAACCTTGCTTGTGTGACGCAGTCACCCAGTAGTTCACTTTTCGATCTTGGTGATCTTTGTACCCTGAAGACCGGCGCCTGCCATAAGCCCTTCTTGCCCAAAGATGATTGGCACGATGTCGCCCTGCAGATCGTTTGTTCCCATCGAGGCCGACCAGCCTTCGTCACCGCCAACGAGCGTGGGGCCACTGCCGACCTCCCACCCATCGTTGTTCTGCATATAGGCAAGGGCGTCGGAGTTGAGGAAAAACAGAGCGTAAGAGAAATGCTGAATACCAGCCTGAAAACCATAGGACGCACCGGCAATATTGTAGTACCCGGTCGTGACGCCGTTTTCCCGCATCGCGCCCTCTCCAAACTGACCTCCAACCATCAGGCCGCCTTTGGTGATCCTGGGAAAAACCAAAATTGCTACTGCTTTGTTGGACAATTCCGCCGCTTCAGGGGAGTTCGCGAGAAGTTGCCCGAGTGCTGCATCTACACTGGCGTCGATCTCAGACGCAGTCGCCCCGTCCGTCGCATGCAGTACGGTCTCGCCTGCCGATTCAGCGACATCCCCAACCTTTTTGGCCGCATCAGAAACCCCTTCTGTCACTTTGTCCAAAAAGTTCTGTGCGTTGGCAGTTGAACTGTTTGAAAGGTGGAAAAAACCCACCATCGCGATGCAAGCCAAAGGCATAAAGCGCAGCATTTCTTCCTCCTCTGGGTTTTGTTTTGCAGAACCGTACCTGAGACCCTTTGTGGTGGAAACCCATTGGCTGGCATCTGGTACGAACGCTTGCTTCGCACGGTTTTGGTGTCCGAAACCGCCAGCCTTCGACCGATTGTTTTCACAAGTGATTTTTTGCGGCTGGCTCAGTTCAGATACCGGTTGCGTAGGGTGTCAAAATCCGCATCCGTCAGCCCCAGCCCCTGGCGAAGGTAGTCGTCGACCGAGCCATAGCTTGCCTCAACGCTCTTGTAGAACTCATCAAGATAGGCCTCTCGCACCCCCAACGATGGCCAGACTGCTTCCGGCGTCATATTTGTCCCTTCGGCCGCATTGACCTCGGCCGCGATCTGCTGGGCCTTGTTGTCCGCGTCCTTGAGCGCATTGCTCATCATGAAATCCGATTGGATCTCGTCTTTGGAAACACCAAGCGCTGTCAGGACGAGCGCGGTCGCGACACCGGTACGATCCTTGCCGCCTGAACAATGATACAGAACTGCCTCACCCTCCGGCTGGTCCAGCAACACGTCGAACAGATCGCGATACTCTTCGGTGTAGTCAGTTGCGATATAGCCAAAAGCCCCTAAGAACAAACCATCTGTTTCTGCTTCGGTTGCCGTGCCCGCCTTGATGCTGGCACGCATATCATCAATCATCTGGCTTTCATTCTCCATCACCGGGAAATGATGGCGCGCGGGTCCCTCTCCTTCAGGCCATTGCGCGGGATGCGCCGTTGCCTCGGACGTTGTTCGCAAATCAACGATTGCGCTGACACCCATGTCGTCCAGGCGCTGCATGCTGTTTGCGCTGATCTGGTCGATCTCACCGGATCTGATTAGCTGCCCTGCCCGTACGGTGCGACCGTCCTGTGTTTCCAGGCCACCCAGATCGCGTGTATTCAAGACACCCTCTAGCGGGATGGCACGATCTTCGGCTGCAAGAACAGGATGAAAGGTACCGGCGACAAACAGCAGGGTCGCAGCACCGATAGATCTGAATAGTCTCATGTCTCTCTCCATTGCTGTTTCGAGCGGGACTGTGATCGACGCGCCCCGAAGAGCGCGTCGTTGAAGGCTATTCTTGCCAGTTCATGAACACCTCGCGTGCCTCTTGGCTTTCAGGGCGCAGGTTTTCGATGCCGCCATAGGGGATATCCTTGCCGATCTCGGAGTTTGGATATTTAGCGATCATTTTCTGATGGCGCTTAATCATATCTTGGAACGAGGCACCGGCCCAAAGAGAGTATCCAACCAGCGGGTGTTCTTCGCGGGGGTCGCGATAGACGTTATAGGTCGGCGCTGCGGCCCCGGGGGCGCCGGGCGCGGGCAGATGCATCTTGAACTCTTGCTTAACGACCGAACGCAGAACCGGCCCCTCATAGACATACACGTAGTCGCGGCGGCCATTGCCCTCACCCTCAAGCAGCAAGGCGGTCTGGTCGATGCCGTCAATCACCCGGTCGCGCGGGATGAAATCCGTCGCCCCTGCGATGCGGGCCATCGTCGTGTAGATATCCGAGACGTGAAAGATGTCACCGGCAGCGCTGTCGGCTTCAATCACTCCGGGCCAGCGGATGAAGGCATCGGTGCGGACACCGCCCTCAAGATGCTGGGTCTTGCCGCCGCGATAGATCAACTGGTTCAGGCCCGAGGTCCCCTCGTAGTGATACATCAACCCGTTGTCCGCCATGATCATGACGATGGTGTTGTCGGCCTCGCCGGTCTCATCCAGTTTGGCCAGCACCTCTCCGATCCAGCCGTCGAGCAGTTGCAGCTTGTCGGCATGGAAGCCGCCGTTCCGCGAAAGCGCCTGATCCGGGTAGGCGAAGTTCAGCGGGTAAAGCGGCCAGTATTGCAGAAAAAACGGCTCATCCTGCGCGGCGACTTGTTCAAGCTGCTCCAGTGCCTGCGCCTGATAGCGTTCGTTCATCTGTTCGTATTTGGCCTGCGTCCACTCTTCGCCCGCTTCCATGTCAACTTCGCGCGCGGTGCCGCCTGCCTGTGCCTCGACACCGGTGACCAGACCGTAGGGCTTGAACCGTTCATCCAGCAGAAACTGGTTGTTCTGCCCCGAGGAGTGATATCCCAGCATGTTGTTGGCCTCCATGGCCTCGCGGGTCATCAGGCTGAGTTGAACCTGCTGGTGCAGCGGAAAAACCGCGTAGTCAAAGCCCTGATTGTGCGGATAGGCTTCTTCGATATCGCCCTGATGCCACTTCCCTACATGCGACGTGTTGTAACCAGCCTGTTTCAGGATCTCCGGCAGGGTAACCTCGCTTGCGGGCAGTCCCTCGCCGACCAGGGCAACCTTAACCTCTTCCACTCCGGCCCGGATCGGGTGCCGACCGGTCAGCATGGCCGTGCGTGTTGGCGTGCAGGAGGGCTCCGTATACATGCGCATCAGCGACATGCCTTCACTGGCGAAGTCGTTGATATTGGGGGTCTCGATCCCCATCACATAGTTCATCTTGCGCTCGCCCATCTGGCCGAAGCTGATGTCGTCGATAAGAATATACAGAAAGTTCGGAGGCTTGCCGTCATTGGCCTCGCGGATCTCGGCCAACCTAGCCTCAATCTCAGCATCCTGCGCGTCCCATTGATCCCCGAACTGGGCCCGCAGGAATTCGAACTCACCATCATGAACGATCGCCTCTTGCTGCGCGCTTGCAGGCATGACGCCCAGCATGGCAAACAAACAGGCTGCGACACTGGTCTTACCTAAGGCTTTAGTCACTCTCGGACCTCCTTTTGACACTCGTAGATTCCAACGCCTGAACGATCAGTTCGTGGCATTTTGCGGAAAGGGATTGATTTGACTGTTTTGCCAGCTCTGAAAGCTGGCAATGTTCCGAAGGCGTCAGGAACGTCACCACACGTTCGGATCGGGCATCCCCCTTCGGTAGCCGAGGGCGGCCCATTATCGTATCGCTTGAAGACTCCGGCTTCACTTGACATTCCACCTATCGAATTCGTTACATTACCGGTAAACTGTCAGGATCTGGGGGTGGACCACATCAAGAATTCGCCAAATATGCGAAACGCGGCGCCGTCCGGTTGGGACGGAGCGTCACCGGCGATGGCCCTATCTCTTGATCATCCAAACAGAATCGGAGAGCTCACGCCCTGGGAGATCGACTTTCGGCAGCTCGATCCCGGGCGGTTGTCCACGGCGATAACCGTGCGTTCAGGACAGGCTGTCTCTGCCCTCAACATCGCGATGAACCAGCGTGTCCACCAGCGTGGTGTTTCGCCGGACGGATGGAAGACATTTGGCATCCCCACGCGCGGTGCAATCGAAAAGTGGCAGGCCAAAGACGTCACGGACAGCGCCTTTCTGGTCTTCGGTGATCGGGATGGCTTTGATGGCATCACGACCGCAGGGTTTTCAGGAAGCGTTGTTTCGTTTGCAACTGAAAGGCTAGAAAAGCTGGCCGAAACCTGCGGGTTTTACATCGAGGGCGACGAACCGGAAGCCCGCAAATTGGGCACCAAAGCGGGGTTGGCCAGCATGGCGCGACTGCAGGGGGCTGTCGTCCGGTTGCTGAACGACGCAACTGCCAACTGGTCTCAGGACACTGAAGAGGCGCTGATGCTTGAGGCCCTCAAGATCCTGACCGATACGGACGCGCATTTTGACAAAAGCCAAGCCGAGACCAGACGGCGCTCCCTGAGCCGCGCAATTGATCTGATGCTTGCCAATCTGGAGGACCCGATCTCAATCGAAGAGATCTGCTCGGAATGCGCAGCTTCGTGGCGCACATTGGACCGCGCCTTCAATGAACAGTTCGGCCTTGGCCCGAAGTCATATTACATGAGGCTCCGGCTGAACCGGGTTCGCGAGGACCTGCTGAACAGGTCCTTCGATGGCTCAATAGCGGATGCTGCCAACCGCCACGGGTTTTGGCATATGGGCCAGTTTGCGAAAGACTATCGACTGTTTTTCGGTGAGCTGCCTTCGGACACAAAGTAAGGTGCCAATCGGAGGGTGGAATCAATTGCATTGATCATACCTGTAGTCCCCGTATTCCAGCCAGTTTGCCGAGCCTTCGCTAAAAATCAGAAACTCGGATCTGTCTTCCCCAAGCAGGGCAACGACAAATCCGGCGGGCGGCTCATAGTTTCCGAAGTAACTGTAGGCCGTCATGGCTCTGATCGACTCGCCGTTGACCGTTACTCGCGCGTCCCATTCTCCCTCCGGGTTGTCCAAAATTACGGGTTCGATGACTCGCTCTACCGCTCCGCCACCACAATAGACGATGCCTTCTGGGGGTTCGTAGGAGGCCCCTTGACTAGCACCTGAATCGCAGGCGGAACGAAGGGACCGAATTGCCGCGCTGGAACCTTTCAAGTCAAAGAGACCGTAGCTGACATCTTGATCAATCATAGACAGACTAACGGATGCATTGGCCGCAAGTTGGTCCAGTATAAAACCATAGTCCTGCTGACTATCGAAACTGACCTCTACGGGGTAATTATCGACGATTTGCACGACAGCGTTTTCTGCGCCAACCTGAAATGCACCAACTTCGGTCGTGCCGTTCTTCAAAAATCGAATGGAGAGCCCCTGCTTGTCCACAATATCCTGGCTGTCCTCATATCCAGCCGGAGCAAAGCGGATACGGTTACACTGAAGTTCCAGGGTCATGTTTCCGGTCTGAATAAAAGCATTGGGGTTAGGCCCGGAGTTGAACGACCACTCCGCTGATGCTGTGGTTGCCATTGTCATCATCAGCGTTCCAATGGAAATCTTTTTGAAACTCATTGTCTCTCTCCATGGTGTTGTGGTTCGTATTGTCATTCAGCCAGAGTTTCCGGCCCGTTACCCGGGCAACAAGGTTAGGAAACAGGTGCGCCGTATTCGTTTGCGCCTTCTTGGGAAGGTCGCGTCAGCCACCAGATCATCAGGATGGACAGAACCAATTGAAGAATTGAGACAACAACAATACCGGTCACACCCAGAACGGCCGCAGGTCCTCGCAATGCATCGGGGTTTTCGGTCCCTTGCTCCAATACCGAAAAGAACGCCACCCCACCCAGCATAACAAAAAGAGTTACAATGCTGAGCGCCATCGGCAGCAGCAAGTACCAGCCAGGTCGACCTGTATCATGTAGCCTCCGCCAACCGGCGGCCAGCATTGGTATGAGAACGGCCAGTTGGAAAACAGAGGAAAGAACCCGAGATCCCTGCCCGGTTTCGGGGTTGGTCCCGAATATGATTGTATCCAGCACAGCTAAAGCCGCACTCACGAGAACCACAAACAAGAAGAACCACCAGTATTCTGAGCGTATAGCCCGACCGGAGAACTGGAAGTATTTCGAGAAACACGTTTTAACGGCTTCACCAAATCCCATTTTTCAATCCTTTCTTCGTTTCTGTGCGGCCTCAGAACGCCTCGCGGACCCAAAAGCACGCATTCGCCCTTCTGGGTTTTCCCGCCTTCTATTTTTTGAACGCCAAAAACCTATCTTTCAATAAGGTAGCGAAATTTACGCGCGGAAAAAATGTTGATTTATGAAAAATAAGATTCAAACATGCGAATTCGACTAAGCTTTATTTGACCCCCGTTGTTATCGGCCCCGGCAATCAACCCAATATCGTTCTCCCGACCAATCTGTTGGCGACAAATCTTTGGGATAGGTAAGCACCGGATCGAGCTGTGCTCAATTGGCTGAATAGAAGCGGGCGCTTCAAAAAGGAGTGTCCAAATTCATTAAGTTCGAAGGACCCTGATGGAGAAAAAAATGACTAAAAAGACAGTGATGATTGCAGGCACAACTTTGTTTGCATTGCTTGCGGCATGTGACGAAACGAGTACGTCGGGCGCATCTGCCGAACCCACACCCGCTCAGCAGGCGTGTTTGCGAGATGTGGCCAAAACAACGAACAATTCGCAAGTCGTTGTGCTCTCGTCCGCGTTTAGCGAAGCTGGAACACAAGTCACTGTCGGTGTTGGTGAGGATCGTGCTCCTTGGAATTGTATTGCTTACACCGATGGCGCGACGGCTGGTATCGAGTTCCTGGGCGACGAAGGCGCATTGTAGTCTGCTCGCTGTGTATCTCGAAAGCACCAGTCGTGATCAAATTTGAATACCGGTAAGCTCAGACATTCTAACCTCGTAATAGGATTGGGCTTTAACTTGCTCAATCATGCTAAGGTTGTGGAAAATGCCCGTATCAAACTCGGTTGTATTTGCGATCATCTGCACTTTTGTGGCTATTGTATCCGTCCCAAAATACAGCATGGCCCAAACTTGGGACATAGCATCTCAGCACTCTGTCAGCGGCGTAACGGTGTATGATACGGATGAGCTGCTAACTTTTGCCGGTCAGTTGGCCTTTGATCGGTCGGGTCGCATCACAGCGGCGGATGTCGCATCAACGATCACGCAGATCTACCGAGAAGACGGTTACTTCTTGGCTGAGGCCTGGCCCGGTCCCGATGGGCAGAGCATAATTGTTGATGAAGGGCGTATTCAAACCATCGAAATTGAAGGTGTAGATACGCGCACGTTCCAAACCTTGGAAAAGATTTTTCGGCCCCTCACCACCGCATATCCAATAACTCTCAAACGATTTGAGCGGGCCGTTATGCTGGCCGAGGACATACCCGACTTGGACGTGTCGACCGAACTTGATTACCCGGATCAAGCTGGTGCTCGGCTGAGGGTATTGGGAGAGCCCCTGCGCAAACAAGCCGGCAGTGCGACACTTGACAACCCTCCGCGTGAGCTTGGAGAAGCGCTCAGCTTCTATATCGTACAAGAATTTTATTCGACGCTGACCGTCGGGGATTTGCTTCGATTTGAGGGGTCAGGCAACTACAATTGGGACAAAGACGACGAACACTCTTTGTGGGGCGCTGTTACCTATCGCACGCCGCTGAACAGCAATGGTCTGTACGGTGAGATTTTCTACGGAAACATAAACGCAAAACGTGACCTCTCGGGGGATTTTGCAAGAACAGATGTTGATGGCGAGAACTTCACTGTCGCGTTGGGATATCCCGTGATCCGCGATGTGGCCCGCTATGGGTACCTTCTGCTGGATTATCGCATTTCCGAAGCGGACTCAGTCAGTGGTGGCGTTCCACTGTCCAGTGACGCAAGTGTCGTTGGCCTGACATATCTCTACGGCCAAAACTATCCAAAAGGACAAGCTCTGGAAGCGGGGATAACCTTATCTTTTGGTGACAATGACAACGACACGACAGACGCGAATTTCGACGACGGAGACTCTTCGTTCTGGCATCTGCGGGGCGGCATTGGATACGAAAGCCCGCTAACGAGCTTGTCGCCCAACACAGCTTGGCGCACTGAGATTTGGGGGCAGTACACCACCGACCGGCTGCCCTCGGTCGAGGAGTACTTCCTTGGTGATCGTTATGCTTTGCGTGGATATCGGTTTGACGAAGTGGATGGTGATTCCGGGATTTCCGCGATTTTCGAAGTGTCTCACTCCTACTTTCCAAGTTCCCAAAGCATTCATCGCTTAACGCCCTTTGTCTTTTTCGACGTGGGCTACATCTCGAACAATGACCCTGCGAGTTTTGAAGTTGATAATGCTACACTGGCCTCGACAGGTCTGGGTTTGGACATTGAGTTTAAGCAAAACCTATTCCTGTCCGGATATGTCGGTGTCCCTTTGAGAGACGGCCCTTTGACCGACTCTGGAGATCCTGGCGCGTATCTTGCTCTGACAACAAGTTGGTGAGGATGTTATGAAACGGAACCGCATTGCTTTACTTACCGCAGCTTGTTTGTTTGCAGAACTGGCCGCTACGCAGGTCGTCGCACAGGGACATCATTTCGGGTGGTGCCGTGGCGTAGGGAATCCGCACCAGTCGAGCCAAGGATGTGGGCAGGCCGGTGGGCAAGGGGTAGGCAATCAAATTACCGGTCCAACGCAGCCGGTGGCAAATCAGTTGCCACCAAGGGGAACGCCGCAAACGCCCACGTCCGTTGCTGTGCCTGTCCTTGTGCCGGGCGCGGTCCCGAACGCAATTCCCGGTCGGGTTCCGATCGCAACGCCAATAGCGGTTCCGGGGCAAGTTCCAACTCCGATCGTAGCGCCGACCTTAGCTCCGCCCTTAGTGCCAAATCCGACACCAAACCGGGTTCCGACAGCCGTTCCCAATCAGGTTCCGCCATTGGCTACTGTGCCGCCGCAAGTTCCGACCGCGACTCCTAATCAAGTTCCGATAGCTGTTCCTGGCCAGGTTCCGCCTCAACCCAATGTGCCGCCACTTGTGCCGACAGCGACACCCAACCAAATACCAGTCGCCGTTCCTGGTCAGATCCCGCCTCAGCCTACCGGCCAAAC
Organism: Ruegeria sp. B10; assembly: GCF_056539825.1. NCBI lineage: Bacteria > Pseudomonadati > Pseudomonadota > Alphaproteobacteria > Rhodobacterales > Roseobacteraceae > Ruegeria > Ruegeria sp. B10. The sequence continues at coordinate 23,726 of NZ_JBQFVP010000011.1, forward strand.
TGCTGTGCCACCGCTTGTCCCAACCCCGACTCCCAATCAGGTTCCCATAGCGGTTCCTGGCCAGGTTCCACAATTGACACCAAGACCCACGGCAACTCATGTAGCCGTCCCAGGACATCAGAATCCACAAGGCGTCGTGACAATCATGCGCCCAAGGCCGAGGCCGACAACCGGCACTGTTCAGCAACCTGGCTCAACACAAGTGACCCACCACTTAACCCACCAAAGCAATTCAAAGAAACACGATCACGTCGCAGCAACACCCGGACGGCATGACCCGCACGACCTACCGAGATTCCGCAGCGCTGCGGCCAAGGAAAACTGGGAATGCGTTGCCAGCGGATTTGGACAGCGACGGTATGATGCTGGTCGAGGTGTCTTGCTTAACAACGGAGCGTTGCGGCACCTTGGAAACGTGGACGCAATGGCACGGGATGTACCAGCACGGCATCCAAAACACTCTGGCTGCATTATATCGGTCAAACGAAAGCAGCGTTGAACCGGTTTGGTGGGTTTTAGTGCGCTTGTAGCACTTGGCGCATCTTTAAGGTCATGTAGGTACGGGCACAACGCTGCGCCTCTGAAACTGATTGCATTCAGACAATAAAGGAGTCCGCGCTTTTGCCCGGAGATACGGAAACTGAGATTCCAGGGAATTCGTTTCCGGCCATTGCCTTGGCGCATCCGTTCTCAGCGTCACTACCAACGGGCACAGCTGGATGATCTGCGGCGACCATCGCATTGGTCACGCCACGACAGCCACGCTGACGGATCATGCGATCAACCTGCCCATGCACAGCAAAGGCATCCGCGACGACACGCTGAACCGTTCCTGGAGTGCTTGGGTACCGGAACGCATTGTCTGTATCACACTGTCCAGATCCCTCGGGAATTGCCGCGACCGGGCTTTTGCGCTGTTGTGAAAAAGCGGGCAAGCGACCGCAATCGTCCTCTCTGGCGCGCGCCGTGCACCAGATCATGGCCCATCGGTTGTGCAGACGGTCTTTCTGGAAGATACCCTCAAAACGCTCTGGCTCAAAGAGCTTGGTCAGATGCGCGAGCGGGTCGCCCTGGTACGCAAATGGATTGCGGTTACCAAATGCTCCGAATTTGGCGCTGACCAGCTTCCATTTTTTCGAAGCAATTCGGCATGTTTTCCCTCTCCCCCTAACAGAAGCGCGAGAAGCCGCTCCGACACGTGATCACGGCATCCATGTTGTTAAAGACGGTCGCGTAAAAGTTGCTCTGATTGGGAGCGGATGACATCACGAATCTGATCGGAGCGGTTTTTGAACCAGCGCTCCGCTGCGCTGCAGATTTCGCAAAGCGGTCCTGCGGCAAGCCCCGCCCTATGCCCCTTCTTCATAGCGCTTTCGTTCTGCATCACCTGCATAGCGCCATTCGGCGCGGAGTAGGTCCATTCGCCGAGGAATAATGTCTTCGAGGACCTCCGCGTCAATGATCCGCTCTGTCCGAAAGTAACGAAAACCTTCTCGCATCTCGCACCATGCGGCGATGATGCGGCTGGTGTCTCGATAACCCAGCAGTATGGGCCATATCACGCGACGGGTCTTTTGGCCTGAGTTATCTGAATACTTCAAGGCTATCTTTTTGCGACACCGAATGGCCAGACGAATGGCCGCCGCGCCGAGCACTTCATCCGGCTGAGCGACGGGCGCGACGCTGACGGCTGACTGAAGAAACGACGTCCGGTACTTGTCAGGAGCGACAGCTTCTAGCTTGGTGATCAACTTCTCAGCCGCCAGCGCAAGCTCGGGTTCGCCTCGGGTCTGGACCCACAGCACACCAAGCGTAACAGCCTCGATCTCATCCGGGGTCAGCATTAGCGGTGGCATATGAAAGCCGGGCTCCAACACATAGCCGACACCGGCCTCGCCATTTATTGGCACGCCCTGCCCCATCAGCGCAGCAATATCACGATACACCGTGCGCTTGGTCACGCCCAGTTCCTCACCAATGGACTGGGCTGAGATCGGGCCTTTGGCGCGCCTCAGAATCTCGATGACTTCAAATAGCCTGTCGCCGCGCCTCATGTGATCTCCTTTCTAAGAAACAGATCATACTGACACCATGCTGACAACACGCTGTCAGCATAGGCGCGGTAAAAGCAGGAAAGGCTTCAACCAAGGAGATCAGAATATGAGACGTTTCATAGCCTTAACCCTCGCCGCTGTTCTGCCAACAACACTCGCAGCGGAGTCTTCCGAGCGGCGGGGAACTGCGACGATCATGGCCATGGGCGCCTATGTGCCGACCGACAACATGGAGGAATCTGAGGCCTTCTACCGCGCCCTGTTCGACAGTGAACCGACAATCGAGCTACCAGAATTCGTGGCGTTCGACGTGGCTGGTGGCTGGTTCGCGATCGTGTCACGGGATAAGTACGCACCGGGGGCCGAGGCAGGTTCGGGCGCAGTTCCCCACCTGCAATCCGCCGATCTTGAGGTCCTGCACGCGCGCGCCATTGCCGCCGGAGCGACCACCCCGGAAATCATTGAAGAGCCTGGCATCCACCTGCTCAAGATCACCGATCCGAACGGTCAGCTGATCGAGTTTTTTAAACTGACAGTTAAGTGACGCACTCAACACTCCGCGCTATCTCAACGGACATCGCACCATGCAAATGAACTACTTCGTCGTCGGTACCAACGACATGGCCGCCGCAACGCACTTTTATGATCAGCTTTTTGGTCAAACGGGTATGGAGCGTGTCTCGCCCACCGACAGAATGACATACTGGCTCGGACCTGGCTTTGCCTTTGCAGTCGCCATCCCGTTCGACGAAAACCCTGCCACCAATGGAAACGGAACCATGGTCGGCTTCAGCGTCGGGTCGGCTGAAGAGGTCGAAAGGCTTTATGCATTGGCCATCGAGCTAGGTGGCACGAGCGAAGGCGAGCCGAACCAACGGGGACCGCGTTTCTCGGCCTACGTCAGGGATCTGGACAGCAACAAGATTTGCCTCTCCGCCTGAGGGCAGGTCGCAAGTGCAGTTCCTGATCGAAAGGAGAAGGTTTTTAAGCCCGTTCTTTTGGGCGCGAATGGGCGGACAGGTAAGCTTGTCCTCGATGCTGCGCTCGCAAAGAATTTAGTCGTCACAGCGATCAATCGTTCTGCAGACAAGGCACCCGATCTCAAAAAAGACTGCACGTGGGTGTCGGTGAACCCTGTGACCCTATGTTCCTCGCATCAGTGTTTCGCAACCATTACGCCGTCACTTCGAACTTGGACGGTCGGCTGCCTTCGAAAGGCGCGACGTCGGTGTACTACCAATCTGCAGCTACGACCCTCAAAGCTGCGTCTCGGGTTAGCCCTTCGACCCGTAAGGCCAGATTAGGTTCAGAATTAAGATTGCAACGAATAGGGTGACAAGCTTAAGCACTGTTGCTTTTCGTTTCGGCATGTTCGCAAAAAATGGCGTCTGATCGAGGCCCCAGAGGACAGCAAAGCTGATTGCTACGGTGACAATCATATGTGGAATATCGAGGCTCACAGCGTTCCTTTCAGAAAACTGAAATGATGTCTATTGGCGTTGTTTTATGCGACGGCAAAGCAACGTTAGGATTACAAGATTGAGCGCCGGAGCCAGACTCGCAAGCCATGGGCGCCAAGACTCTGGAAAACCATCTGTCAAAAGAACCCATGGCAAGCCTAGAGGCAGCAGGAAGATACCGGATAGAGGGTCTCGCTGCTGAGCAAAAAGCCCGAAGGTGCCGACCAGAAACAGAGCGAGTGCTATGAGGTACAAGACCCCAACGGTTCGAACAACCCAACGACAGGCATTTGCCGATCCTGACACTGCTTAATCTCTTTGGTAAGTGTAAGTGAGATTCACCGCGTGCCGCTGTCAGATTAGTTGCACGCCGGATAGTTCGCGCGATCCGCTTCCGATACATCCACAGGGCATTCGGTGTTGCGGTTTGCTTCGGAAATATCCGCTTCCGTGGTGAATGATTGCTCTTCTGCACATCCTGCCAAAACGACGAACAGTGTTGCGGCTGCAAGCGTGTATTTCATGAAACTTCCTTTCGATCAGACCAAGTGCTCAGCCACGACCTAAAGCGTTAGCAATTTGCGGCGGGCAGCATCGTGACATCCGAATAACGGCCATTGGCAGTTGTCATACGCGCGCAGGCACCCGTGCTGCGGTTAAACCAGAAGGCGGTTAGACCGTCTGTCCGGATCAACTCGTAGCCGAGGTTTTGAATGCCCATCTCGGCCTGACCGGCCCGCGCACCTTCAAATGCGGAAAGATCGGCGGAGCTTCCTTCGGACGGCTGGTCAGTTGAAGGTGCAGTGGGGCTTGATGTCTCCACGCAACCCACCACCGCGCCGAGTGTCGCAAATGCACAAACCAGCATAAGCGGATTCTTCATGGAATCTCCATTACGATAAGGAAACTCTTCCGTGTTCATGTCATTCGATGCCAAAGATCACGTTGTAGGACTGTGCACCGTTGGAAGTGTTGTAGACCTCGATCACGTGATCTCCCGACTGCCAGAGCTGCCCACGATACTCTTGCGCCGCGTCCGTTTCATCGAGCAGCACAGACCCGTCCGGATTATATATCACATAGGTCATTCCGGGTCCGTTCGCGGCGAGACGGAAATAAAGGAACTGACCGTCGCGCGCACCCAGGATATAACGCCGATTCTCTTGTGGCAGGAGGGAGCCGGTCAGCTCCGCACCGGAAGTGCCACTTGCGAACTCCACGCGCTCCGTGCTTGGCGCGCCTGTGCCAGAAGAGCCCACCATCGCACCACCGCCGTCATCTGCGGCTTGTGCAACGCTCAATTCTGCAACCTGACCATCGTTTGAGACAAGGCATCGCCAGATTGTTTCGCCTCTGTCTTGCAACATGACAAGCGAGTTTGCTTCAGAAAACTCGGTAGAGAGCACCGTACCACCTTGTCCATCTGGACCACCTACAACGCGCAATTGGTCGATACAGCCGTCAATTGCTTCCTGCCCAACATCCGCGGCGGACGCGAGCGTTGGCAAAGCACAAGTGCACATAGTCAAAAACGTCAATCGCATTATTAAAAACTCCCAATGGAACCACGGAGAACTCTTAAATAGTAAAGCAATGCAAACTGTCGCACGCAATAATGCAATAATAATGTGAACACCGCTCCTGACCCAAAGCAGCCGACCAAGTCACAAGTCACTCAGCGCGTGTTCGTTGGTGTTGTAGGCGTCAAAAACGATCGTTTTGGCTCGCTTCCCGAGAGCAGACGTTCTTGCCCAATGCAACATCCGGCAAAGTGGGCTCACAACCGACCTCAGAGGTAGCACAGCATCTGTAGAGGTTTGGCGAGTTAGCTCATCTTGTGCGGCGCAAAGCTGCCCTACATTGCTGAGTCTGTATGCCGCGTCGCGGCCCATCAAAGAAGACGCTCACTGCGCTAATGTGGCCTAGCGCTGCACGCACTCGCACATCGCGGATACAGCTCTCTTCAAAGACAAATCATCAAATACGTGCAGCAAATTAGCAAGTTGCGCAATTCTAGAATGCTGGGGCAAGAACCGACCTATTCGGTTGATCCGAAGGTAATGGTATTCTGGAGTTATTCATTAAAGGTCATCCCGTTTTGAATGCGTATTCTTGATTAGTGATGCGTATCCCAGCATGATCCAAAGATGTTGGTTGAAATTGAAAAGTGGTTGAAAGATCTCGAACTGTGTCAGTACGCAGATGTTTTTGCGGCAAATGATATCGATGCGCGTGTTTTGCCACTTCTGTCAGACGACGACTTAAAAGAGCTCGGGGTGAGCCTTGGCCACCGCAAGATCATCCTCGCCGCAGTGCAAGAGTTAGGCGGCCAGCAACGCGCAACTTCATCGCCACAAGCATCCCGTGAAGACCCCCCGGAAAACGTAAACGCACCCATCTCAAACCATTCACAAAGTGACGATCCACTCAAAAGTAAGCATGGTGAACCGGCCACTGCGGAGAAGCGCCACGTAACTGTTTTGTTTGCCGATCTCGTCGGCTCGACGGAACTCACCAATCGTTTCGACCCCGAAGATATGCGGGAGTTGCTACAGAACTACCAAGACGCCGTTGCGGGCGCCGTAAGTCGATATGGTGGCTATGTTGCAAAATACTTGGGCGACGGTCTTCTCGTGTTTTTTGGCTGGCCGAGGGCCTACGAAGATCACGCAATTCGGGCGATCAAAGCCGGTCTTGAGGCCGTTCATCGCGTCAGCGAACTCAAAACCCCGGACGGAGAGCGCTTGTCAGTAAGGCTGGGCATTGCGAGTGGTGATGTCGTTGTCGGCGATAATATCGGTGAAAACACATATGAAGAAGGGGCCATGACGGGCCCAGTTGTCAATCTTGCGGCGCGAATTCAAGAATTTGCGGAACCAAACTCGGTCGTGTTGTCGGCAGAAGAAACCGAGACCGCTTTGCATCGGATTTTTGAATACAAATCTCTTGGCAAGAAAGAGCTAAAGGGTTTTGCTGAGCCTCGGACTCTACTGAAAGTGGTGTCGGAACGCAGTGCGGAAAGCCGGTTCCGAGCCGCACATCGCGATGAAGTCGACAGTGTTATGATCGGCCGGGACTACGAAAAAGGTATTCTGCTGCAATCATGGCAACGTGCCCAGAATGGTCATGGAGAGGTTGTGTTGCTGTCCGGTGAAGCCGGGATTGGGAAATCGCGACTTACAGAGGAATTCCTCGCAGATATCACCGCGAACGACCAGGCAGATATCATAAGGCTGAATTGTTCTCCTTATCTCAGCAGTAGCCCCTTTCATCCGGTTGCCCAACGGATATCCCAGGACGCAGGTGTCGAACCGGACTTCGATGACAATCTGATCCTTGAACATGTCAGGAAGATGCTGGAAAGACGGCCGGGACTGGACTGGGAACAAGTTCTGCCTGTCTTCGCAGCTTTGGTTGCACCTCGTAGTGCGCTGGCCCAAAAGGTGCTCGAGATGTCGCCGCAGGAGCAGCGCGACATCACAATCCAAACTTTGATTCACACAGTGCAGGTGCGATCAGACGTGTGCCCGGTTGTTCTGTGTGTAGAAGATGCGCATTGGATCGATCCTTCCACACAAGCCTTGTTGGAGCGGTTTAAGTCGATTTCCAGCGACCTTCCTCTGATGATCCTGATTACCCACAGGCCTGGGTGGGAATTGGCCCGCGAGGATGGGGACACGCACGTTCAGTCACTCGTACTGCGCCGGTTCGATTCTGCGCATGTTTCACACCTTGTCGCAAACATCACAGGCAAAAAACCGGACGATGCCCTGATTGCTAAAATCATTGAAAAGACCGACGGTGTACCTTTGTTCGTGGAGGAATTGACGCGAACGATTGTGGAAGCAGGTGAGCAAGGGCAAATCCATATACCCTCGTCTCTGAAAGGCGCTTTGATGGCGCGTCTTGATGCGGTTTCGCCTAAGGCAAAACAGGTCGCGCTTACAGGCTCTGTTATTGGCAGAGAGTTTGAGCCGAGCATTTTGAATGCAGCGATGCGTCTTGAAGATTCTGATATCAACAATTGCCTCGAAGAACTTTCGCGAACAGGCATAATCTTCGAAAGCGGGCACAATCGCGGGCACTTTGTATTCCGTCATGCCCTTATCCGCGATACCGCCTATCAGTCCATGCTGAGCTCAACTCGAAAACAACAGCATGCGGATGTGGCGCGTGCGTTGATGCAGACAAGGTCCGCCGAGATCGAGCGTCGTCCCGAACTGGTCGCCCGACACCTTTCAGAAGCTAAGGATTGGAGCGCTGCGTTCGAAAAATGGCAAATTGCGACAGAGATGGCGTTGGCGCGATCTGCCAGCCAAGAGGCGATGACGAACGCCAGAGAAACGCTGCAAGCTGCTGAAAAACTTGGATCAGACTCCAAAACAGAATTGATCAAAGGCAAGATCCTTGTTGGTCGCAGCCATGACAGCCTAGGCCAATTGCCTGAAGGGATAGCAGTTCTGAAAGACGCCTCCAACGCAGCGCGGGCGGTGAACGATGTGGAATTGGCTGCTGACGCGGCCAACCACTTCGCCGACTCATGCATGATGTCCAGCGAAAGGCACAATGAAGCAATCGATCTCTGCGACAATGCATTAAAAGACTTGCCCGATGCCGATGAAGTCCGTCGGTGCAGACTGATGAGCCAACTCGCGCGCGCGCACATGTTCGTCGGTCAGTTCTCCGAAGGTGCGCGTTTTGGCCAGCAGTCCATGGAACTGGCCGCAAAACTGGGAGACTATAAATCGCAGTTCTCGGTAATGATGATGCATTTTGGGGCCCCATTCGTTGCGCGGAAGGGAAGAGAAGCCCGTCATTGGCGCGAAAATCTGGAGGCGATGCACGGTGTGGCCGAGCATCTTGGAAGTATCGACCAAGGGCGGGACCGAACTCTGAGCTTGTTTGTAGGCGCCGAGATGGCCGACCGTGAGTTGATGGACCATTCTTTGGGTTTGCTTACCGAAATTTCGGAAAAGGACAATCATCTGCAACTCTATTGGGTTCAGAAACACGCACGCGCCATGGTTGCAATTATGGACGGCGATTTTGAACAAGCTGAGAAACACGCCACCGAGGCGGTGAAAATTGGCCGAAAGACCCATGGGGAACATGTTGAGGGCGTCTTTGGAGTTCAGATGTTCACGATCCGCCGCGAGCAAAACCGACTGCACGAAGTTGCGCCTGTGATTAAGAAACTGATGACAGACAGCCCCGAAGACATTTCATGGAAGCCCGGTTTTGGTCTTATCGCTGCAGAACTTGGGTACAAAGAACCTGCCGAACGAATACTGAACGAAATGGCTGCCAATGGCTTCGATCTTCCCCCCGACGCCATGTATTCAACGACATTGTCCTATTTGGCCGACATATGTGTCGCCATTGAGCATCAGGAACACGCCAAGACGCTCTATGAAATGCTTGCTCCTTACGAAGACCTTACGATCACCGCTGGGGCCACTACAGTCTGCACTGGCGCAGCTGCACGACGCCTCGGAAGTCTGAGTAAGGTTCTGAAAGACTGGGAGGCCGCTGAGAAGATGTTTGAGAAGGCCATAGAAATTGACACGCGCATGAAATGCCCACCTTGGGTCGCGCACAGTAAGGCGGCTTTTGCTACTGCATTAAGGCGACGAGGGCGCCCGAATGATGTGGAACAGGCGTTTCAACTAGAAGGGGAAGCGTTGGCAATTTCACAGAAATTGAGTATGGTTTCCCTTAGGTCAAAGCTCGAAGGAGTAGCGAGTTAAGCTAATTAATCTGGTTTGGGGGACTTTATGCCAAGGTACATAATTGAAAGAAATTTCGCTGAGCAGCTCAACGTCACAGACGATGACAAAATTCACATAAAAGAGATCAATGACGAAGTCGGCGTCGAGTGGATTTTTTCGTTTCTCAGCGCAGACAAGCGCAAAACCTACTGCTTGTACGAAGCCCCGGATGAGGAAAGCCTGAGAAAGGCGGCCGAACGCCTGAACATTCCCGCCGATGTCATAACGCCTGTGGATCGGATTGATCCGGCAATTTTCGCCTGATCAGCATCGTATTTTACTAATTCAATGAAACGCCGTCGCGAGACAACGCGACGGAAATATCAATTGCTTGAGGCAACCCTGCAAGAAGCCCGACCTGACAATAGGGAGGCCAATGCATGTTTGACCTAAAAACACTTGATGGTAGTACGGCAACTGTAAACCAAGACGCTTTAGACGCTCTTGATTTTTCGCTTCGCGGCGGAGTCTACCATAGGGGCACTGCGGAATACGAAGATGCTAGGACCACGTGGAATAGCATGTTCGAACGTTACCCCGGTTTCGTGATCCGCGCCTTGGGTGCAAGCGATGTGCAGAAGGCCGTGAACTTCGTACGCGACAATGGCCTCATAATGTCCATTCGGTCAGGTGGGCATCAGATAGCGGGACATGCAGTCGCAGATGAAACGGTCATGCTTGATCTGTCCCAGATGCGGTCGGTTCACGTCGACCCTGTCAGCAAAACTGCTCGGGTTGCGCCCGGAGCACTGCTAGGAGATGTGGATCGCGAAACTCAGGCACATGCACTTGCCGTTCCCGTTGGCATCAATTCGACTACGGGCATCGCAGGCCTCACACTAGGCGGCGGCTTTGGATGGACCACTCGGAAATTTGGTATGACGATCGACAATTTGCTCTCAGCGGAAGTCGTGACCGCAGACGGAGCCATTGTAACCGCCTCGACCACAAGCCACCCGGAGCTTTTCTGGGCCATTCGAGGAGGGGGTGGAAACTTTGGTGTGGTGACTTCTTTCGAGTTTCAACTGCATGAGCTAGGACCCGACGTCCTTTCCGGCCTCATTGTTCATCCGATAGAAAAGGCGCCAGAGCTATTGGCCGAATTCGCCACCATTGCAGACAATTCCCCGGAGGAACTGACCGTCTGGAGCGTGATGCGGAAAGCGCCTCCTCTACCCTTTCTGCCAGCTGAGTGGCATGGACGAGAGGTGTTGATCTTTGCTGCCTGCTATAGCGGGTCCATGGACGAAGGTGAAAAAGCTATTGCGGCACTACGCGCGCTTGGCGAACCAATTGCCGACGTGATCTCTCCCCACAAGTTTGTAGACTGGCAGGCCGCTTTTGACCCGCTTCTAACACCAGGTGCTAGGAACTATTGGAAGAGCCATGATTTAGATGAACTTTCTTCGGACGCCATCTCAAGTTTACTGAAAGCGATTGCAAATCTTCCTGACCCGGCGTGCGAAGTTTTTATTGCCCATGTGGGCGGAGCGATGGCGCGCGTCGACGCCGGTTCAACGGCCTATCCCCAAAGATCTGCTCACTTCATCATGAATGTTCACACGCGTTGGGAGAATCCCGGCAAGGATGCCGAGTGTATTGATTGGGCGCGAAAACTTTACGTCCAGATGCAACCGCACGCGAGCGGAAGTGCGTATGTCAACTTCATGCCAGAAGACGAAGCAGACCACATGGCCGGGGCATATGGCGATAACGGTGGCAAGCTTTCTAGGATCAAGGGCACATATGACCCGGCCAATTTGTTCAGGGTAAACCACAATATCTTGCCCGCGTGATAGAATTCAAAACCGCATAAACTGTTCCAGATTAATGTTGAGCGTTGCGCCTTAACATCACGTGGCTATTCTCGTTGACGAATTGTCAGGTCAAGTGAAGCATCCAGTGGACAATCGAACTAGTGACCCCGCTCCTACCTAGTTGCAGGTTCCGTCAATACGATCTTTAAATTCAAATCGTGTAAGCGTTATTTCTAAATCAAAGTTGCAGTTTGATTAGCAGAATTCAGCCTCAAAAAAATGGATGCAAGGCGACTAGCAACTATTTGGGACTAGTTCACCGATCTTCTTGCCGAGCATCAAGACCACTATTTGGTACAGTCTTGTTACAGGAACAGAAACCTCGATCAGCATTGGCACCGAGATGATCAGGCCCGTTCCTCCACCGTTTTCTTAAAGGCCGACGGCGACATCCCAGACCATTTTCGGAAGGCCCTCGAAAACGCGGTGGAGTCTGCGTAACCAAGCCGCAGTGCGGTCTCACCAACGGACTTCCCAACCGGACCCAGCAGCTTCCTTGCTTCTTCCAGTTTGACACCAGATATGACCTGAGATGCTGATAGCCCATAAGTGGCCAGCCGATTGTTCAAAGTCTCCCGGTGGAAACCGCATAGGCGCGCCAGTTCGTCTACACCAAATCCCTGCTCGCCAAGATGAATCCGGATCAGGCCCTGAAGCCCGGCTAAGAAATCTTGAGGCGCATGCTGGTCGGGGGTAGCGCCTGTCAGGTCTGACGGGTTTTCCAATGTTTCCGAGAGCAACTGATGGCTCAGCCAGGTTGAAGGAAACCGGATCGAAAATCCCTGTGGACTGCACTTGATGGCTTGAACACCATGAAAGTGCTTGGGCAGCACGTCAGGTTCGCTTACCCGTAAAATGATCTGGCTCGGGTCCCACCTGAAATCCAGAACCCGGTGCAGTAGTGATATCCAGATGCTTGCCAGAAATGCGTCGGTCTGTCCGGGCGAAACCGAAATGCTGAAATTCCGCTTGGCACTGAAATAAGCATGCTCGCCTTCCACTAGCAGCGATTGCGTGACAGCGTTGGATTCTTTCGAGACGGCTTGAGTGTAGCGCGTAAAGAAGTCGCCTAGCGTCAACGCCTCGGCCAACATGTCACCAAGGGGCAGAAACCGAACAAGGTCAATTGATTGACCAACTTGCGCGCAGAAGTCTGGTGATGTTGCGTCAGCAGCGGCTTGATGGATTTTATAAATCGTCTCGTGTGGTAGGAAATTCTGGCGATCCATCACCTGAGCTTCGCTCACGCCCAGAGGGTCCAGAACGAAGGCTGGTTCAACACCGGCGCCACGCAAAGCAGCTACCACGGGTGCAGCAACCGATGCCCGAACCAGCGGCAAGGCCTTCTTTGTGTTTTGGTCAAATACGTCCATGTCGCCCTCAAGTATCATGAAGGTAACGACAGAAAGACAGAAAACACACAAAAAGGTGCCAAAAGCATGCAGAATGCCAAATCAATTTGGCGCAGCCCGCCATACTGTCAGGCAAAATCCGGCAATCACTCTAAAATCACATTCAGAAACATACATCTGTGATTCGTATTTGGAGGGCCTCAATGACACCGAAATTCAAACACCTGGTGGCCATGACAGCCTTTTCTGCAGGCCTGGCAATCGCGGGCCAAGGTTTGGCGCAGGAAGAGAGCTTTCCGATCCTATTTACCAACGTGCACGTTTTTAACGGTGTCGATGAACAGCGAATTGAGAACGCAAACGTTCTGGTCGTAGACAACCTGATCGCAGAAGTATCGGTGGAACCACTGGCCGTCGCCAATGCCCAGATCATTGACGGTGGTGGTCGCACGCTGATGCCGGGCTTGATCGATGCGCATGTACATATGGCAATCACCGAGCCCGTCGCGGACCTGAGGGACAATTTTGACTGGATGTATTGGGGCGCGGTTTCCACAATTGAAGCCGAGAAAATGCTACTGCGTGGTTTTACAACCGTTCGGGATGCGGGTGGCCCGGCAATTGGTCTGCAAAAAGCGATTGATCGGGGTAAGGCTATTGGCCCGCGTATCTACGCCTCTGGGCCTGTGATCTCGCAAACCTCGGGGCATGGCGAACATCGGGTCTATACCGAACCCCATCCGAACTTCATGGGGGCGCAGCCGTCTTTCTTCAACCAGCATGTCGAGTTCCTGGCCGATGGCGTGCCTGAAGTACTGCGGGCAACGCGCGAAGCGCTGCGTATGGGCGCGGTGCAGATCAAGGTAATGGCGGGCGGTGGTGTGTCATCTTCGGTTGATCCGTTGCACACCGTTCAAGGATTACCGGAAGAGTTAGAGGCTTCGGTTCGCGCGGCGGCTGATTGGGGAACCTATGTCATGGTCCACGCCTATAACGACGACTCGATCCTGCGGTCGCTCGAAGCGGGCGTCATCAGCATAGAACATGGGCAACTTATGACTGAAGTATCGGCACAGGCCATCAAGGATTCTGGTGCCTGGATTGTCCCGTTTTATTCCCTGCTTGGGCTTGATGAGGAAGTTGTGAAGAAGGCGCTTGGCCCTGCGGCAGCGCCCAAATTCCTTGATGTTCAGGCCGGTGCACGCAACCAGATGAAACTGTTGAAAGAGTATGAGATCGAAAACGTCGCATTCTCGACTGATATCATTGGCGACCCGGTGGCTCTGACCAAGCAGAATGACGAGTTCAAATACCGGCTGGAGGCGTGGACTTCGTACGAAATCCTGCAACAGGCCACGTCAAAATCGGCCGAACTTCTGGCACTGTCAGGAAAACTCAATCCCTACACAGCAGGCCCGCTGGGCGTGATCGCACAGGGTGCATACGCCGATCTGTTGCTAGTTGAAGGTAACCCAGTCGAGGATGCCGAGATCCTGGTCGACTACACCAACAACATCGACCTCATCATGAAAGATGGCGTGATCTACAAGAATACACTCGATTGAGTGTCGCGCGGGGTGAATTTACCTCGACATCCCGCGCCCCCTTAGCTTGGAAATGGGAGTACTGACACGTGAAGACACTGACCTCACTGACAGCAATCGCTGGACTTGTTTCCTTGGCAGCAAGCGGCGCGTTGGCGCAGGACGCACTCCCGCAGACCTTGTTAACCAATGTGCATATCTTTGACGGAATTAGTGAAGAGCGGATCGAAAACGCAAATGTTCTGGTTGAAGGCAATCTCATAAAGACAGTCTCGACCGACGGTATTGATGCGCCTGGCGCGACACTTGTTGACGGCGGTGGGCGCACGCTGATGCCAGGCCTTATCGACAGCCATACCCACATTTATGCTACTGGTGTGTTTCAGACATTCGCCGGCATGCAGGCGGCTAAATGGGATCAGATTGGAGCGGTCTCTACCGAGAACGCAGCCGACTATCTTTATGATGGCTACACGACTATTCGAGATACCGGTGGAATGGGTTCCGGTTTGAGAGAACTGATTGATCGAGGCGTTGTAGAAGGTCCCAGAATTTACACCGCAGGGGCAGTGATCGGACCGACCTCCGGACATGGTGACTGGCGCAACCCAACTCAGCGGACCTATGACTATGAAGCTGACGAATTGGGAAAGAGACTGAATCTTTCTTACATCGCTGACGGCCCGGATGAAATTCGCAAGGCATCGCGACTGAACTTCGCCCATGGCGCAAGCTTCCTGAAGCTGATGGCCGGTGGGGGAGTGTCGTCAGAACTCGATCCACTTTGGTCAGTGGCATACAGCGTTGATGAAATTGCTGCAGCAGTTGAAGCGGCTTCATTCTTTGATACCTACGTGACTGTCCACGCCTATACGGATGAGACAGTGAACATTGCGCTGGACGCAGGTGTGAAATCACTGGAACACGGCCAGATGGTGAGCGAAGAGAGCGTCAAGCGCATTGCGGATGAGGGGATTTTCTGGGCGCTGAATGTTGCGGGTTTGGGTCCACAGCTGCTCAATCATCCAAACTATGCGATGCCGACGGTGAAACCGAAACTGGAGTCCTATCTTGATGGGTCAAAAAATCTTGCTGACTACATCAAGAAACACAAGCCCAAGGTTGTGCACAACGTAGATACGGTATTGTCGACAATTGGTTTTGGTAGTTCGCACCGGGATTTTGAGAAGTACTTTTTCTCTCAGATGTTTGGAAACCACGCGATGTTGGTGTCCGCAACGTCAACCGGTGGCGAGTTGGCGCAGCTGACGGGCAAGCGGAACCCGTACCCTGGCAAACTGGGGGTGATCCAAGAAGGGGCCTATGCAGACATCCTGATCGCCGACGGAAACCCGCTGGAGGATCTGTCGGTTCTTGGAGCAAATCCAAAGTGGTTTGATGCAGCACCGCGGGATCGGGGGTTCGAGACCATTCGCGTGATCATGAAAGACGGCGTCTTCTACAAGAATACACTCGAATGAGCGGAGTATTCGGGAATTTGACACCTGCGCCTTGCATCGTCGATCCTGAACAGGGGAGCGATCAATGAACAAGGCAATCGCAGTAGCTCTTTGCGTATTTGGGATCGGCGTTGCTGAAGCAGCAGCGGAACAAACCCAAAGCCGATACTATCTGGGGATCGGGGAACCAAACCCCGATGCCTGGCAAATCATGATCGACAACCCGACCGACCGGGAAAAGGACATGGGCGCTGCACTCGCCGCAATGGGCGGTGAGATGATCAGCTATTTCTGGGGACTGGCCGATGGCAAGAACTACATCACCGTCCGTTTCCCAGACGATCCGGGCATGGTGCAGGCCATGTATGTTTCGCGTCTGAGCCAAGGGGTTCTGAAAGACTACAGGTTCATCGAACTGATGACGAGCGCGGACAGGGTTGAAGCCCTGAAGCGCGTGCCGGAATTTTCAACTCCGGTCGAATGAAGTTAGGAAGCAAAGGAACAGTCTATGAAGATCGTGTACGGAATTCTCGCAGCCTTATCAGTTGTGTTTTTCATCCTTGGAGGCAGCGAAGCTTATGCCAAAGACAACAAGGGTAAGAAGCCGAACAAGGGGGGTAAAGACCGTGATGTAAGCATTCAGATTGAAGACAAACCCGGCAAAGGCCCAAAGGCTGTGCCACCTGGTCAGATCAAGCGCTACACGCGCGGTGCCAAGCTCCCGTCTGACCTGGAGTTCGAAGAAATCGGGGACCTTTCCAAATGGAAGCTGAAGGAGCCGGGCAATGGAAACCGCTACATTCAGGTCGATGGTGAAGTTCTCGAAGTTACGAATGACCTGTCTACCGTTGTTGATGCCGTCGGCATCGTCGGTGATCTTATCAACTAGACGAAAGTACGATGTTTCAGGGCAAGAATTACCTCGTTTGCCCTGACGCTGGCCGGGGCGATCTTTCTGTGAACCCCGGCCCAAGTTCAAAACCCAGACACCAGGCCTAGCGATCGAAAAAGCCCTTCTTATACTTTTTGCGCTTGCGACCCTTTCATGAGCACGCGTCCTGCTCGCGCAGGAATCCGTTGGAACTTAATAATGACCCGTCAGAGCCAGTGGCAGTGGGCGCTGTTTTGCGTACAATTGAGGAGCATATGACAATGCGTCTTTCCTTTGCGGTAATAGCCGCGTACTTTTTGGCTTTGCCGGTTCATTCGGAAATTGCACGTATCGAATGGTCAGACCTGATCGATGAATCCGCTCAAGACTACGAAGATCCTTTCGTTGAATTGACTGACAAACAGCTTAACGCGCTTCGTAAATTGGTCCGGTTGCGCGCACGGCAAGAAAAAGGCGGGGCGACGCCAGAACAGCTGGACCAGCTTCAAGTGGATATCGAGACGACCGAAGCAACTCTTGCTGAGGACGGCATTGATGCGAACTGGCTGATTTCCCAACGCTGGGTTGTGATGGAAAGACGTGAGAAGGCGGGCACGGCCGCCAATGTCGACATCGATGGCGTGACCGTTTCATTGGGCGGATTTGTGATCCCGGCACCCCGCGACGAAGATGGCTCCCAAATGGCGTATATCGTACCGGAACGTGGAATGTGCAGCCACGTACCGCCTCCGCCTCCGAACCAGATGGTGCGTTTGCGCCTTAGTGATTCCTGGAGGCCCTCGACGGTTTACGAGCCCATCGTTGTAACCGGTCAAATCAGGATCGACCCGACGCAGAAAGAAATGCTGGTTGTTGATGGTCCCGTCCTCATGAAGGCTGCGTTTACTTTGGAGGTCGATGACGTTCAGACTTTTGGACCAACCAAAACTTCCGAAGAGGCTACGACCAATAGGACAAGTGTACTGATGGGAAGAATAAAAGCGACTGGCGGGGCTATCAAAGACGAATAGTGACACGGCCCAACTGACCCGAATAAGGTTCAGAAAGGGCATTCAGTTTAGTGGGCCGAATATCTGCTTGTGAGAGACTGAACGGCGAAAGCGGCGATAGGGGAGCGCATGAGGGTTTGGCTTTTTAGGATAATTGGGCTTGTCGCACTTCTCGCTTTCGCAGCAGTCGCGTTTGTTTGGTTGTTGTTTGCTGCTCCGATGTTCTCGGACATGCGGCGCGACCTTGTGGAAAGAGTTCTTTCGGAACAAATTGGTCGGCCACTTCATGTCAATGATGATGTAAGCGTCGCGCTTGGCCGCACGAGTTACATTTACGTCGGTGGTGTGGTCATCCCGAGCCTGACAATGCCGGAGGAAGCTCTTGTGGAATTGAACCTGCTGGAGCTGGAACTGGATATTGCAGCTTTGGCCAACAGGCGCCTGCACTTTGACAATCTCGTCGTGGAAGGCCTCCAAGCAAATCTTCTGACGGCAGAAGACGGCACCACAAGCTGGCGAAAAGGCGAGCCAACACCCAAGCCAACTTCAGAGGAAACTGTATCAGCGGATGATCAAAAAGACGTCGCGAGCGCTGATGGTACCGATAAGACCGACACGGAAAGCAGTGGAATCCTGAACTTCCTGAGCGACAAGAACGTCAGTTTCAAATCAATCGGGTTAAACATTGACGACAAGGTCTCGGGCTTTTCATTTGTATTTGACCTTCAGTCACTCGCGCTCGAACAAGTAGACAATGGACAAAGAACAAAGGTCTCTGGTTCCGGCTCCGTCAACGGTCAGGTTTTCGAAATCGAAGGCGACTACCCACACGCCGCACCGTTTACGACACGCGCCAGTTTTGGCGAAATGACCGTAGGCTACGATGGCGAGCCCTTCTCGGCAGACGAAGGGGGCGGTTATCGGGCAGTCTTGGAAATGGACACAGGTGAGTTCGGTGATTTTCTGGACGTCATCGGGCTGGAACGCGTTCTGGAAGGCAATGGTCAGCTGCAAGCAGAACTCGTGTCTCAGGACGCTCTGAAGATCGAGGCGTTTACAACAACTGTAAGCTTGGAGGATGGGCAAAAACTCGAAGCTGAGGGTTCAATAGATGACCTCTACACCGCTCAGGGCGTTGATCTGATCTTCAACGCGCGGCTTCATCCCGAAGGACAGCCTCCGCCAGCAGCAAAAAGTATCCAGGAACTTAAATTCACCGGCTTTGAAATGCATATGGTCGGATCCCTGGCTTCCTTCGAATTTGAGAAGTTGCTGTTCCAAACCAATGCATTTGACCAAGGGCTGGACGTAATCGGCCCAGCCTCAATCGAAAGTATTCGCCGCATGCCAGACGGACGGCTTGCCATGCTGGGCATTGCGCTACAAGCCGGTCCAATCGAACAGCCTGTCCTGAAAGCCGAAGGTGAAATCCTCGATCTGCTTCAGCTTCAGGACGTGACTTTCGATGGGGAGCTAAACGGGCCCGCCAAGTTGATTTTGCCCAACCTCGATGAAGACTACGTTGACCAGTTCGGCGGCATCAAAGCCGATTTCAACATATCCAACGCGGGTGGGCCGGTTTCACTCAACAGGTTTAACGCGACCACTTACGGCACCGATCTCTGGGCGCTCGATCTCGCACTATCTGTCAACGAGCTAAAAGGGCTTTCCGGTCTCGATTTCGACGTGGAACTGGACATCGACGACAGCGCCAAGTTTCTGACCGCAGTGAATCTGCAGCCTGTCGAGATCGGATCGCTAGCTATCGATGCGGAAACCTCCAAACAGGGCGAGGACTTTGATGCCGCAATCCAGTTCGAAGCAGGGTCCTCGCATCTTCTTGCGGCTTTGGACACAAAATTTCCCGAGGGTGCTACTGTTGTTCGGGGCGACATCACGAGCGAAAGGCTCGATCTCAACGACCTGAAGAACCTGACTGCCGTGCTGGACCAACTGAAAAGCTTGGTAGGCGAGACCGCAAAGGAACCTGAAGCCGAAGTTCAACCTTTGGTTTTACCGAAGGAGACAGACGTCCAGCCCTTGGTATTGCCAAAGGAAAAAGGAAAACCTGCCGATCTTCTGGATGTACAACGCGTGCTTCGAGAAGCGGACGTCGAGGTACAGATCGAATTCAAAGAGATTGCAGGCCAGCAAGGAGTAACGTCTGTTTCAAGCCAATTGTCTGCCAAAGAAGGAACCGTGGATTTCGGGCCTCTTCAGATGGCTTATGGTGGCGGAAACTTCAGCCTGCTGGCGGTCATGGATCTGATTGACTCTCCTGATTGGCTTTCATTGTCGGGATCGACCTCGGGATGGGAATTCGGCGAAATCTTAGATGAGTTGGGCATTGGTATTGAGGCCTATGGGCGTTTGAGCGGTGAGTTCAACGTTTCTGGCAGTACCGCCTCGGGCAAGACCTTCGTCAATTCGATGCGTGGCAATGCGTCGTTGTCGATGTCGCAAGGTTACATTAGTACCAGCCTACTAGAGTTGGCCGGGCTAGGTATTTTCCCTTGGCTCTTTTCAGAAGAGTTCCGACAAGGCTATACCGACATCACTTGCGTGGTCGCCCCGGTTGATATCCAGGCCGGACGGGTCAGTTCAAACTCCATCGTCATCGAAACTGGATCGGTTCAATTGGTGGCCAGGGGGCAAGTGGACTGGCTGAACGATAGCATCGCACTAAGAGCCGAGCCTCGTCGCGTCGGCAAACCCCTATCCCGGAGTGCTTGGCCATTTGATGTAACGGGTCAGCTTTCGTCGCCAAAGTTCAAGCTGGATGTGGGTGGGTCGAGAAGCAAGACTCCAGAGGGCGCTGACGCTATGCCTGTCGACAGGCAACCCTGTGTGCCGGACATCAATCAATTGCAGTAGTCGGGCGTGACCTAGTTCTTCAGTGGTTCCGGCTGTTCGGCCTGACACGTCAGAACGGCCTCAATGGCTTTTGCGGACCCGCTGAGGTCGAGTTCAACCTCGGCGCCACTTTCGCCAATAATCGTAACGCTTTGGCGTTTTCCAAACTCGGTCACAAACGCTGGGTTGTCGAAAAAGGCATAGCCACCGGGAACTCCATTCTTGTAGATACCAACCGCTTCGCCTTCGAATTTTGCATCACCAAAATCGAACTTTACGATGCCGGTCGCGCCGTCCTCGATCTGCACCCAGGCCGGATTATAGGCGGCAAAAAAACCACCAGCCTGATTGGGAGCCGCGCCAATTTCAACAGTCATTTCGTCTTCAAAGAGCTTCCACGCGAGACAGCCATTGCCCTTTTCGGGATCAATCAGGATTGTCCAGTCCCCGGATTCACCCCACCGTTCCATACCAGCAGCCCACACCACGCCAGCGGAGATCAATGCCATTGCTGTCAGCGCCAACCTGTTCATTTAAAGCTCCACAAATGGTCCGTGTATCTAAAGCTGCATTCAGATTATCTTGCGGGACAAATCAAATACAACCATTCAATTTATGGAATGCTGAGCCAACGCTAGTACGCCTTTGCCCTGAACACGAAATCATCTTCAGCCGCCGCCAGAGAAAAAATGACGCTCTACTCAGCTAGAATTTGCCAGAGTTATTCAAGGCCTCTTTCGGGCCGATCTGTTCCTGAAAATCCCAATGTTCGACGATCTTTCCACTCTTGATCCGGGACAAGTAAAAAACGGCCCAGTCGCGCTCGTCTCGCTCTACATGGCTAAAAGCGACCACGAAATTTCCTTGACCGAGTGGTCGGTGAACTTTGACGTATTGCGCGGTTTTTCTGCCACTTGTCACTTTTCCAAGATGCTTGGAAAAAGCTTCCAATCCATCGGCTACGCCCGTTGAGTGTAGCGTTTAGCGATCCGTAGGATTGCCGCCGCGCGTTCAGTGCTGCCGTTCTCAAAAAAGTGTGCCTCAGGCCGCTAGCAGTCCAAAGCAGGCCTTGAAAATTCGAAAAGCTATTGAAAAAGAGTATTATTTTGCTTGATGGGAGAGGCTGACAACACGAAAAATCTGCACGGGGTTACCAATGCCCTTCAGTTCCCGCTCTCCCATTTCTTCAGTCTCCACACGTTCTTCTATGTCTAATAGCGCCCGTTGGTTCAAAAGGATCTGCCCGTCGGTGGCAAAGTCGCAAAGCCTGGATGCGGTGTTCACGACCCCACCTATTGCCGTGTAGTCGGCGCGACCATGAAACCCGATAAGCCCAAGTGTCGCGTAACCACTACTTATCCCAATACCCAGTCCCATCGTGTGTCCGAGTTTCTGCCAGGGCGCTCGTATTTCTTCGAAAGCTTCGCTTATTGCCTTGGCCAGCCGCACGGCTTGCAGAACGGGCTGATCGCACGGAACCGGGTCATTGAAGAAGACCATCAATCCGTCTCCGGCTCGGTATCCGATTGTTCCCTTGTGTCGGGCAACTAAATGGCCAACCTCATCGTGGAAATGCTGGAGAAGCGTAATGACATCTTCCGGCTCAATCGCCTCGGAAATGGCGGTGAAATTCCGGATGTCGCAGAATAGGCAAGCGATGTATTGACGGTGAGTATTCAAAAGATCGTCAGCGTTTTCTTCGACTACAAGCTCCGCAACTTGAGGCGCAAGGAATTGTTTGAGACGCCCCAGCCTGTCAATCTCGCCTTCCTGGCGCTTTACCTTCTCAGTCAGTCTTTCGTTCAATGCTTCTATTTCATGTGTCTGGCTGCGAACCGTGTGGTTCAAAGCATCGAGTATAAAGTTCTGGTTTAGCAAAGCCGCGATCACCAAAAGCACATAAGCCAAAGCTTCGACGCGTTCATCATAGCCGAAGTACAGTGTGACAATCAGGATGACGGCAGCAATCCCACCAAGGACGAGTGGAAGCTCCTTGGCATGCCGTTTTCGGTCTCTCCACAAGAAACTAACCGCCAACAACGCAAACACCCACATGAGCACCGCTTGCGCATGTGGATTTATCGTAAGCGCTTCGTAGCCAACCAAATAGGTGAGCAAAATCCCGGAATAGCACGTGGCCAAGGAAGCCAGAGCAGCCAAGACAGCTCCGATCCCGATTGGCATCGAGATTTTGAACTCTTCCGTTGCCACGCCGATACCGTCGGCCACAGCACGCGGCGAAGGCTCCGCAGCGGAGTTATTTCTGTGTTCGGGATCAGGCATGGTCCTCGTTCGCGCTTGGTTGCTGGTAGAGTACGTTTGAATTGAGATTGCGTCAAAATCACATAACTGCATGGGGGAGTTGAGGGTTTCCCCAAATCAACAACGACCAGCAAAACAGTCTCATACTTCACAGAACAGACTTGCAATCACCCGTCTCGGCGTTGTCACCTAATATAAGGGGATGGAGGAAGCTGATGACACGATGGAAGCTGGTTGTCTGTATTTTATGCACGTTGACCCTTGTTGCTTGCGCCCCCAAAACTCGCACATTTGAAAAGACGGTATCGGCTTCGCTGCCGGCGGACTCGCGCACAGCTCTCAGTCGGGCGGCCAATCGGCTTGGCGATCCCAAAGACGGTCGGTCGGGCGTAAAGCTGATCAGTGACGGCGAAGAAGCTCTTGTCTCGCGGCTGTTGCTCGCTGCGGCGGCCGAGAGAACGATAGACGCGCAATACTACCTTCTACACGACGACCCAACGGGCCACCTATTCGCCGCCAGTCTTTTGCAGGCAGCCGATCGGGGTGTTCGTGTCCGATTGTTGCTGGATGACATGGATACGTCCAGCTATGACGCGATGACCGCCGCGTTGGACAATCACGAAAACATTGAGATCCGGCTGTTCAATCCATTCTGGCGGGAACAAAGCCTTCTGATCGCAGGTTTGACAGATTTCAAACGCATCAATCGCAGAATGCACAACAAATCCATGACTGCTGACAATGTGTTCACGATTGTGGGTGGGAGGAACATCGGCGCCGAGTACTTTCTCGCGCGAGAAGAAATGAACTACGCTGATTTGGATGTCCTGGCCGCGGGCCCCGTTGTACGCGAGGTGTCACAAAGCTTTGACACGTACTGGAACAGCGAATTCGCCGTTCCGGCTCGGGTAGTCGTTGGAGAACCTCAGGAACTTAACCTTGGTGATGCGCGAGTCAGGTTGAACGAACTGGTCGAGGAAGCGAAGCAGACGCAGTATGGTGCGGCCCTCAGAAAGTCGGCACAAGACAACTTCGCAGATGGAGCCCTGTCACTGGATTGGCTGCCTGCGAAGCTTTACGCCGATCCGCCGTCAAAAGCCGCCGGTCTCGAGAACTCAGGTCCCGTTCTGGCATCTCAATTGCTTCCGTACTTTGAGAATGCAAGCAGTGAAGTGAACATCGTCTCCGCCTATTTCGTGCCACGCAACAACGGTGTGAAATGGCTGACCGAACTGGAAAGCCGCAGCGTCGACGTAAAGGTTGTAACCAATTCACTTGCCTCTAACGACGTCGCACCCGTCTACGCCCACTACGCCAAAAAACGCCGTGCACTTCTGCGCGGTGGAGTAGAACTCTATGAACTGCGACCGGACGCCTATCAGGTCCAACGCCGCGGTATTAACTGGGCTCAATCCAGGTCAGGCCTGCATTCCAAGGCATTTGCAGTCGATGACCGATACTTGTTCGTAGGATCGTTCAACTGGGATCCGCGATCTGTCAACATCAACACCGAGATGGGAATTCTGATTGACTCGCCGGCATTGGCGACACAGACCATGGGTGCCTTGGACGACGCGCTACCCGCATACACATATAACGTGACTCTCGAGAAAGCTGGTCAGCTTAAATGGACGACAAGAGGCGATGATGGCAACGTTCTTGAGTACCAATCGGAACCGACAGGATCGACCTGGGATCACATAGTTGCCGGATTTTTAAGTATTTTACCAATTGGGTCTCAGCTGTAGGTATTTTGGCAAATACCCGACGCTACCAGAGAACTCCGGCCTGCAAAAACGGCTGGATTGGGTTCAAAACGTCCGTTGCTCCTTTCCAGCCGGCCATTTGGATCATCCGCCCGCCAGAATTTGCAAACTTCGCTTTCAGCGCATTGCAGACCTTCGCGAGAATCCAAGCAGAAAAGCCGCATGGAACCCAAGGGGCCTTAGAGAGGCCCTTTGTGGGGTTGAGCCCCGCAAAGAACCATGGCCGCAATGACTACGACAAAAACTGATTAAATTCGTCGCTAAGGCAGAGAATCGCGCAGCGCAAGACTACAGGCAAACTACGCAAACTTATGGGGTGAGCGTAGTGTTATGCGCAAACCTAAGCATCATGTAAGCGCGCTCATAACGGTGCGTTCCTGCAATTGATTGCATTGATTAAGCTCAAGCGTGTTTTCGAATAACTTTTCACGATTTTCCCAATTGTTTGCACACTCCTCCTATCGGCGTCCGACTACATCCTTCCGAAAGTCTCTTTGAGTTCTGTGACTTGTTCAGCATCCAGTAGGCGGGTTGGCAAACCGCGCAAAGCCACCAGCAGCTTGGCCGTTTCTTCCAGCTCTTCTGCTGCACAAACAGCAGAGAAGAGGTCCTTTCCCGACACGACCGGGCCATGATTAGCCAGCAGAACAGCACTACATTCGCCGCCCAGTTCGCGGATCAAGTCACCGGATTTTGGGTCACCCGGCTTAACGTATGGAACCAGTTTGACCGTGCCGACGCGCATCACCACGTATGGTGTCAGCGGCGGAATACAGTCGTCTGGATCGGTGTCTTCCAGACACGACAGAGCAGTGGCCCAGGTCGAATGCAGATGCACCACGGCGCCAGCCTCAGGTCTCGTCTCATAGAAGGCTTGATGTAGAAAAACTTCCTTGGTCGGCTTGTCTCCGGAGACATGGTTCCCATCCAAATCAATCTTGGCGATGCGCTCGGGATCGATATTCCCCAAGGTGGAGTTGGTTGGCGTCATGAGAATCCCGTCATGTAAACGCGCGGAGACATTGCCAGCAGTGCCAACGGAAAAGCCACGCGCAGACAGCGAGGCGCACAGTTCCGACATCTGCTGTCGCAGCGCCAGTTCTTCAGAACTCATTTGCCGACCTCCATCATTTTGAGGGCCTTCGCGAAAAAGTCCGGAGCGCCGAAGTTTCCAGACTTTAGAGCCAGCGCAATGGGTTCAGATTTTCCAACGCTCAAGACTGGCACGCCCGGATCAATTTCTGGGCCAATTGACATGGCCGGAGACCCCAGTGCCTCAGAGACGGCCTTGGCAACAGCTCCCGACGTCTCTCCTCCTGCCACCACAAGACGCCTGTACCCTGTCTTGGCAAGTTGTCGTGCTGTATCTGCAAAGAGATTGTCCAGCTTTTCCGCCACGGCTTCTTGGCCAAATTGACTTTGGATGGCGCGCACATCATCCGGGCTTCCCGATGAATACGCGAGTGGCGCCTGATCCGGATGCGTTTCAAAGAAATCCAGAAGCGTTTGCGTGGTCACATCCCCGGACATGACGCCTGGCACATCAATGGCGAAGGTCGGATGGGATTTCAAATGAACACCAATCTGCCCACGGGTTGCACCCGAGCACGACCCGGCAAGGATCGCGGCAGGCCCAGCGATACCTGTGAACACACTGCCACCTCTTTTAGCAGAAGCTTTTCTGACGGAGTTTCTGGGTAGACCCGATGCTATTCCAGATCCCCCGGTAATGAGCTTGGCATCCTTCAGAGCCCCGCCCCAGGCCAGCAAATCTTCGTCCGAAATCGCATCACCGATCACAAAACGTTCGTCGGCGTTCTGCAAAGCTGCCGCAATCGCCTCTGATCCTTGCTTGACGGCGTCGATCGACACCAACCCGACCGATTCTTTGGTTTGATGCTGCAACCATCGCCTGATGTTTGCATCCGTCATCGGAGTAAGTGGGTGGTTTTCCATCCCGGACTCGTTCAACGGCTTGCCGAACACAAAAAGATGACCGTGATAGACTGTGCGCCCCGTTGTCGGAAAGGCCGGACAGAAAACCACCTTTTGCGCATCCAGTTCGTTGGCCAGCGCTTCCGCAACGGGGCCGATGTTTCCCTCAATCGTGGAATCGAAGGTGGAGCAATACTTGAAGATGAACTGCTTGCATCCTTGATCTTTAAGCCACCGCAGAGCGCGCAAGCTGTCCGCTACCGCTTCCTCAGTCGGTGCGGTGCGGCTCTTGAGTGAAATCACACCCGCTTCGATCTCCTCGTCGGCTGGGGTCGTAGGAATACCCGGGAACTGAGCCGTTCGTAATCCACCTTCCGGCTCAACACCCTTTGCCAAGGTGTTCGCAATATCACTCGCACCTGTAAAATCGTCTGCAATGACGCCGATCTTCATAGTTTGATGTCCCTGGTTGGCCCGGGATCCAGCCTATGAATATGCGGTGCTGCTCCGACGGGGAAGATCTCACGCACAAGTGGATCATGGCCAGGCACGATAAGTCGAGGGTGCGAGGCCAACCTCTCAAGCGTCTCGAAACCATCCATCATGTCTTGCAGGTCGACGACGATGGGAAAGGCTTTGCGCGCCATGAAATTCTCGTAGTAGTGCGAGGCGTCAGAGGCGAGCACCATCCAACCGGCTGCCGTTCTTACGCGAACGCATTGCAACCCGCGCGAATGCCCACCGATGCAGTGCACGGTGACCCCATCTGCAATCTCAGCTTCTCCATCGTAGAACACGACCTTACCTGAATAGAGACGCTTTACCACCTCGCAAACATGGCCAGCCGTGAAAGGCGCGCGTAGGTGGCCATGGCACATGCAGGGACCTGTCGCGAAGGCCATTTCCGCCGACTGCATGTGCAACTTTGCGTTGGGGAACATATGCAACCCCCCTGCGTGGTCATAGTGAAGATGGGTCACGATGACATCGGTCACCGCTTCTGGCGAAATGCCTAAGGGCCGCAAAGCCTCGCGAGGATCCATCGCAATTGGACGACCACGGGCGGCTGCCTCATCGGCGTCGTAGCCAGTATCTACCAGAATGACTTTGTTGCCGCGTTTGAGCACCCAAACGAAGTAATCCATCGCATGGGGCGCATCGTGATTATCATCGACGATGAAACTATCAGCGCGCGTCCGGGCATTTCGATCCGCGTATTTCACGGCGTGGATTTCCCAATCGTTCATCGGATGACCTCGGAATACTGGTGAACCACCTTGGTGGCGATCATATCAGCCACTGCCGTATCGAAGGACTGAAAATGCACGCTTTCTAGGTGGGCAGAGAACGCCACGCTGTCATCATAAACCTCATAGAGAAAAATTGTCTCGGGATCGTCGCCGAGGCAAACGTCAAACTGATGGCATCCGGGTTCTTCACGCAAAGAAGTTGAAGCGTTTTCTACCATCAGAGGCAAGAAAGTGTCTCTCGTACCAGGTTTGAGAGTGAAAGTGACAGTGACCACAAACATTAGACAGAAAGTCCTTTCAGACGTGAGAAAGCGCGCTTTGCGACGGGCAGTTGGCTGAGGATCAGACCAATGTTGAGCACCAGCAGAATGGCCGCACCGGGTCGTGAAAAGAAGACCGAAAGATCCCCGTCCGACAAGAACAGCGACCGGCGGAAGGTTTCGTCAAACAGGCCGCCCAGTATAACGCCGATAACCAACGGCGCGATTGGGTATTTCATCAGGTTCATGAAATAGGCAACGGCACCGACGCCGAGCATCAGGTAGAGGTCATTTATGCCACCGCCGACGCTGAAAGACCCAATTGTTGTCAGAACCATAACGACGGGCAAGAAGATGGTCTGCGGGATGGCGAGTATCTTGATAAAGACCCGAGCCGTGAAAAGCCCCATCAGGAACATCGTCAGGGAGGCCAGCACCAGGATCGCAACCACGCGCAGAATGATCTCGGGGTCGATCGTCGGCCCGGGGATCACATTGTTAATCTTGAAAGCGCCCATCAAAGCGGCGGCGGGTGGTGAACCGGGAATACCCAAAACCAAAAGCGGGATCAGCGCGCCGCCAATACAGGCGTTGTTTGCTGTCTCAGAACACAGCAGACCTTCCAATGATCCTTTGCCGTACTTGTCGCCCTCGTCGGATACGGTCTTGCCAACACCGTAGCTGACCCAACCGGCTACATCTTCGCCTACTCCGGGAAGTGCTCCGACCCCTGTCCCAATCACGCCTGACCGGCCAATGGTGGGAAGGTAGCGTCGAATTGAGCGAAGGTTCGGAAGGATACGACCTTTCAAGGCCAGAACCTTCCCGGCCTCGACGTGCCTCAAACCGTCGATGATTTGGGGAATGGCAAAAGCCCCCATCAAAACTGGCACGACCTGAAATCCGCTCATAAGGTAAGACCAGCCGAAGGTATAGCGTGGCTCAGACAACAGAGGGTCGAGCCCCACCATGGACATCGCAAGCCCAATCAGACCGGCGATCCATCCCTTAATCACCAGGTCTTCGCTCATCAAAGTGCCAGAAAGCAGAATGCCGAAAAGGGCCAATAGTGCTTTCTCCGGGCTTGCGATGTTCTTTGAAACCAAAAGCAGCGCCCAGACAAAAATCAAAAGCGTGATGGTCCCGATAACTGTACCAATAAAACTGGCCGTCGTGGTCAGCCCGAGCGCTTCGCCCCCTCGACCCACTTTGGCCAAAGGGTAGCCGTCCATGGCCGTCGCCGCGCTGGCTGCTGTACCAGGTATGTTGAGCAGAATAGACGGATAAGAGCCGCCGTAGATCGCGCCGACATAGGCCCCGAGCAACGCGATGAGTGAATAGTCCAATGGGATCTTGTTGCCGAAGAAACCCGTCAGGATCGTCACAGCCAGGGTCGCCGTCAGACCGGGCAATGCGCCGAACGTGATGCCGAGGAACACGGAAGCGACTAAATAAAGATAGGTCAGCGGGTCTATTGCCAGGCCCACGAAGGCGGTCCCAAACCCAGCCAGTTGCGAAAGGATAAAGTCCATCCGGTCAGTCTTTCCATAGCGGACGAAGCGTCACGTAGTAGTGGTATTCGATTTGCTTGAAGATCAGCCCTCCGCGCGCGGGCACGTTCTGCCGGAAAACAAAGGCCATCGCGCAAACAAGGAGGAGCGGGGCAAGTATTGCCACCAATGGAACGAACCGCAAAATGGGCTCAGAGGCCGCTTTGGTGAACACCACGAGCGTTAACGCGATCCAAATGGCCAGTGTGAACCAATCATCACCGTGTGCATTCCAATCCGCCTGAGCAGGAAACGCGGCGAACGCAAACAAACCGGTGACGACAACTGCGATACAGGCAACCAAAGCACGCCGAGCATGGCCGCCGTAGTAGCCGTAAGTCAAAGCTGTAATCAGCAATCCAGAGCACAGAATGAAGTCCACTCTGGGAACGAGCCCCACGACATATGCAAGAAGGATCAGGCCTATTGTTGAAGCTCGATAGGCTTCCGACTTATCCCATCCGATACCCAACGCGCTAAGCACGTTTTGAGCGCCTCCTGAGCGGATCGAAATCGCAAGCAACACGCAGGACAAGACAAGTAATCCACCGAAAATGAATAGCGGTACAATTGCAGCCGAGTTGTACCAATCAGATCCACTTACACCTGCGCGGTTTTCACCCCAAAGTGGGATGTCTGTCGTCTTCCAAAGAAAAAAGACGGACACCGCTATTAGAACAATTGCTGCCCAAAAGTCGCGCGTCCGCATGACCAGTGTTTCGTCAGGTTTGTCCATTGCCTGCCTCCTTAGGGAAAGGGCGCAATCAAGCGCGCCCTTTCAAAATTGATCGGATTAGGGCTTCTCGATACCCAGCGAGGCCGGATCGACGGTCGCGGCACCCAAATCTTGCAAGGTGTAGGCAAAAGTAGCCTCGAGGTTCGCAAACAGCTCTTGAGCCTCTTCGCCGTGCTGACCACCGACGTCGTAGTTGTTTGCCGCAGCCCATTCGGCGACGGTGTCAGACGCAATAGCCTGCTCGAACGCATCGCCTAAGGCAGCCTTAACGTCATCCCCGGCCGAGCTGTGAACCGCAAACCCGATCGCCTGTTTGAGCGGCAAATACTGGTCGAGACCGTCATAGATGCCAAAGGCAGACGGCACGGTTGACCCTGCGATCTGCGCGTCCTCAGGCGTCAACATAGCAAGCGGTTTAAGTTGACCGCCTTCGATCAACGGAGCCTGTTCAGCCAGTGAGGTCACAACCAACGCAACTTCACCCGCTATCGCTGCCTCCTGCCCGGGCGCGGAGCCTTTGTATGGAACAAACTTGAATTCTGCACCGGACCCTTTTTCGATGGCCAGAAGGTTCAAGTGGTGGATCGAACCTGCGCCCGAAGCCGCGGCTGGAATAGTGCCCGGAGCAGCTTTCGCGGCGTCGACCAGTTCTTCCAGAGTATTGTAAGGGCTGTCCGCCGGAACCGAGATCAGATCAGGTGATCCGCCAACAATGAAGGGATACCAAAAGTCAAATTTCTTATCCCAACCACCCTGCACACCAGCGGTGACATTCGATTCAGACAGACCAACCAGTGTGTAGCCATCATCTGGTTGGTTCATAACGTAGACCATACCGTTGGAGCCTGCGACACCACCTGTTTGATTGATCACATTGATCGAGACCGGAAGGTGTTTTTCCATCTCGGCCATGATCATACGGTTGATCGTGTCCGTACCGCCACCGGCCCCCCAGACCACAGCTGTGGTGATATCACGATAGGGGTAATCCTGCGCAGCAGCTGCGCCTGCAATACTGGTCGCCATCACAGCTGCGGCCGCCAACCGCCCTAGCATTAGTTTCATTTCCAAGTCCTCCCAAACAACTTCGCGTTTATTATTGCATTTATTTGCGTATACATTAAAGAATGCGTTGTCAACGGACTGTAGTGAAAGCTGCGATCGCGCTATGAATGCGAAACAGGAAGGAAGCGGGGCAAAATGAAAAAGACTTACGATATTGCAGTGTTCCACGGGGACGGGATTGGCCCAGAAATTATGGGCCCCACGCTTGAAATCCTGCTCCAGCTCTCGCTCAGCAATCCCACCTATGAACTGGTGTTTACAGACGCGCCGGCAGGCGCAGGCCACTACGCCAAAACTGGAGAATCGTTTCCGGCTGGATCACTCGAGACTGCGCGCAATGCTGACGCGATTCTGCTGTCGGCAATGGGTTTGCCCGATGTTCGATACCCGGACGGAACCGAGATTTCACCGCAGATCGATCTGCGAAAGCAACTGGGACTTTTCGCTGGTGTACGACCGGTAAAGGTAAGCAGCGGACAAATGACCCCATTGGCACTGCCTCCCGGAAAAGAGATCGACTTTGTCTTGATACGCGAAAGCACAGAAGGGCTGTTCTTCACCCAAGGCGCTGGCGAAGTCACCGAACATGAAGCACGTGAGACCTTGCTGATCACGCGTGAAGTGTCCGAAAAACTATTCCGGTTTGCGTTTGAGCTCGCCCAGAACCGCAAAAGAACCGGGCGCGGCCGGGGGCGAGTTACATGTGTCGACAAGGCCAATGTATTTCGCGCCTTTGCGTTCTTCAGATCAATGTTTGATGCAGAAGCCGCCCACCATCCAGATTTGCTGGCAGACCATGCTTATGTTGATGCAACCGCACTGTGGATGGTCCAAAAACCTTGGGAGTTCGATGTCTTGGTGACCGAGAACATGTTCGGAGACATCCTCTCCGACCTTGGTGCAGGTCTCATGGGCGGTCTTGGACTGGCTCCGTCAGCGGATATAGGGTTGAATCACGCTGTATTCCAACCCTGTCATGGTTCCGCTCCGGACATTGCGGGACAGGGTGTCGCCAACCCTTTTGCAATGATCCTGTCCGCAGCAATGATGCTTGAATGGTTGGGGCTGACCCATGATCACCCAGGCCTGTCCAACGACGGCGAACGATTGCGTGAAGCCGTGGAAAAAGTGACTGCGAACGGACAGAACCTGACGCGTGACCTAGGTGGCACCGCCGGAACGCAGGATGCAGCCGCATCGGTATTGGAAGCACTACGGGCATGAATACTCGACAAACCATCAGGGTTGCTTGTGTGGGCGCGGGATATTTCAGCAGGTTCCACTACGAAAGCTGGTCCCGAATGCCCGGAGCGGTTCCGATTGCGTCCTGCAACCGTGATATCAACAAGGCTAAAGAAACAGGACTTGCCGCTTACGATGATCTGTCACAAATGCTGGAGGCGGAAAAACCAGATCTCGTGGACATCATCCTTCCACCTGTAGCGCAGGCCGAAGCCATCCGAACGGTACTGAACTCTGGTATCAAGTGGCTGATCTGTCAAAAGCCATTCTGCATGTCTCTGGATGAAGCGGAGAAGATCGTCTCCGAGGCTGAAGCGGTAGGCGCAACCATTGTCGTGCATGAGAATTTTCGCTTTCAGCCCTGGTATCGTGCGATCAAGGTGGCGATGACCGAGGGTCGTATTGGAACACCTCTACAAGCGACTTTCCGGCTTCGGCCCGGCGACGGACAGGGGCCACGAGCCTACCTTGACCGGCAGCCGTACTTTCAGGAAATGCCGCGTTTCCTGGTGCATGAAACAGCGGTTCACTGGGTAGACACATTCCGATTTTTGTTCGATGCGCCCAGCGCGGTTTATGCGGACTTGCGCCAAGTTAACCCCTTTATCGCGGGCGAGGATGCAGGTTTCATCCTATTTGATCACCCCAACGGCTTGAAAGCCCTTTTCGATGGCAACAGATGCCTTGACCACAGTGCCGAAAACCTGCGTCAAACCATGGGTGAGGCTCTCATCGAAGGAACCGAAGGATCACTGGTTCTTTACGGCGACGGTTCAGTTGAACTCCGCGCTTTTGGAAAACAGAAGCGACAGCAGATTTTTCCTCCGAGCGATCATGATGGGTTTGGAGGAGACTGCGTACACGCCTTGCAAAGTCACGTCGTCTCAGGCCTTGTAAAGGGCACGCCGTTGGAAAACACGGCCCGAGACTATTTGGACGTGATCCGCATTGAAGAGAACATCTATCTCTCGGCTGCGGAGGGACGAAAGATCAACCTGGAGACGCCGTGAAGGGTCAGGACGCAAAAACTCTTTCCAATACCCAACGCGCTGTTAGGGATTTGCGACAGATGATCCTGTCTGGCGAACTAGCAGCCGGAACTGACCATCTGGAATCGGAACTTGCCGAGACCCTTGGCATGTCCCGCACCCCGATACGGGAAGCTGCGCTGATGTTGGAGAGTAAGGGCTTGCTTGAAATGCGGCCCCGTAAGGGCGTGCGGATACTGCCTGTTTCATCAGATGATATGCGTGAAATCTACGACATCCTGACGGAACTCGAGAGTCTCGCAGCACAGCGCGCTGCCGAAGCGGGTTATTCAGAAGATGAACTGGCGGTCCTTGCTGGATCAATTGCCAAGATGGATCAAGCCATCGAAGCCGAAGACCTTGAAGCCTGGGCCGAGGCTGACGAGTTGTTTCATCAGGAGCTCGTTCGGTTGGGCGGCAACAAACGGGTCGAAGCGATTGTCGCCATGATGAGCGACCAGGTGCGCCGCGCACGCGCAACGACGTTGTTCATCAGGCCCCTGCCCGTCAAATCCAACGAAGATCACCGGGTTGTTTTTCAAGCGATTAGTGAAGGTCGACCAGATGTTGCCCGTGAACGTCATCGAGAACACAGGCTGCAAGCACAGGCTATGCTTTGCGGGATACTCGAAAAGCATCGACTTAACAGCCTCTGATCTTCTCGTATCCGGTCGTTAATCAACTAAAATAACTGCTTTTTTTGGCGACATAAAAGGCGCTCCGAGTACTTGTCGATAGCGGCAGTCCGTGGTTGCGTCCGACTGTTCTGCTTTCCTTTTTTCAAATCACTTAACCAATCGCTGCATCGCTTGGGGTTGAATTAGTACGATTTCGTATTATTTAGTTCGATATCGTACTATTGGAGACTCAAGATGCCAAATCGAAGACGTTTTCTTAAGATTCTAGGCGGAGGCACAATTCTGGCGGCAACGGGCGCGGTTGGGTTCCTCGCTACACGCACGCCGCATGACGCGCTGGCTCCGTGGACGCCAAAACCGTATGACGACCCACGCAAAGCTGCTTTGTCCCACGCTATTCTCGCCCCCAATCCACACAACTTGCAACCTTGGCTGGTCGAGTTGGTTGGGCAAGACACGGTGCGCATCCACCGTGATCCTGATCGCGAACTTCCGGAAACCGATCCTTACCACCGCCAGCTCTTTATTGGCCTCGGCGCATTTGTTGAGACGATGGTTCTGGCGGCAGGTGCACAGGGATTTGATACCGAGGCCAAACTACTGCCAAATGGAGATGACGGACCAATCGCAGAAGCAGTGTTTGTTCCTGGCGGAGTGCCCGATCCGCTCTCAGATCAAATCCTCAACCGACATTCCAACAAAGAACCGTACACTGAACAGCCACTCTCTGCCGATCAAGTGTCTACGCTTGGCAACTATGCAACTTTGATTACCGATAAAGATTTGGTGGCCCGTATTCGAGATCTCACGAAACGCGCTTTCGAAATCGAAATGCGAACACCCCAGACATTGAAAGAATCCGTGGACCTCATGCGGATCGGGAAAGCAGAAATCAACGCCAACCCAGACGGGATTGAACTGCGTGATCCCATGCTGGAAACGCTGCGACTTACCGGCCTTTTGGACAATGAGACCCTTATGAATGTTGACCACCCAGGCACTCAGTCTCACATGCGTGGCTACTTCGCTATGCTAGACGCGACGCCGCAATACGCAGTCCTCACGACAGCTACAAATACGCGAAGCGATCAACTCGATGCCGGGCGTCAATTAATGCGTTTCTACCTGAAAACAACCGAAATGGGGCTAGGCGTGCATCCCGTCAGTCAAGCCCTTCAGGAATATCCTGAGATGGCCGATGAATACGCTCTGGCGCATGAGCTTCTTGCGTCACCGGGCCACACGGTGCAAATGTTGCTGCGTTTGGGGTATGGACCCGAGCCAATTGCCACGCCCCGCTGGCCGCTGGAGACGCGAATTCTGAATGAAGCCTGAAGAAGAGACCAACGAAGTTTACCGGTTCTTCACCGAGGTCGGGATCATCAACCAGCTGATCTCGACCAAGCTTGAAGCGTTCTTACCTGGCAGAATGACCGCAACCCAATTTGGCATATTGGGCCACCTGGTCCGGCGTCCCGAGGGAGAAACGCCACTACAGCTATCGAACGCGTTTCAAGTGCCCAAGACCTCGATGACGCACATGCTCGCGAGCCTTGAAAACCATGCTCTGATTACCCTTGAAACCAACCCCAATGACAAGCGTTCGAAAATAGCCCGGTCCACGCCACAAGGCGCGGAGTTTTTGAAAGCTTGTACGAAGCGGATGTCGGAATCCCTGGCTCCAGTATTGTCCGGACTCGGGTCAGGTCCGTTTCACAATTCGCTGCCGAATCTGACGCTCATACGCGAAGCTTTGGACAGCGAACGGGACTAGGTAAAAAACCGGTTTTTGCCAGAATACGAAGCCAAATTCTTAGAACATCATGCAATCTCCGCCCGGGGGAAGCGGCGGTGATCCTTCAGGCAAGGTGGGCGTGTAGTCAAATGTCACAATCGTCGCGCCGCCGTCGAATGCTACAAACAGTTGGTTAGATCCCGGCCTAATGGCGATGCCTTCAGGGTCAGTTCCGAATTCCAACAGGCTTTGCTGGGCGAGCAGTTGACCATCTGCCGTGAACTCATACAAGCTGTTTGACCCTTCCCAGTCATCAACAATCAACATGTGACCGGTGCGTGGGTCAATCGCGATGCCCTGTGCCTCACTTAACGGGGGAGAGAGCTTCATGGTATCCAACCTTGCCGTCAAAGCACCCTCTGAAGTGAACCAGGACAACCGTTCGGGGTCATCCTCTACGGTCACGATCTGCCCCTGCGCATTGATCGCGATCCCCTCGGTGTCTGCGAATCCGCCGTCCAGTTTGAAAGGCGCTCCGAGTGGCTCTCCATCTTTGGTGACACGTTGAAGACTGCCGAGACCATCGCCCAACAACAAGTGATCCCCTTCGATAGCAATTGCTTTGATACGGAAGAGATCGCTGGATATGCGGCGCAACTCATCCCCTTGCAATGTAACGAGAATGGCCTCGGGCCCCTCATTCGCAATCCACAACCCACAAAACGTCGGATCGTAGTCCAGACTTGCGGGTTGATTGAGCTCATAGCGCCCTGTTTCGCGAAGCTGCAATGCCGTGGCCGGGGTCGACACAGCAAAAATCAATAAGGCAATGGTCCTCACAAACACTCAGGATGCTCCTAACTGAGTTAGAAAGGTGGGGCGGTGTCGTGACGGGTCAATGCAAAGCACGATCGAGCTCCCCACAACAGAGGTCACCACATTGCCAGGTCAGAGAGACGCAGACGCCAAGAATCGGTGCCAGGTTACTCGAACTGGAGATTTACAGCGATGCAAACCAAGGTGAAGAACTGGAGCAGTTTCTTGCATCGCAGCGAGACCCGTATCGCGCAAAAACTATAGACGAGTTTTTCACGTCACCACTCTTGGCGCTGAGTTTTCCTTAGCTTTGGTGTTACCAATTGCAGAGTTCGATCTGATTTAGACTAACTCACAGAAAGTTTGGTGTTATGCCCCGAAACGCTCAAGCTTCGGCGATCAATGTGCCCCAACTGGAAAAGCCACCGTCTGTCTCGCAGATGATCGTCTCCATTCCGGTTACCACATCGTTTCCAAAATAGCAGTCCGCAAATGCACCAGTGCCAACAAATGATAGGGTCAGGGCAACAAGGCCCAAAGCTGCAATCCTCTTCATGATACTCACTCCTTTAGATGAGCTTCATGTGGGAGTTGTCTTTTGCTGAATGTATTTTGCTTTGATTAAGTTTTTTTAACTGAAGACTGCCTGTGGAGTTGTCTGTTCGGAATGCAGCACGCTGGAAATGTTTGCTCAGAAAAGACAGGTTCAGCATCTAAAATGAAGAAACAGCACATCTACGTTCAGGCATTGGCACAACTCGATCTCAACCGGTGTCAAGCAGACCTATCTGAATATCACAGCCCTCTCTTTGGAGATCTTCAATAGAAACCAATCTCACTGACATCTACGCGGGCCTTGTGATCGCGCCCGAAGGCTACAACTCCAATTGAAGTGATTTCATCAGCAACGGGAATAGCGCGCAATATGGCGCCTGAAGCCTTGAAACCTGATAGAGGCAAATAAACTTCGGTCCAGTCTTCAGAAGTTGCGAACTCGGCCTGATAGTATTGCCACGGAAGCACCGTGCCACGCGTTCTGAGGTGAACGAAGTATGGCTCACCGTTCCCCCGTACCAATAGCCTGACGCCTGATACACCCTCATCTGGTCGATCAGACAACTTGCGTCGGAATTGGATGAAACCGCCGTTGTTTTCTGTACTGACGGTTCCGGTCAGCCGCGCGAATGCTACATCACCTTCCGAACGAAATTGCACCTGTCCTGAGGAAACACCTCCCATGACGGTGTCGGCTACGTAGTCCCAACGCGTCTCCGGAGACTTGGAGAAGTCTTCAGTCAGTTTTCCATCAGCCTGAGCCATTGTGCATCCGATGATAGCAAGACCTGAAACAAGCCCAACGAAGTTGGCACGCATATTGTTCCTTCTCAGTTCAATATCGCAATGGAAAGGTTAAGCGCCGTGGCAAATGCGACCCATGCAAAATACGGCAGGAAGGCGAGTGCGGAAACCCGATCCGAATTCCTGACCCGAGCAATGAACATGACGATCACAGCCAACAACGCAACAATGACAACAAGGGCAAACCACGGCAGTTGCAGTACGAAAAAGGCTGGGGACCACAAAAAGTTCAGAACCATCTGCGCCCACCACAGCTTCATCGCGGTCGAGCTTCGGTCTGTTTCAAACTGACGCCAACCCGCCATTGCGATCAAGACATAAAGCACCGTCCAAACCGGCCCGAAAATCCAATTAGGTGGATTGAAGGCCGGTTTAGAAAGCTGCGCATACCAATCGCCGGGTGCAGTCAGTGTCCCGATCAGGATGCCGCCTCCCACCATGAGCGCAAGAAATGCTATGCGGATCAACCAGTTCGACATTGTGGGAGAGCTTTCAGCAGTCCTTGGTCGCCACGTTCACAAGTGCTTCGGAAGAGAAGGTCGCCGTACTGGTCTCATCCGCATCGGTAAATGACACCGTGGCGCCTTCGATCTCCGACCCCGTTACGGTGATTTCGCGTTGCCCGATAGTATCATCGACATCGATGGTAAAGGCGAGTGTGTCCCCGGCTGCGAGGGAGGCGATCTCAAGTTCAATTGTATCTTGCCCGTCCACGACCGCTGGGATTTGCCGCAGAGCATTCGCACCCTCAACGAATTCGAGAGGTTGGAATACCTCCACGCCAGCACCCTTTTCGGTAACGTCGAAAATCAGACGTCCGGCAGATTGCGACAAGTCAATTTTGAGGGTCGAGGCTTCTACTTCGCAAGCTCCGACATTTGTCAGAACAAAACGGTCCTTGGGTGCGCCTTCTATAAAGCGAATTTGTACACCAGCTTGAAGGGACGTGGCTGCAAATAGTCCAACGGTGGCCGTAAGAATACTCTTCGAGAACATATTTATCTCCTAATTAAACGCTTCTTGATAGATACGCCTCGGCGGGTCTCCTGGATCAGACTTATACCCTTTGACTATCGTGGTTTAGCAGACAGCAGCTTTCGAAGTTCCATGCTCTGCAGTTAGAACGGCGAAGTCAAAACATGCCATTGTCATTCTCGCCGTTTGCTGGAACTTCCTGAAGAACGTCCCAGTGTTCGACAACCTTGCCATCAGCATCTAGGCGAAAAATATCGATCCCTGCGTACTCGAGACCATCGGGCCAGATTTGATGGCAATGCAGAATAACGTGATCGTCTTCAGCAAAGGCACGTTTGATATCCACACGCTTTCCCGGGTATTCGGCGGCCATGCGCTCGAAGTACTCGACAAAGGCTTGCTTACCGTCGCCAACATGCGGGTTGTGCTGAGTATAGGCTTCCCCAACAAAGGTTGCGATGGCCTCGGCGGGTCGACACGCGTTGAACATCATTTCGTAGAAAGCTATGACGTTTTTCTTGTTTGTTTCGAGGTCCGGCATGCTGATCTCCAAATTGACGTTTGTACCGCCAAAAAATGTTGGTCCGAGTAATTCTTGGAAGCAACCCGGCAAGGATCTCGATCATTGATCGGCAAAGAGTTACGAGCTTGATTTTGCGGCCCGACTATTCCGAGGGTTTGCACTTACTCGGTTTCTTCGAAATCAATATGAATATGATTTCCATCAGGATCGGCCACGTGGATTTGGACCATTCGGGCGCCGGGGACGTCAGTTTTGCGGTACTTGATCTGACTCGAATTCAATTTTTCTTCGAACGCGCTCAACCCCTTGGCTGAGAGTGCAAAATGCTCGAGCTTGAGCTTCACTTCGGAGCCGACACTTGGCGTTCCTTCGTGCCCCACAAGGTGAACCACCGCGTGATCACCCGCATACAACCAAGCTCCGGCAAACGGAAAATCAGGGCGGGCCCCGAGTTTCAAACCCAGGACCTCTTCATACCAAGTAACCATCTCAGGCAACCTGTTCGTCACGATATTCACATGATCCAGCCGCTCAATTCTCATCTAAAAACCCTCAAGCACAAGCTTCCCTTTGGCCTTGCCGCTTTCGAGGATAGCATGGGCTTTCATTAAGTTTGTAGCATTGATCCTACCGAGTGTATCAGTCGCTGTGGATCTGATCTTTCCATCATCTATCAACCCGGCGACCTGATTCAGGATTTCGCTTTGACGACTCATATCTCCAGTCCCGAAAAGCGACCGAGTGTACATGAACTCCCAATGCAATGAGATCGATTTGGGTTTGAACGGCGCGATGTCGAAGGTCTCAGGATCGTCGATCAACCCAAAGCGACCTTGTGGGGTCATCACCTCTCCGGCTTGAGAGGCATAAAGCTGGGAATGGTTTGTCGAATAGATGAAATCCACGCTGTCGATACCGAGAGCCTCGAGTTGTGAGCCAAAAGGTTCCGCATGGTTGATGACATGGTGTGCGCCAAGCTCTCGAACCCAGTCTTGTGTCTCGGGTCGGGACGCAGTGGCAATCACCGTCAAGTCAGTGAGAGCCCGCGCCAATTGAATGGTGATTGACCCGACACCGCCTGCGCCACCAATAACCAGCAACGTATTGGTTCCGCCGGAAACGGCATCTTGGACGCGCAAGCGGTCGAACAGCATCTCAAAAGCAGTAAGCGTCGTTAGCGGCATCGCCGCAGCCGCTTTCGCCGGTATGGATTTTGGCGCGGCTCCGACAATACGTTCATCCACCAGATGAAACTCGGCATTGGTTCCCGGTCGGTTGATCGCCCCGGCATACCAAACTGTATCGCCCGGACTGAAAGTCTCCACCGCTTCACCAACGGCTTCGACGACGCCTACTGCGTCCCACCCCAGAATATCAGGTACTGGACCCGCAGGAGCACGTTTTTGCCGAATTTTCGTATCAACCGGGTTCACTGACACGGCCTGCACCTTCACCAACAAGTCGCGCCCCTTCGGCGTCGGTTTGTCGGCCTCGAAGTCGATCAAGGCGTCCGTTCGATCAATCGGCCCTGTCTCACGGTATCCCACGGCTTTCATAACGTGCTCCTTTGTCCGGTTCTGTATCAACCGATGACTGTCATTTCATTCAACGTGAATTCTGCAACAGCGCCCTCTGTAGCTTCCAGGTAAGCCGCAAGGTGCTGAGCACCCATGTGGGTTTGCCAAAGCTCTCGGCTTTCCCAATTTTCGTAGAACACGAAATGAGCCGGGTTGTCGTTGTCCCGGTGCAGGTCGTAGTTAATACAACCCTCTTCGGCACGGGTTATGTCGATGAGCTTGATCAGCTCACCTTTTACGAGGTCGATCTTGTCGGGGTTGGCTTTGATGTTGGCGAGGATTGTCAGCTTGGCCATTGGAATAGGTCCCTTTTGTTCTCGAGCGATGCGCAAGATTTACGCCGCAGTACTTTCGGGATAAACAGGGCATAATCGAACATATAATCCGGAAATTCCGTTTAATGCTTTTAGGCAATCTTCGCTTGTTTCTGACCATAGCCGAGAAAGGCAGTCTTGTGGCGGCGGCGCGCGAGACAGGTGTGTCGAGCACGACAGTGTCCGAGCGGCTCGCGGCTCTGGAGGCACATTACGGTGTGGTTTTGTTCAACCGCACCACCCGTTCCATTAGCCTGACCGAAGAAGGCCGGACACTCGCTGACGGAGCAAGAAGCTTACTCAGTGAGGTTGCGGACCTAGATACGCTTGTTCGGCACGGCGCTGAAACTCTGTCTGGTCCAATTCGCATAAGCGCGCCGATTGACTTGGGACGGAGCATTGTTTCCGAGGTTGTCGCCGAATTCACCGAAGAGAACCCTGCCGTCTCAATCGAACTATCCCTCTCGGACGGCTATGTTGACCTCGTCGGCCAGGGTTTCGACCTCGCAGTTCGCTTCGGCAACATCACAGACAGCTCGCTCAGGTTACGAAATCTAGGAAGCTACCAACGTTTCGTATGTGCATCCCCAAGTTATCTGGCCTCATTCGGAACGCCTGAAAAACCAGAAGATCTACTAAACCACAACTGCTTGGTTATGAGGTTTGGCGACATGATAGACAACGTTTGGGAGTTTGGGTCAGGACCAAATGCCCAGCGCGTATCGGTAAAGGGAAATCGAATAGTCAATGATGGTTCACTGATCCGCGATTGGGCGATCGCAGGCCATGGGGTCGTCTTGAAGTCAGAGCTGGATGTCGGCGACGATGTTCGATCTGGCAGACTTGTTTCTGTCTTGCGCGACTTCCTCCCACCGCCGAAACCTTTGCAAATGATGTTTCCGCCGAGCCGAGCCCAACCACGTCGCATAACGGCCTTGGCCGAGCATTTGCGTCGCAAATTTGGTGTGAGTTGAGGCCATAGGGGAAGACACTATACTGATAGCCGCTATGTTTGCTCAATGAATTTCAAAGTCGCCTGTGCTAGCTCTGCCCCAGCATCTTCTTGAATGAAATGCCCCGCTTTAGGCAAAACAGTATGATTTTGACCAGCTGCGCCGGGGATCGACTTTTGGAACAGTTTGTCTACCCCCGCCATGACCCTGTCATCTTCTCCAAAAACAGTCAGAAACGGAGTGTTCAGGGTTTTGAGGGTTTCCCATGCGGCTCGGTTGGCTTCTGAAGCTGGATTGTCAGGCGTGTCGGGCACCAACACTGGAAACTCACGAGCGCCTGCCAGATAGCGCGCATCCGGGAACGGTGCGTTATAGGCTGCGACCTCTTCATCTGAAA
The DNA here is from genome assembly GCF_056539825.1 of Ruegeria sp. B10. Classification (NCBI taxonomy): domain Bacteria; kingdom Pseudomonadati; phylum Pseudomonadota; class Alphaproteobacteria; order Rhodobacterales; family Roseobacteraceae; genus Ruegeria; species Ruegeria sp. B10. Next base: position 66,296 of record NZ_JBQFVP010000011.1, read on the forward strand.
TCTTGGATGTTGTGCCACCGAATACGATGCGTCCCGAATTAAATTCCGGCACGGATTGCGAGTATTCCCGCCATGAAAGAAATGCCTCACCCAAGGGCACGTCACCGGTAGGTAGGGCCGTGTTCGCCACAACCACACGAGAGAACCGCTCGGGCATACTCGCAACCAGCCGTAAGCCAATGAGTCCGCCCCAGTCTTGGCAAACCAATGTGATGCCCGTCAGGTCAACTTTCCGCAACCACTCGGACATCCAGTCTACATGGCTTTGGTAGGTGTAGTCGGATCGCTCAGTGGGCTTGTCCGACCGGCCAAACCCAATCAAATCAGGAGCCAGAACTCGATGGCCCGCATCTTTGAATAACGGAATCATGTGCCGATACAGGAAGCACCAGGTTGGCTCTCCGTGCATCAACAACACTGGCGGTGCCTGCGCCGGTCCCTCGTCCAAATAGTGCAGACGGAGAAGACCGCCCTCGGTATCATCCACATCAAGATAGTTCGGGCCAAATTCGAAATCTGGCAACCCGTCAAACTGGTGGTCCGGTGTACGAAGGAACTTCATCGTGAACTCTCCAAAATTGCCGACGGTCTTGGTCCGACAACAGTGATGGATAAAACTAAAACGGTCCAGTTCCAGCGTATACCGACTTCAGGTTTGGTTGACTTCGACGCATTGCTTCGGTCCCTCGCGGCGGAGGTTCTTTTTTGCAGACGTCTTGAATCTAACGTTCCGACAAAAAAATTTGGTCTCAAAAACCCTATATTATGAGTTCATCTGTACGGATCGCCGAGAGGTGGCTCAGAAGAAAATCGCAAGTCCAGTCATTGAAACAACTAAGAAAAGCAGAGTCATGATTCCGCCCGAGCGAACGAAATCGACCACCCTGTAACCTGCCGGGCCCATGATCAACGCGTTCACCTGGTGTGTTGGGATCAAAAATGAGTTGGACGTTGAAATTGCCACAGTGAGAGCAAATACAGCCGGGTTTCCACCCGCCGATACAGCAATAGAAACTGCTAGCGGCACCAGCAGAACAGTTGCACCTACGTTCGACATGACCAGCGTGAACGCCGTTGCCAAAACGGCGATTCCTGCTTGCAACGACCAGATCGGCCACCCCTTCAAAAGGGCCAACACATGCGCTGCAATCCAATCCGCAGTGCCGGTGTTCTGAACCGCCTGCCCCAACGGGATCAGTGAAGCGAGTAGAAAAACTGTGCTCCAACTTATCGACTCGTAGGCCTCATCAATCGATAACACCCGGCTCAAAACCATGCCAACGGCGCCAACCAACAGACACAACGACAAGCGCAGGTCAGAAAACAGAATTAAGCTCAACGCTATTAGGAAGAAGGCAAGCGCCCATCCGACCTTGTGTGGCCGCAACTCTTCCTGGGGAAAGTCCGAGGTGACAACGACGAAATCCCTGTCTGACTTCACTCGTGTCAGACGGTCCCACTGCACGTGCACCACACACGTGTCGCCGGCTTGCAAAGGAACTTGCCCGATATGCGTAGCTGAATGATCTTCGGTCTCAACGTGGCTTAGTGTTTCTTCGCCACGCTGAATCGCCAACAAAGACAAACCATGTGTTTGGCGGAGACGTAAATCGATCGGAGTCTGGCCGATCACTGAAGAACCGGGAGGAATAACAACCTCGGCCACCCCCGATTGGGTCGCGGCGAAATCGTCTGCAAAGACATCTAGTTGGGGCAGGATCTCCAAGCCGTAAGGTTCAGCAAACTGGTGCTCAACCACCCGACGCAGGCCAAGCACTGCAAGCCGCGCCGGGGCTTCGATCTTGGTATCAGCCATCGGCGCGATGACCTTGTGGCCGCGATAAGATGTGCCAAGAATGTACATGTTATGGGCGACCATAAGATCCGCAAGCGTTTGGCCGATAATGATTGAGCCTTCAGGGACACGTATCTCAAACATATCGGCCCTAAGCCCATAGGTGTTTTCGACATAGGCCTGCATGGACCGAGCCGAGCTTGCATCTTCTCCACGCTCCCGCTGCGCTGGGAGGACCCAACGACCAAAGAGCACAAAGTAAAGCACCCCTGTCAGCACCAGCATCACACCGATAGGCGTGACTGAAAACAACCCAAACGTCTCCATTTGCTGGTCAGCTGGAAGGGATGAGTTTGCCGAAACAATCAGGTCATTCAGCAGGATGAGGGGCGACGACCCGACCAAAGTAATCGTACCACCCAGGATCGCGCAAAACCCCATGGGCATCAGCAACCTACTCATCGGGATTTCCGTACGTGCTGAGATGCGGCTTACAACAGGCAGAAAAAGCGCGGCAGCTCCGACGTTCTGCATGAAGGAACTGATGACGCCAACCGTTGTTGATATGATTGGGATTATCCGGGCCTCTGTCGTGCCACCATTCTTAAGGATCAAGGCCGCAACCTTTGACATAAGTCCGGTCTTATCAAGCCCAGCCCCTATTATCATAACTGCGATGATTGACATCACAGCGTTCGAGGAAAAGCCTTCAAAGAGCCTGGAAACATCGGCAAGATTACCTAGCCCCGGTAGATAGCTCAGCGCGCCAAGCAGCACCATCACAAGAATTGCTGCGACGTCGATCCGTATAATCTCGGTAACAAAAAGTAAGACAGTAAAAGCCAGTAGACTCAGTACGGCTATCATTTCGTACGTCAGTGCTGGTAATTCCATATCGTACTCCCAACCTAACGTTACCTGATTAGCAGCAAATGCGAAGGACCAACTCTGCGCCGGAAGTAAGGCCAAAAACCATCAGGCCGGCTCAAGAAGCTCGTTTTTTGGACATGGTATCTGCTGAAACATGGAATTCGCCAACTCAAAGAGACCCTGATGATAAACTCAAAAGCGTCTCTTAGTCACCGCAATCGGAGGGAAGGTGTCCATTCGCAGACTTGTGATAGATCCCCGCGTCCATAGTAGATATTGCCTTACCCGCGAAAAGAGTGCGCCTAAACCGGCGCGCTCACTCTATTTGGTCTTGCCTTTCACCAAGGAGTTAAGAGTGATGCATCACTCTGCGGTAAACTTTGGGCAAACTACATAGTCTAATTGGGGTGCCTTAAGTATTTTGCGCAAACCTACAAGTCTGTAGGTATTTATAAAGCTGCATTTCCTACATTGATTTGACTAATGAAAACCTTGGACGCTCGCCCATTATTCTGCGCAGTATTTGCGCATAACTTTGCACGATTTGCCCAAAGCGTTGCACGAATGGTCATAGCGCATGGATGTCGAACGGATCGGAGAAACCTTTGATCCTAGTGCCGACAAATGTCTCCAGTACATTAACCGTTTCCAACAGATCGCAGGTTTCTTGATCAACCAGAATTCGACTTCCAGTTTTCTGCGTTTCTGCTTCCAGGCGAGCAGCAAGGTTTACGGTCGATCCGATACAAGTATACGTCGCCCTGTTGTCTGTACCGGCGTAACCAGCGACGACTTCTCCAGTCGCTATTCCGATACCGATCTTGAGGTCACTTTTCCCTTCTGAGCGCCGTTCGAGATTTAATATCTCAATCATGTTGTGCATTTCATGCCCTGCCGCCACTGCACTTTGCGCGGAGTTGGACAGCGGCTGCGGAACTCCGAAAAGAGCCATCAAACCGTCTCCCAACATCAGGCTGACAATCCCGCCATTGCTGGTAACAGCCTCGAACATCAGCGTGTAGAAAGTGTTGAGCAGGTCGATTGTTTCCTCGGGAGCGAGATCTTCCGATAGGGTCGTGAAGCCGCGAATGTCACAGAAAAGGACCGAAGCGTTGGCACGTTTGCCTCCTATCGCAAAACCGGATTCTTGCAGGTCTTGTGCAACCTCCGTTGTTGCAAAGCGCTCTAGCAGTCTTTTTTGTTCGTCCCTGAGCCTTTTCTTTTCAAGGCCGCTGGAGACGCGCGCACTGAGAAGTGTCTTATTGACTGGTTTTGGCAGGTAGTCTTCAGCGCCCAATTCAATGCACCGCACGACATTGTCCAGACCCTCAACAGATGACGTCACAATTACCGGCAGATCGCGCAGGTCGGTGTCGGATTTGACGGCCTCCAGGACCTGGAAACCGTCCATTTCCGGCATTTCGATATCCAGTAAAAGCAAGTCAAACGGCTGATTAGACAACATCTCCATCGCAACCCGGCCGTTTTCCGCAACAGATGCTTGGTGACCCAATAGCTCTACGCTGCGCGACAAAAGCAAGCGGTTCACCTTGTTGTCGTCGACAATGAGCAAGTGGCCGGGGGCGTCAGTCATCAATCAGCCTCCGTAAAGCCGCGGCCGCAGTGGTGAGGGCTATCTCCAGCGCCGTCGCATCTTTTAGGACTCCAGCCTCGGGCAATTCTCCGAGTTCGACTTTCCTGGCCAGTTCGGCAAGAGCCGTCGCACCAAATGTGTTGGCGTTTGACTTGATAGAATGCGCAGCACGCCGGTAACGGTCGGCATCGGCCGCAGCCGCAGCCGCTTTCAATTCGACTATCATACTGGGCGCTTCATCGAGAAAGGTGTTCACAAGCTCCGCTGCAAAGTCTTCGCCTGTGGCGTCTCTTAGCTCCATGAAGATTTCATGATCAATTGGGCTGTCTGTCATGGATCACCTTCTTATTCTTGGGGAATTTAACAGGGCTTCGACAAGGACAGGTACGCGGATCGGTTTGGTGATATAGTCGTCCATCCCTGCATCCAGGCACATCTCACGGTCCCCCTGCATTGCGTTCGCGGTCATCGCGATAATGTGAGGACGACTTCCATCCGAATGCGCTTTGTTGATGCGGCGAGACGCTTCAAGACCATCCATCTCGGGCATTTGCACATCCATGAAAACGACATCGTATGTTTGCCGGTTTACGCTTTCGACCGCCTCAGCACCATTGCTGGCCAAATCCGCGCGGTAACCCATCTGCTCGAGCAGTCGGAGTGCAAGTTTCTGGTTCACCAAATTATCCTCAGCCAGCAAAATGCGCAGCGGATGTCGCGTCGCCATATCCGGATCTGTTTGAGGTTTGTCCTGTGGTTTGGACGGCTTTACGCGCACCTTTTCAGTCGCGAACAGTGTGACCAGGGTGTCGAACAAATGGGATTGGCGCAAAGGTTTGGCGAGGTTGGCGGCGAAGAGTCCATCTTCCAGTTCTATATCTCGCGGACCAAGTGAACTGAAAAGGATGAGTGGCAAACCCGGCTTCCTGGCGCGAACCTTTTTGGCAAGCTCTTCTCCATCCATTTCGGGCATATGCATGTCAAGAATGGCTAAATCGAATTCGACGCCTTCTTCTAATATGCTCAGCGCCTCTGGCGGAGATTCACAGGTCGTGGTCTGCGTGCCCCATTTCTCGGTTTGAAGAGACAGGATTTTTCGATTGGTGGCATTGTCGTCCACCATCAAAATTCGCTTGCCTTCGAGTTCAGGCTGAACGCCGACAAGACTGCGAGAAGACGACTTAACGGGTTTCGCAGTTTTTGCCTGAATCTTGAAAATGAAGGTGGAACCGCTCCCCTCGCCATCGCTTTCAGCCCACATGGTCCCGCCCATGAGTTCCGCAAGACGTTTTGAGATCGCAAGACCCAGACCAGTGCCGCCATATTTCCTGGTCGTTGAACTATCTGCCTGGCTGAAAGACTGAAATAGTCGACTCATGCCTTTTTTGGACAGGCCGATTCCGGTGTCTCGGACTTTAAATGTCAGTTCGAGCATTCCCTGTACCTTGGCAGATTGCTCAACAGACAGAACTACTTCGCCGCTTTCGGTAAACTTCACTGCGTTGGAAAGAAGGTTTAGCAGAACCTGCCTTAATCTCGTTAGATCGGCGCTAATCGCCAGCGGTAGCGCGTCATCGAACTCATAGGCCAGATCGAGTTGTTTCTCGGCAGCCTTGCCGCTGATTAAATCGAGCGCGCTTTCTACACATTCGCGCAGGTCGAACGGATGGTTCTCGATATCCATTTGTCCGGCCTCAATTTTCGAGAAGTCAAGGATCTCGTTGATGATACCCAAAAGCGCATCGCCGCTATCGCGGATCGTATTGGCGTAGTCGCTTTGTTCTGCATCCAACTCTGTGTCCATCAACAGCCCGCTCATCCCGATAACGGCATTCATTGGCGTTCGAATTTCGTGGGACATCGTCGCCAGGAAGGCGCTTTTTGCTTCGTTTGCTTCCTCAGCAACTTTTCGCGCCTCTTCGGCCTCGCGGAATAGACGAACATTCTCGATGGCAATTACTGCCTGGTCTGCAAACGAGTAGGCGAGGTCGATCTCATCTTTGGTAAAGGCGCCAGCTGTTTTCCGAGTGAACACCAACACACCCAGACACGCCTTGCCTTTTATTAGTGGCAGCAACAGGGCCGCGCGAACGCCATGACGATCATACGTAATCTGCTCGAACGGCGAGAGTTCGAGCGTATCCCAATCCGGAAGGTGGAGCATCTTCTTCTCATGAAGAACCTGAGCGGGAAAACTGGACATCGGATCCGGGTCGATAGGGAAACTCTGGTTTCCTTTAAGGGTGGCAACACCGTCTGCACTCACCCGCGCGAGCACCTCGAACGTGTTACCTTGAGCGGTCATGACCGCAACCATATCTGAGGAAACCAACCGCACACCGGCTTCTGCGATTGCCTCGAAGACTGGCTTGATGTCGTCAGGAGATTGGCTGATCACCCGCAGAATGTCCGCACTCGCAGTCTGACGTGCCAGGGAAGATTGCGTTTCATTAAACAGGCGAACGTTTTCCAGCGCGATGATGGCCTGATCGGCGAAGGACTCGGCAATGGCGACCTCATCTTCGCTGAAAACTTTGGCAGTTTTTCGGATGAATACCAAGGCACCGAAACATTCTGTCCCGCGCATCAGAGGCACCGTCAGCGAAGACTTGAACCTTTTCCTGCGGATGATCTCCTGATCGCGTGGGGGTAGCTCATCGTATCGCCATTCGGGCAAATGCAAGGTCTTGCCGTTCTTGATTGCCTTGGACGGCAAATTGTCTTCGGGATCAATTGGCAGGCGCTCGGTCCATGTGATTTCTTCGACGCCATCGGGTGTCGCGGCGGCGATTTGCCAAAGTTCAGTCTTGTTCGCCTGAATGGCAATCGACAGGTCGCAATCTATGAGGGTTGTCGCTAGTCCGACAATCTTTTCAAAAACCGGCTTGGTATCTGTTGGGGATTCAGAGATTACTCTTAAGACGTCCGCGCTTGCGGTTTGGCGCGCGAGTGCGGTCTGCGTTTCGTTGAAGAGTTGCGAGTTCTGAATTGCGATTATTGCCTGAGACGCGAAGGTCTCCATTTGCTTGATTTGTTTTTCGTCAAAAGCGGCCGCTGTTCGGCTCCCCATGCTGATAACACCAATTGTGTCACCATCACGGATCAGTGGCACGGAAAGAACAGATCGATAGCCTTCGAGATTGGACTTGAGCAGCGGATCATAATTGGTGTCAGCTTGCGTATCTTCAACATAGTCAGCCCTTCCATGCAAAAGCGCACGTGCTGTGGCTGATGTTTCCCCGGGTTCAAACGGATGCACCTTTAGAAAATCCGCGAATTTGGCCGATACATTGTGTCCGGCAAAATAATGGTACTTTCCATCTTCGGGTGTCTTAAGCGCCACGAAGGCATCCTGTAGGCGGCAAATGCGGGACGAAACGGCCAGCAATGCTTCCAGTACGGGCTCTAGCGCGTCAGGAGACCGGGAAATAACTTCGAGTACTTCGTTTGTGGCTTTTTGGTACTCTAACGATTCCTCAACTTCCGCCGTTCGGGCTGTCACCTCGTCGAAGAGGTGCGCATTTCCAAGCGCTATGACCGCTTGCGAGGCGAATGTTTCAACCAAGGCTATTTGCTTGTCTGAGAACGCCCCAATTTTCGAATGAGCAAGTGAAATCACGCCGAGCGTGACCCCATCCTTTACGAGCGGAACCCCCAAAGATGAACGAAATCCGGCACCCAGTGCTTCTTCTTTCCAAGCATAATCCGGGTCGTGCTCAAAATCTTCAATGTAGACCGTTTTGCCTGTAAGCGCGACGCGTCCAGTGGTCGTGCCCTTGTCTGGAACAAACACCTGACGGTTTATGATGTCGTTGTGAGCTGCGGCGGAATTGTGGGTCGCTGCAACGTCATAAATTCCGGTTTCTTCGTTTAGAAGTGCGACGTAAGACGCTTCGGGTTTGCAGATGCGAACCGCCACTTGCAAAATGGCTTTGAGTACTGGGTCAAGTTCATTAGGCGAGCGGGAGATCACACCCAGTACTTCAGACGTGGCCGTTTGATAGTCGAGCGCTTCTTCAACTTCCGCGGTGCGTGCCTGCACTTCTTTGAACAACCGGGTGTTGTTTATGGCTATCACAGCCTGGGATGCGAATGTCTCTAACAGGTTGACCTGTTTTTCACTAAACGCCCCGGGCTTCCGGTGGGCCATGACAATAACACCAACGGTCACGCCGTCGCTGACTAAGGGAACGCCGAGGGTGGTGAGGTAATCACCAATCTCTGCCGCCACCTTCCATGTGTAAGTTGGATCCTTGCTCGTGTCTTTTATGTAAACAGTCTTGCCATGAAGAGCCGTGCGGCCGATGCACGAACCTTCCTCCGGGGCAATAGGGTTGTCTGACAAATAGTTAAGAAACGCATCGCTCACGTTGTGGGACATGGCCACACGGTACAACCCATCGTCAGCATCCCGCATTGCGAAGAATGCATATTCTGGGTCGCAGATACGTGAGGAAACTTCCAGGATTGCATCCAGCACTCGTGGAAGATCGTTGGGCGAGCGAGAGATGACATCTAAAACCTCTGACGTGGCAGTCTGGTATTCTAGTGACTGCACGACTTCAGCAGTGCGTTCCTCCACTTCCCGGAACAAGTTGGCATTCGTAATGGCGATAGTCGCTTGGTCGGCAAAGGTTTCTAACAACTGAATCTGTTTGGTGGAAAATCCCGAAACCTCGGTTGATCCGACCGAAATTACACCCACGACCTCGCCATTCTTAACCAATGGGACCCCGAGCACGGACCGATATTCCCCGACGCCGCTGTCTTTTATCCAAGTATAAGAGGTCTCGGTTTCAATATCTTCGATATAGACAGTGCGTTTCGACAGAATGGCACGCCCGCTGACACCGCTTTCATCAGGCGAAATAGGATGCGCTTTGACATATTCCGCAAAGGTCGTGTCCTGCGTGAGTATCGCATGAACATGAAAAAGCTGATCGTCGGGGTTCAGCATCGCAACATAGGCATCCTGCAATTCGCAGATCCGCGACGCTTCTTTGAGAATAGCATCAAGAACAGGGGCCAACTCATTTGGTGATGCCGAAATCACCCGCAGCACTTCGGATGTAGAGGTCTGGTATTCCAAAGCCTGCGTCACTTCCGCCGTGCGATCCTGGACTTCGCGGAACTGGCGGACGTTCTCCATTGCGATCACGGCTTGAGCCGCGAAGGTTTGAACCAAAGCGACATCGTCGTCTGAGAAAGGTGCAACTTCACGACGGTAGAGCACGATCACCCCTAGACCGGTGCCATCCTTCATCAACGGAACTGCCAGAACCGAGCGGGCTCCTTCAATCTCAACCATCTGAACCCGTTTCGGGTCACGATCCCTGAAGTACAGGGGGTCGTCCGCGATATCGTCCTGGCGAATGACCTCGCCGTCGATCATTGGTTTGATCGCAATTAATTCCGTGCGTGTCAGCGGCTCGACAAAGTTTTTGAGCGCTTCGTCAAAGTCGGTTCTTGCGCCGATATTGGCCGGGATCGTTGCGAGCCCACGCTCGTTATCAGCGACACATAAAAACGCCAGCGGGGCTTTGCACAAACGGCTGGAGTTTTCGAGAATGCTTTGGAACACAGGTCTTTCGTCGTCGCGGCTACGGCTGATAACTTCGAGGATTTCTCGCGATGCTTTTTCGCGCTCAAGTCGTTCCTGAACCTCTCGAAACTGTCGCGTGTTTTCTATCGCTATGACCGCGTGATTGGCGAACTCTTCGATGAATTGTACGTCGGGATCAGAGAACGGGCGCACTTCGCGGCGGCTAACCGCAATAGCACCTATCGCCTGTTCCCCCTGCATCAGGGGCACAACAACCCGTGACCTGATGCCTTCGACCTCGACCATTGTAACAGCAGTAGGATCCCCCGAGCGATAGAACTCTGTGTCGGCGATGTCCTCGACGCGTACGACCTTGCAATTTCGTATCGCAGCCGCCGCCGTGACCGAACCATCAAGAGGCCACTCTTCTCCCAATTCGACGTCGGTTCTATCGTGCCCCCATGCACCGGCCAATTGAATATGGGTTCCCGCAGCGTTGACCAAAACCAGCGCCGCCTGATCTGCGTCACAGATTTCAGTGGCCTGCTGAAGCACGGCTTCAAAGACTCGTGCGTCATTGTCCCGGCTTTTGCTGATAACACTTAGAACCTCCTGCGTCGCCGCTTGGCGTTCCAGTTGAGTGTGCAGCTCTTTCATTTGACGAGTGTTGTCGAGGGCAATGACGGCTTGCGCGGCAAAGCTCTCGACCAAAGAAATCTCGTCATCGGAAAAGGGTCGCACTTCGCGTCGGTAAATCCCAATGACACCTACGGGGTCACCATTTGCTGACATCAATGGAACCGTCAGAAACGAACGAACACCTTCCTCGTCAACCAGTTGCCGACGCCAGGGATCCCCGTTGATGTAGTGGTCTGTCTTGCGCAAATCGACGTTGTGAATGACGCGCGCTTCCCGCACGGACTCGGCAATTTGTAAATTTGAGTCCAGAGACCAGCGATCCACGCCCACCTTGTATGTCGCCAATTGATCACCAAAATGGGCGGCATATTCCAAATGCGTTCCTGCCTCATTTAGCAGGCTCAACGTTGCTACATCTGTTTCGCAAAGCCGGGCCGTGTTTTCCAAGATCGTCTGAAATACCGGCGCTTCATCATCCCGAGACCGACTGATCGTCTCCAGAACATCACGCGTGGCACCTTCACGCGCCAGACGCACCTGCAACTCGCTAAACTGTCGAACATTTTCGATTGCAATGACCGCTTGTGCGGCGAAAGTTTCAACCAGCTGGACCTGATCGTCGGAATAAGGTCGCACCTCATCCCGTGCCAACATCAGGCATCCAATTGCGCTGCCACCCACTTTCAATGGAACAAAGAGATTGCTCCTGCACCCATGCGTGTCGACAATGAGCTTAAAGCGCTCATCTCCCGATTTGTGAAAATCGGTGTCGCCCATATCGACAACACGTTTTGTCTCACCGCTGAGAATAGTGTCGGTCACAATGGAGTTGCCTGGCTCCATCGTGTATTTGCCATCGAGCCAGAGCTGTTGAATATCCGGGTGTAAATTGACGCTGGCAACCAGTTGCTGACAAGCATCCCCTTCTTGCCCGAGTACCAGACCGGCAAAAAAGGCATCACACAGATCTTTTGCCAGCGTTACAATCAGGTCGCATACTGGCTGGATGTCGTCCTTGGTCTCGGAGATCGCTTGCATAACCCGCGCGGTGGCTTCGAACCGAGCCTGCTGATCATCCGCGCTGAGCCCAGAGCTTTGCGCAGATGACGACGCTGAGTCAGCAGTCTCTGTTGATGCCTTCTTTCCACCCACCTGCGTTCGTGCCCCCCACGCAAACTAATGAAACACACAAGACCGGAGTTTAGAGGGCATACGATAGAAGTCACAGAGTTTCTTTCTGGACAGCATCCGTGACTGAGCTGCCTCTTCTGATTAGTGCATTTTTCTATCCAGTTAAGATAGCTACGATAAAGTGAGCGAAAGATACCAATAGATGGAATAATTTAGTACCCGAGGGGCAGCCGCGGTCCTTTGATTCAAGGCCATTTGCGTTGCCTACCATTTTGGTCGCATCGGAATCGGGTGCTGCTACAGCAAACCTCCTCTGTTATTGAATATCAATTTTTGCAGGCCCTAAGATTCGGGTATCGGTGTTGGTTTATCGACGCCTGAGAGCTCAATTTAGGATCTCCCAAAAGGTAGGAAGGCTTAGGTATGAAGCGGATTGCCTCGGTATTGCTTGCATTTTTGTTGGCGGGATGCGTTTCAACCGCGCCTCCGCCATCGGCACCCATCCCAAATCCCGGTCGCACGAGTGCCCAGGTCAATTCAAAACAGGCACAAGCTAGATTTCGGCAGGTTGCCTCTCGAATTGAGCCCGTTGCTGAAAACGAGTGTCGCCGCCAAACTAGGGGCGTGAATTGCGATTTTTTGATCCGAATTGATCCAAACAAAAATGCGCCCTCAAACGCGTATCAGAGCTTAAGTAAGTCAGGACGCCCTGTCATAACAATGACCCAAGCGTTGACACGAGATGTGAACAATGCCGATGAGCTTGCATTTGTTATGGCGCATGAAGCCGCTCACCACATTCAAGGGCATTTGGCCCAACAGGCCCAAAATGCAGCGGCTGGAGCGGTACTTTTGGCAGGTCTGGCAACAATTGCGGGGACTGGGCCGAATGACATTGCCGCAGCACAAGATCTCGGAGCCTTTGTGGGCAGTCGCAGCTATTCAAAAAACTTTGAATTGGAAGCTGATCGACTAGGCACGGTGATAGTCTACAAAGCTGGCTATGATCCACTCAATGGTGCGCTTTACTTTGCGCGCGTTCCTGATCCCGGTGATCGTTTTCTAGGGACGCATCCTCCCAACGCACAAAGATACTATGCGGTGCAGGATACAATGGCTCAGATCAGTCGCTAACCATTTTGAGTTAAGGTCTTCACCGGGCCTCAAAGTCTGATCGCGGCTAGAGAGAGCTTCGAACCCGGGTTAATTCGACGTTCTCAAGGTCGCCCCGCTGACACTCGCTTTGATGCAGGCGATGGCCGTGATGCGACCGCGTACAAATGCTGCGCGAGCAATGACAGATCGCGCACTAAAGCGGCTTTTTGCGCAAAACGGTCACTCTTGGAACGTCGGGATTTCCCCGCCGAACCCAATTCACTTGGGTTACTGAATAGGCAAATGTCCCCTTTCTTCGTTAGAGCGGCGCGTCTTGACTGATCAAGTTGCAGGTATTTGTTTAAATATTTATACTATGTATAATTTAAAGGGAAAGAGAACACCATGCCAAGCGGGCACATCATGATGGCCATGAGCCTCGACGGTTTCGTTGCAAGAAAAGACCATTCGCTCGATTGGCTAAATAAACAGCACGCTGAAAATGAAGACCACGGGCTCATCGAGTTTATGAACAGCGTAGATGCTATTGTCATGGGGACCGGATCACTGCGAACAGTCCTTGGATTTGGTGAATGGCCATATGAGAAACCCGTCGTGGTACTCAGCCGCTCAATGACGAAACAGGACGTACCTGAAAATCTACACGACAAAATTGATTTCTCCACTGCCAGCCCCGAAGAGTTATGGGGAATCTTTCGCGAGCGCGGTTACAACCGCGCATATGTCGATGGCGGTGCGATCATTCGGTCGTTCCTTCAGGCCGGATTTATACAAGACATGAAGATTACTTTGGTTCCTATTCTACTAGGTGATGGCATTCGCATTTTCGGTGAAACGGATGGCGATATTGATCTTGAACTGATCTCTGCCACACCCTTTCCATCGGGTATGGTCGATCTGGTTTACGAAGTGAAAAGCGTATGACCAAAGCACCAACTGTCGGGCGACCCAAAAAGTCCAAGGAACGTCTGTCGAAACAGCTTATCATGCAAACAGCCTTGCCAATTGTTCAAAAGCAGGGAGCCGATGCGCTTTCGTTTCGGTTGCTTGCGAATAAGCTAAAGGTCACGCCGATGGCGGTAACTTACCATTCTGGCAGCAAGCGAAAGCTGCTGGCTGACTTGGTTGAACTGGCCTTTGCGAACACGCTTCAGGCCACCTTTGAAGAAGGAGCCAGCGCAAAAGCGCGTAGCATACTAAGTGCCTACTATCTTCGGGCCTTGCCGAATGCCAACCTACTGCGCGCAGTTCTGGAAGACGTCACGCTCATCAGCAAAGATCTCTTGGACGTCACAGATAAGCTGCGGGAATGTACGCGGGAAATTGACGATGGTGACGAAAACGATGTGCTTTTGCATCTTCTTATCGACTACACACATGGTTTTGTCCTCTCTGCGTCAAGCAGCAAAAACAACCCGTTAACAATCGATGACTTTTTACGAGGTATTGATTGGGTACTGGCGCGTGCGATCGGCGGTGCGCACGGCCGTTCAAAATGAGGCATTCAAATCTTAAAGATTTTGACCGGTCTCGCTTTAAGGCCTACGTGCGCCAAACGTATGAGGCAGAGCGCCTAATACAATGGAGATTTTATGAAAGAGACCCGGGCTTAATGCCCGTTCCTGGCGGCCAAAACTCAAAAACCCAACATTGACGAGCACAGTCACGCGCTATGCTTAAGTATCCTTTCTGTTGTGCTTTCGTGAAATCGAGACTTCCCAATGAATATCTCAAAGCACGAGCAACTTATTTTGCACGAATTCGCCCTTGTCCGGTCCATCCACTCCAAGCGCTTAGAAAACGGAAAAATAGAAGCCGCCATTGTCTACAAGGTTGTACACGCCGTCAGCGACGGTCGTAAATTCGAAGCCAAGCTGCGCCATCTCAGGTGAAACCGCGAGAATGCCGGCGTCGTTGTAGGACCGGCGGGCGATGTCGACGGCGGAAAGCTGCTGCGCGAGTTCGTGGCTGTCAGCCGGATTCCTGCACAAGCCGTCAGCGGGACGTAAATACAGACGCTGCCGAGGTACTGACTGGATTGAGAGCCTAGTTTCAGTCGCTTTTAGGTCACCCGGAAAAAGCGCTCAGATGACAGAACCGAGCCAAAAGCGATCCATCCGACATCCAATCTCAAAAGGAGGCTGAAACAAGACTATTTCTGATAGTCTTACAGCCTAAGGTTTCTTATCAACGGCCAGTTCAAGGCAAAGAAGTGAGGACCATCATCTGAAAACCTCAGCTATTCGCGCTGGAGAGAAGTACCCAAGCCACTTGCCAAGTTACGATCAAGGCGAGCTAATACACTATCAATGCAGAAAGCGGTCGGACAACGCTCAGTCCTGTAGGGAGCCTACAAATGAAAAAGGGTATGCATCATCAAGATCCTTCATCAGGTTTCTTGGGACTCACGTTCTGGTATCAGTTGGTCGTCCTTGTGTTCTTGACCGTAGCGTCGCTAGTCCTCGCCTCCTCTGTGCTGGTTCCCCTGTCTTTTGCGGCTCTCCTGTTTGTTCTTCTTACCGCGACTGCGGATCGAATTGGCAGAGTCAAGATATTTGGCAGCACCGTCCCGAAGTGGCTTGCGCATTTGGCCGCAATTTCAATTGTGTTAATCGGCCTCTCGCTTGTGTTGTCGATACTATCCAGTCAAGCCGGCGAGGTTTCGGAAGCGTTTCCGCGCTATGAGGAACGGTTTTCCAGCATAGTCGCAAAGCTGGTGTCACTGGTTGGGCAAGACAACTATGCAGCCGCGATCAAAGCCTTGGAGCAGATCAACCTGGCTGGGCTCGCGACAGGAGTGATCGGCTCTGCTGGGGCATTCCTAAGCGCTTTTTTCTTGGTGCTGCTTTATGTGCCATTCATGTTGGTTGAACGTGTTCCAATGCGCGCCAAAATCAAGCTCGCAATCAAAGACAGGGAAGCCGCTGAAAAAGTTCGTCGCGTTCTTGAGAGCACGTCGGACAGCATTCAAAGATATGTTGGTATCAAAACGCTGGTGAGTGCACTGACTGGCTTGGGCAGTTATGCAGTGATGGCATCCGTCGGCTTAGACTTCTCTGAAACCTGGGCGGTTCTTGCGTTTTTGTTGAATTTTATCCCAACAGTCGGCTCTATCGTCGGCGTCGCGCTTCCTTCAATTGTCGCACTGGTACAGTTTGAAGAAGTCGTGCCCTTTCTTGTTGTTCTAATTGGTTGTGGCGCTGTTCAATTCTCTGTCGGAAATATCCTGGAGCCAATGCTACTTGGGAAAAGCCTGAATTTGTCGCCATTCATGGTCATTTTGGCGCTCACGTTTTGGACTGCGATCTGGGGGATTGCCGGAGCGTTGATGAGCGTCCCGATCACCGTGTGCATAATGATTGTACTATCGAATATCCCATCTACCCAGCCAATCGCGATACTGATGTCCGGTGATGGGAAAATAAACAACACTGACGCCGTAAACAGCTAAGCGAGAGACGTTCGCCGACTGGATGGCGGCTTTTTAACTAACTATATCACCGAATGTATGAAGCAGCCCCGCACATATTTCGAAACAGCGTGCGAAGTTTGAGTTTAAAGAGAAACCCGAGCTACTTACCGCTTGGGAAAACGAAGTTCAGCGCATTTGGTTTAATTGAAACCTCAAAGCGTTGATCGATCAACGGCTCGCCGTCCAAATTCATATGAAACGGTTGGGAGGTTTTCAAAACCATAGATCTCAGACGAGAGCGCTGTACAACGCCATCCTTGGGATCCGAGATATCCGGCAGTCTGCCAAAGGGCAGATTTTCTGGCATTAAACGCTCTGCGGAAAGCACGCTTAAATCGAGCAACCCGTCGGACACTTCCGCTTCAGGCGCCACGTCAAAACCGCCACCTGCATAGCGGCTGTTCGCAATCGCGATAGCGGAAATGGAAACGTCGTACGGGTCTTCATCATCAATTGAGATTGTTGCGGGAACAGATTTTGCATCAGATAAACGAGCAAGCCCAAACAGAGTGTACGCGAGTCCCCCCAGTCTTTTCTTCATTTCCTTGGGTGTCGTTGCAGTGATCATCGCTCCAAATCCGCCGCTTGCAACATTCACAAACGGACTGCCGTTTATGTATCCTACATCGATAGGCCGCGCGTTTCCCGATGCAGCAACTCGAACCGATGTTGCCAAGTCCAACCCCTTATCACCATACGACCGAGCGAAATCGTTCGCTGTTCCCAAGGGAACAAGACCTAGCGAGACAGGCGACTTTGTCTTCAACTTCAAAACAGCATTCGCGACCGAGTTCAAAGTGCCGTCACCACCGCCAGCGATTATTCGGGTTACCCCATCGCCTACGGCTTCTCGAAGGGTCTTCCTCAAGTCTTTTCCTGACCAAGGAATACATACCCTAATGCCAAGCTCTTTTTCCAATGGGCGGACAGCAGAACGCAGATCGGGTCTTGCTGCGGACTTCCTATTGAGAATTAGCAGGGTATGTTTGGCCATGGTTCCAGCATAAAGCTCTCGCACGTTGGAGCAACTGCTTTAAAATTTCTAATGGCAGAGGCGCTCAAGCAATTGAAACCTTATTTGTGCTAGCCAACCCCAAATGACGATAGTCAGCTTTCTCCGCATCTCGGAGTATACAAAGCTTAGTAGTGAAGGTCCTCTTCGGGCTGTAAGTAGCTATCCGAAGATCTTCCCTGATACTACAAGCATGCCGCGAACGCGTTCACATCGCCTCTCAAAATCATTGAGAAATTTTGCGTGTAGCAGACCAAAGAATTTCGCGCCGATTGCCCGAAACAATTCGCGATTCAATCTCGCTCGTGAACTCCCAAGGGAGAAAAAAAGTCATTTTGCGAGATTCACAAACGAACCCATTTCCCTAGTTTTCCATCCGAACAGCCTGAACATAGAAAGATGATATTGCGCATTTTCTTGAGGCTTCGGGGATCCCTAACGCCTATACAGTACCGTCATCTTGAGCGTCCAAACTCACAAGCCCTACAGCTAGGCACCCTCAGTTTCCTTGCACGCATGCTACACAAAACAGTGCACTGCTTAAAAGTAACACGCGTTTCAAGCGAGGCATGGAAGAATGGATCTGTTTGGGAGAACTACTGGAAGAGGCGCTCGAGGCGCATCTGAAGCTTGAAAAGAGGGTGCCGCCAGAGCAGCCGACGACGAAACCTCAGTTCGAGTCCCGGCTTTTCCTCAAAGAGTTCTTTCATCATCTCATCAGCTGTCTCGGCAACAGAGTAGTATGGATTAACTGATGCGGGAAACGCCCGGGATCGGGAACCGTGACTCGGCATATTTGGGTTGAAACCAAAAGCTCTTCTACATAGCGCCCAGCCTGCAGATCGCTTGGCGAAACTCCATCCTTCTCCATCTTTCGTCATTTACAAATTAAAACATTCATTTTATTGATTGTGTATGGGTAAAAATTCATTTTCTCGACGTACTTTCTTACACAACGCCGCATGTATCGCGGCACTTGGTGTTCAGTCCAAAATCGCTTGGGCAGAGCTACAACTCGGTTCTTCGGCTCGGATTGCAACTATGTCAGACGGGTACCTGTCATTGCCTCCGGAAATGGTCTTCGGCGCCATGCCGAAGGAAGAACTCAGGCAGCTTCTGGACCGCTACAAGGTGGACGCGAACAAGTACGAGCCAGAGTGCAATGTGGCACTTTATCGAGAGGGTCAAAACACGGTGCTGTTCGATGTGGGAGCTGGGCCAGATTTCATGCCAACATCTGGCAAGCTTCTGGAATCTCTAGAAACTATCAACCTGTCGCCCGAAGACATCTCGCACGTGATCTTCACCCATGCGCACCCAGATCACATCTGGGGCGTTTTGGATGATTTCGATGACCTTCTTTTCCCCAACGCCAGGCATCACTTTGGCCGCAATGAGTGGGATTATTGGTGGAACCCCTCAACGGTGGATACCATTGGAGAAGATCGCGCTGCGTTCGCTGTAGGCGCGAAGCGGCGTATGGCGGCAATTGAGGATCAGGTCGCGTTTTTTGACGACGGACAAGAGATTCTTCCCGGTGTTGCAGCACGCGCAAGCTTTGGACACACGCCCGGCCACATGGCGTTTGAAATTCGCAGCGGTGGTGAATCCGTGATGATTGTCGGCGACGCGTTGGGAAATCCACACGTAGCTTTTGAACGCCCCGACTGGCACAGCGGCACGGATCAGGATCCACAGGCGGCCGCAGCAGCTCGGAACTCACTGCTGGATCAGATTTCCCACGAGCAAATGAAAATGATTGGGTTCCACCTGCCAAATGGTGGGATCGGCAGGGTCGAGAAGACTGGCTCTGCTTATAAGTTCATTGGAGAACCATAATGATGCGATCGCTGGCGATTGTCTTGGCCCTGGCCACACCAGCTTGGGCAAGCGAGGATATTGCAGACCAATACCCGCAAAGTGTTCTGTATTCCAAACCGGTCGAATACATACCCGGCGTCTATTCCGCCATTGGCGCAACTGCACCGCCGACCTATGAAAACTCTGGTCACAACAACAACCTCAGCTTCATAGTTACCGGGGAGGGCGTGGTCGTCATAAACGGCGGTGCGGCATACGTGCTTGCCGAAGCGCTGCACCAGGAAATTCAGGCGATCACGGAACAGCCGGTTAAGCTTGTCTTCAACGAGAATGGTCAGGGGCATGCGATGCTTGGCAACGCCTACTGGTCAGAGCTCGACGTTCCAATTATCGCCCATTCGGATGCTGCGGCTGAATTTGAGGAATACGGCCCTCAGATCCTTGAAGGAATGCAAAGTTACAATCAGGACAAGGCGGAAAGAACCTTTATGGCTGGCCCAACCGAGACATTCGAGGATGAATACGTTGTTGAAATGGGTGATTTCCGGATTGAGGCCAAATATCTCGGGCCGGCCCATAGTCCTGGAGATATCTCGATTTGGCTGCCGAACCAAAGCCTTGTTATCGCGGGTGACATGGCGTTTCACGAGCGCATGCTGCCTATTTTTCAAGAGACCTATACGGCGGATTGGCTTGAGACTTGGGACAACGAGTTCGAAGCTTTGGGAGCCACATTTGTTATCCCCGGCCACGGTCATCCGACAAACATGGATCAGGTGCGCCGCTATACACGCGACTACCTGATCTATCTGCGCGGCAAGATCCAAGAGCATATGGATGCTGGCGGCGATCTGGCTGAGGCTTACTATGTCGATCAGTCACCATATGCCCATTTGGACACGTTTGAGGAACTGGCGACAAAAAATGCCGGGCGCGTATTTGAGCAGATGGAATTCGAATAGCTCAGGACGTTTGTGGAACAGGCATTCGCCTCAATAGCCTATGCGTGCTGATCGCTCCAACCCACATGAAGAAAACGGCAAGCCACGCCGTCAATGACAGGGTGGACCCTCCGGAAAGCCCTGCTCCCACGGCGCAACCTCCGGCCAGCATCGCTCCAAACCCCATGAGGACAGCTCCAGCAAGGTAGCGCTCCATCGGAGTATCCGGGCCAAACCGTTCGATCTTCCACTCTCCTGCAGTTAGGGCCGAGCCTGCGGCACCAATTGCTACGCCTGGAACGAGGCCGATACCGAAGGACAACACGACGTTCCTCTCGGCAACCAAGGCCATTAGTGTATCCGTGGCCGGTCCGGTAAATGTGATTGACGACACGGGCACGACGTCAAAAGATGCTTGCGCGATCGCAAAGGTCATCATCCAGCCAAGCGCCACAGCCACGCCAACGCCTGCGGCTGTAACGACCCTGTTAAGCGCGACTCTCCGGTGGAATGCGAATGCAATTGCCGACACCAATCCCAACGCTGCAACGGCTGTATAAGCCACTGTCGAAAATCCAAGTATTTCCGAGATATCTCTCGAGGCGCCTCCTGAGACAGTCCAGATCCCGGAAAGCAATTCGCGGGCGGGACTAAGAACGCCCGTGTAGGCCGCCTGAGCCACTAAGGTTAATACCAATCCTGTAATCAGAGCGCGAAGGTTACCGCAGGAGGCCAATACCAACAGGCGAGATGCACACCCACGCGCCAGAACCATGCCAACGCCGAACATCGCCCCGCCAATTATTGCGCCGCTAAGGCTGCCCGTCGACGCAATCGCGCGTGTCTCAGAAAGGTTTAACCACTCAAACGCGACAAACGCCTGTACTAAGGTGAGCGCAGCGGTGAAGGCGATCAGCCAAACCGCAAGGCGTGGACCAAGCTCGCCTTCGGCGACTTCGATGGTCGACGCTCTCAAACAAAAGTGAGACTTCTGGGCCGTCACGCCGAACAAGATACCGACAAGCGCACCGGCAAATGCCAAAGCGCCAGGGTCTCCCAACAAATCGATGAGCCTTTCCATCAACAGAAACTCTCACTTCGTTGCTTGCGCTTCCATGTCCTCGGTCAAGTTGTCATTTTCACTGCGCAGCCATTGGCCTGCGCGCCAATTGGCATTGAGTCCATAACTCACCCAAGGCAGATACCAGTCGATCCACGTCGTCTGTGGAATGCACTGGAGAAGGTGTAATCCGTAGACGTTCAGTTCCCTTGGGGACGGTTGGATAGTTGATCGGCTGGATGTAAATTCCATATTCACGCATCAGTACGTCAGAGATGAAGCGACACTTGACCGGATCGCCGACCATCACAGGAATAATGTGACTTGGGTTCTGTGTATGCGGAATGCCCAGATCGTCGAGCCTGTCTCGTACCTCGCGCACGCGCTGCTGGTGTAGATGTCGTTCCGAATTGCTTTGCTTCAGGTGCCGAACCGACGCGGCAGCTCCTGCGGCCACGGCGGGAGGCAACGCAGTGGTGAAGATAAACCCACTGGCAAACGACCGGACAAAATCGACAAGCTCTTTCGACGCCGCGATGTATCCACCGACTACGCCGAACGCCTTGCCCAATGTCCCCTCAATAACGGTTAACCGATCCATCAGGCCTTCGCGCTCAGCTATGCCGCCTCCGCTCGGTCCATAAAGCCCTACGGCGTGAACCTCATCCAAATAGGTCATCGCGCCGTAGCGATCGGCCAGATCACAGATCTCGGCAATTGGTGCAATGTCGCCATCCATGGAATAGACGCTCTCGAATGCAATGAGCTTCGGTGCGTTGGCAGGCAGCTCAGCAAGGTGCCTTTCAAGGTCCGCCACGTCGTTGTGTTTCCAGATACGCTTCTGACACCGACTGTGGCGAATGCCCTCGATCATCGAGGCATGGTTCAACTCATCAGACAAGACTGTGATGCCAGGTATGCGAGACGCCAATGTTCCCAGCGCGGCCCAGTTCGAGACGTACCCGGACGTAAACAGAAGCGCAGCGTCCTTGCCATGCAAATCAGCAAGCTCTTGCTCCAGCAAAACATGCTGGTGGGTGGTTCCAGAGATATTCCGCGTTCCTCCCGCCCCGGCACCAAGCTCATCGATCACCTTGTGCATTGCTGCGACAACACTGGGGTGCTGACCCATTCCCAGATAGTCATTTGAGCACCACACAGTGACTTTCTCGGGGCCATTTTCCGCGTAGCTACGTGCTGTCGGGAACGCGCCACGCTGCCTTTCGAGATCCGCAAAGACCCGGTAGTTCCCTTCCTCCTGAAGCTGGCCGAGTTGATTTCGAAAAAACTGCTGATAGTCCATTTCAGTTCCCAACGGCTTCTTCGACGATGCCTGACAACAGAGTCTGGACCTTTTGCATTGGTCCATCAGGATAGCTTCGGTATCCAACCATCACGCCATCGTCGTCTTCGGTCACAAATATTCCGTAAGGGCAAAAGCCAATATTCATCGGGTCTGCTTCCATCACTTCACGCGAGATTTTTGCCGAGCAGAAAATAAAGATATCCGCGGCCGCAAATATCTGCTTGTCGCTGCCAACATCTGCGCCTGTTCGATTCAGCATTTCCCCAACATGGCTCACATAGTCGATGACCAGCCCTTGTCCCACAATCGCGGACTCCACGGCGAACGTTGCATCATCAAAACTGCCGTCGAAGGGGATAGTGATGATCTCTTCTGCAAGCCCTTGGCTCGCCAGAACAGTGGAAAACGCGGCTGCGGCGATAAAGTGTTTCATGGTTTTAGTCCTCCTCCTAAACCGCATTTTCTCAGATTGATCATCGGGGTCTTTGACACTGGTCAAAGCCCCGATTGCCTCAACCAAACATGTCCGACGTGATACCGGCGTACCAACCAAGAGACTCTTCGTAAGTTGCTTTCCTCAGGTCGGCATCTTCACCGGTCTGGCTGATAAAGCCATCGACTTTGGCGATCTTTTCAGGCGTCGCCTCATAAGTCGCGCCAACTTTCACACCATCATCGGTGTCAATGAGCGACCAGCATGTGTTCGAGAACTTGGCCGGGAATACTTTTGACCCGGTCAACGCACCTCTTACTGCGTTCGCACAGACCTTTGCCTGGCTGTTTGCCGAAAAACCGGATTTCGGCATGTCGCCCTGCTGGCTGGCATCACCAAGAACGTAGATATCCGGATCGGCTTTGGAAGACATGTCCGCAGCGTTTACTGGTGCCCAGTTGCCATCGGTCACTCCCGCCATTTCCGCAATTCGACCAGCTTTCATCGCTGGGATCACATTGCAGACATCAACCTTCGTCTCTTCGCCGTCGATAGTCACCGTCATTGCTTCCGGATTCACGGATACATTGCCGCCGCCGAAATCTTCGCCGATCCAGTCAACCATTCCTTCATAGTTGTTTCCCCAGCCTTCTTGGAACAATGCCATTTTCGAGAATTTCGGCTTCGGATCAGCTACAATGATCTTTGCTGTTGGGTTGTTTGCCTTCAGCACGTGCGCCACCATCGAAACCCTTTCATACGGCCCGGGCGGGCAACGGTACGGGTTAGGAGGAGCGACCATCGCGAAGGTACCTCCTTCGGGCATCGCCATGATCTGCGCTTTCAAAAGCTCAGTCTGAGAACCAGCCTTGTACGCATGTGGCATCTTGTTTTGGGACGATAGGTCCCAGCCCTCGACCGCGCCATCAACAAAGTCGATACCCGGGCTGAGGATCAGCTTGTCATAAGGAACTGACCCGCCACCTGCCAAGGACACCGTCTTTGCGTCGCGGTCGACCCCAGTGGCCCAATCATGCACGACGTTGATACCGTAATTCGCGGCAAGCGTGCCATAGCTGTGGGCGATGTCCGATAGCTCCTGAAAACCTCCCAAATAAAGGTTTGAGAAGAAACAGGTGTAGTAAGTCCGAGACGGCTCGATCAGCGTCACGTCAATCTCACCTTTGCTGTCCTTTGCAATGTACCGCGCGGCAGTTGCACCGCCTGCACCGCCGCCAACAACCACCACACGGGGATTGCCTTGAGCCAGCACCATCGGAGCAGATAGCCCGGCGGCCACTACCCCGGCGGCTCCAAGAAATACTCGTCTATTGAGTGTCATCGCGTTTCCTCCCCTTAGGCACTTTCATTCTGGATTATTGAAGTAGGCGGCCAATGCCGCGATCTCGTCATTGCTCAGCCGTCCAGCGATCATTTGCATGACCGGATGTGGCCGCTGTTTGTCTTTATAAGCGTGCATGGCGACCACGAAGTTTTCGTCAGGCCAGTACACAATCGAAGGAATGCCCTCATCGCCCCCTTCGATCTGGTGACACGTTGTGCATTCGCTGCTGAGATATGCGCCGTACTCAGGATCTCCTTGTATCGCCAGGATCGCGGGATCGATCGAATGATCCGTGCCTTTCGCGGTTGGGTCCGCTTCCGGGATGTCCTGAGGATTGTCAGAAAACGCCCGCAAATAGGCGATCACGTTGGCGCGGTCTTCCGGGTCTTTCAAACCGGGAAAACTCATCCTCGTGCCCGACGCAAATGCACGTGGGTTTTCAAGGTAGGCGGACAGAGTATCAGCGTGCCATTCCAGACCCGAGTTACCCGCACGCTCTAGGCTTTTTGAGTAATTGAAACCATCCAGACCAGCAGCCTTGCGCCCAAAGACACCATTCAAATGCGGCCCAATTTTGTTTTTGGCTCCATCTCCAACCTGATGGCAGCCTTTGCATTTGGCGAACACTTCTTTCCCGGCTTCGGCGTCGCCGAGGCCTTCGGTGGCGTGGGTCGATGGGGCAACAGCAACTAAAACCGCCGCGCAGGTCAAAATGTTCAACCACCGCATGATCAGCTTCCGAACGACTTGAGGTAAACGATCACGGCTTCAATATCGTCTGGTTTCTTAAGCCCAGCAAAGGACATGCGTGTGCCCTTCATGTAGTCCTTTGGTTTTGCCAGGAAGGCCGCCATTTCTTCTTCGGTCCAAACAAGACCAGCCTCGGCAGCTGTTTTCATAGCTTTGGAGTATTTGAACCCTTCAACCGAACCTGCGTTGGCCCCGATAACCCCGTTCAGCGCAGGGCCCGTACTGTCCTTTGCACCGTCACCAACCTGATGGCAGGACTTACACTTCTTGAAGACCTTCTCACCGGCTGCGAACAGTTCCGTAGTCTGATCAGCCTTGTCGATTTCCTGAACAGCCGGTGTTGCGGCGGCTTCTTCCTCAGGCTTTGGCGCTGCGGCTGGAATGAACGAGGGCCCTTCCGCCGTAAACGTCGGTAACCCGTCCGCGCTGGCTTCATTCATGACCGAATTCGAACCGCCTTCTGGTGGTGTCTCAACCAGAAAGACAGAACGCATAGTAACCGCTGCCTCTGTCTTGCAGTTCTCCATGCAAGGCTCTTCTCGCCATTCCGCGTATTCCGTCTCGGGTCGCACATCGACGACAAAACCGTCCATATTGTACATCTCGAATTCGGCGAAGTTTTCATTGCTGAGAGCGAAATCGTCATCCACCAGATCATTGGAATAAAGGATGTAGGCGACAATTGCGTAGGTCTCATCCGCCGTAAGCGTGCCCGCTTCGCCAAATGGCATCGAGCGGGAAATGTAGTCCCAAGCAGTCGACAAATGCGGCCAATAAGACCCAACGGTTTTCACAGGATCTTCGTCGGCAAGCGTGTCGAAACCGCCGGCCAGAACAGGCCAATTGTCGGCGCCTTCGGCAAACTCTCCGTGACAGGTCGCACAGCGATCGACAAACACTTCTTCTCCGGTCCAGACATCGCCTGATCCAACCGGCAAACCGCGCCCGTCGGGCAAGACATCGACGTCCCAAGCCGCGATCTCTTGCTCAAGCGCGGGGCGCCCAAGCCCATAGGTGCCTTCGCTGCTGGGCGCAGGCGCGGTCAGGTTCATCCCGTTTGCGACCCGCTCGGCCGCTGCGGTCTGGATTTCTTCGACCTTGGCCGCCAGTTCGGCTGCCCGGCTGGCCTCTGCTTGCGCGTTTTCCTGGGCTGTAGCTGCATGCGCCTCAACCTGACTGATCCGGGTTTCCAAGGTTTCTATCTGCGATTGGCCGTAATTCCGGTTCGCAATAGCCACTGCCGCCGCAAGCACTAACGCCGTGCCGCCGAATACAGGCAGGAAAACATGACTAAGAGACTTCGACATTCTCGGCGATCCCTTCTGCGCTCACGTACCAAGTCTGGATACAATTGTTGTGGTAGACCGAGTTCTCTCCGCGCTTATCGCGTAGCTGGTCTTTGGTCGGCTGCACATAGCCGGTCTCATCTATTGCCCGGGCCTGCAAAAGCATTGGCGCTCCGTCCCAGTTTGTATCGAGATAGAACCGCGTCAAAGCCTTGCTGTCGCCCTGCTTGCCCAGGCGCGCCGTCTCCCAGGTGATCCCACCGTCCTTGGACACATCGACCCGCGTAATTTGCCCGTGGCCTGACCAGGCAAGTCCGGAAATTACCAAAGGTCCCGGTCCGTGTTTGATCGGCATTTGCGGGCTGGGTGAGGTGATGACGGATTTTGCATCCATCACCCACGTCCATTTCTGGGCTGTGCCATCGGCGTAGACATCAGTGTATTTTGATGTTTCTTCGCGGCTTTCGACCGCCATATCGACGACTTCGATGCGGCGCAGCCACTTGACCCACATGTTGCCTTCCCAACCCGGAACAACCAGTCGCACGGGATATCCGTGCTCCATGCGCAGTGCTTCACCATTTGCCTTGAAAGCCACCAACACGTCATCCAGCGCTTTTTCCATCGGGATGGAGCGGCCATTGGATGACGCGTCTGCGCCCTCAACATAGACCCATTTGTCTGGTGAGATATCCGCGCCTGCTTCCTGCAACAGCGTACGCAGCGGAACACCGGTGTATTCCATGTTGTGAATCATGCCATGGGTGAATTGGACGCCGTTGAGTTGCGCACCGGCCCATTCCATCCCTGTATTTGCCGCGCATTCGCAGAAATACACATGGTTTTCGCGCGGGAACCGCTCGATGTCATCGTAGGTAAAGACCAGCGGGCGATCGACCAGCCCGTTGATCATCAGGCGATAGTCCTCTTTGCGCAACTCGATCGCGCCCGAATGATGACGCTCAAAAGCGCATCCTTGCGGAGTGATCGTGCCATCAAGCGCGTGGATCGGCGTGAAGTTGATCGACGAAATCGGAGAGGCGGTCAGCCATTCCACGTTGCGCCGAACGACATGAGATTCGAAGCTGATCGGCATGCCATAAGGTGACTCATCGACACCGGCACCCGTGTAAGATGCCCAATCCTGAAGCTCTGTTATCAGTGGATCAGGCGTGTTTGCGGCTGCCGCGCCCGCAACTGATCCTGCGGCGACCGCAGCGCTGCCTTTCAGGAAGGCCCGGCGGGACGGTTTGAACGCGTCATCCATATCTCTTAGGTCTCCATCTGTTTCTTAAGCGCCGACAACATCGACACTGGTGTTCTCTTGCACCGTGACGGTGCCAAGGTTGCGAATGTGGTTTTCGACGACATCCCAGATCGGCGGGCCCTCGGTGCCTTCGTTGACACTGGCCCAACCAGCCACGACGTAGGTCTTCGATGGATCAATCGCTTCACCCGTTTTGAGCAGGGTCATTTCGCTGATCCGCTGCCCTTGTGGTTTGGTCACATCGATGCGGTAGCCAAGCCCACCGACCCGGACCATATCGCCGCCCTGCTGGTAGTAGGGGTCGGGATTGAACAGGTTGTCACCGACATCCTCGAGGATCACATGGATGAATTCGCCTGTCATTTCTGTGCGATAGGCATTCGGATACGACATCGATGTGACGTTCCAGATGTCCTCGCGCGTGATATCTTGTCCCGGCAGGATTGAGGGCCCCCAACGGACGCCAGGCGACATCGCGATGTCTGCCTTACGCTCATTGATCAGAGCATCGCAAATCAGGTCATCCCAAGTGCCGTTAAAGTTGCCGCGGCGGTAGAGCAACGAATCCGTTTTGCCAATCACCTCACTCAGCGCAGCTTCATAAGGCGCGCGCTGATCATTTATCAGAGCAGTGATCGCAGGATCAGGAGCGATGACGTCAGAGAAGATCGGGATCAGCTTGTGCTTCAGCCCCATCATCTGCCCGACCCTCACGTCGAGATCGACGCGGCTGACGAATTTTCCGTTCGAGCCAGACGCGATGATATGCGTTTTTCCGACCAGAACCGGCTCGGGAAGGGCGTCATGGGTATGACCGCTGAGGATCACGTCGATCCCTTGCACCCGACCTGCCATCTTCTTGTCCACGTCAAAGCCGTTGTGGCTGAGGACAACAACGACATCGGCACCGGCATCGCGAACCTCGTCGACCATGGCCTGCATGTTTTCATCTCGGATTCCGAATGAGTATTCGGGGAACATCCAGCTTGGGTTCGCGATTGGCATGTAAGGAAACGCTTGCCCGATAACAGCGACCTTTGCACCGCCCCGATCAAAGAACTTATAGGGTTGGAACAATTCTGCAGGTTCGTCCCATTCGGCATCAAAGATGTTTTGACCCAAGGCCGCAAAGGGCAAACTTTCGACGATTTCGTTAACCCTGTCGCTGCCCAACGTGAACTCCCAATGGAAGGTCATAGCATCGGGTTTCAGCGCGTTCATGACGTTGACCATGTCCTGACCGGCCGTCTGATAGCAGGTGTAGGAACCGTGCCAGGTATCGCCCCCATCCAATAGAAGCGCATCGGGACGGTCAGCACGAATGGCGTTGATGACAGTTGAGACGCGGTCCAATCCACCAACCCGACCGTAGGTCTTGGCCAGCGCAGAGAAATCATTGTAGGTCAACGCATAGGCCGACGGGCTCCCATCTTCGATCCCATAGGCCTTGCGGAACGCCGCCCCTGTGACATGCGGCATCTGCCCTCGCGCATCGCCAATACCAAGGTTTATCTCGGGTTCGCGAAAATAGATCGGCTTTAGTTGCGCGTGAATATCGGTGACATGGATCAGGCTGATATTGCCGAAGGTCTCGAACTCCAGCAATTGATCCTGCGTTAGGCTTTGCTGCGCAGCGAGCCTGGCCCAGTTGCCAAACCCGGACGCCCCGTACAGAGCCGAGGCTGCCATTGAAACCTGCAAGAAGTCACGTCGAGAAATCATCTATCAGCTTTCCTAAAACACATATAAATGTGTGAATGTTATATGCATGAAAAACCCGCGCAGGACAACGCCCGCGCGGCTCATTCGTTATTGGCGTACAGCAGGAGTTTCGACTGAAAGCCCGTTGCCACGCGAGGCCACATAGAGCTCAAGCGCGCGAAACTCGTCCGAACCTTCGGCAAAAGTTTCCGCCCGCGTATCGCGAATACAGCCGCGGAAACGATTGTGGCGCGAGATCAGCTTGGCCTGTTTCAGACGATATGTCGGGAACCCGTTGATCATGCCCTGGCTCAGGTGGTCAGCCCGGATCATGTTGCCCCAATTGTCTTCGTGACAGTTGGCACAGCTGAGTTCCAGCTGACCGTAGCGGGTATAGTACATCTCTTTGCCCTGCTCCCAGTACGGTGCGGCATCGCCGTCAATCGCGACATTCATCGGCATCCCGCGTGACTGCAGGCCGATCAGAGCAACCATTGCCTGCATGTCTGCTCCGGACCACTTCCAGGGCTCGGCTTCCATACGGTCGGTTCGGCAGGCGTTGATCAGATCTTCCATGACCACCAGCTTGCCACTTGCGGCATCGACCTTGGGCATGGACGCCTGCAGCCCTTCAAAGCTTTCCACGCCCTCATGGCATGAGGCACAGCTTTCACCCGCAGCACCGTCAACAGTCTCGAAAAGGTCCGCAGCCTGATCGACGAAGATCATGGCCGGGTTGTCAAAATCATCGATCTGCAGCGCTTGGGTTTCATCCGTGCGAAAATGCCAACCCGAATAAATCGTGTCGAAGTTTTCGAGATGCGCCGGTGCTTCGGTGACCGACGTCATCTCAAGCTCGTCATTGATCACAAGATTGTCTTCGTCTGGTCCGGCCAGCGCTGCCACTGGGAAAGCCAGAACGGCCGCGATCGCCGTAAGTGCCTTGGTATTCATTGCGTTCCTCCCTTGGTGGATCAGCGCCAGCGTTCAGGCCAGCGCTGATCTGCCTTAGCGGTCGAGCCGTCAGGCGATCTCGATCGATTTTGTCTCGTCGTAGACAGAGCCGTCGTCGTCGTACCAGGTGAAGACGAATTCACCGGCCTCGGGCACGGTTGCTTCGAACTGGAAGTACGGATTGGTTGAAATCGCGGGCTCCATCGTCACATCAACAACCAATTCACCGTTAAACTCGCAAGTGAAACGGTTGATGATCGAACGCGGGATGGCGTTGCCTTCTTTGTCCTTGCGCTGACCGCTTTCCATCTTGTGGCTGATCAAAGTCTTGATCGTGATGGTTCCACCAGCTGCGGCTGTCTTTGGAACCTTGACGCGGGGTTTTACACCGGATGCCATGGGTTAATCTCCTGTTCTTCGAGGCGCGCGTGGCGATCAGCCGCCGCAGCCGCCGATTGTCACTTTTACGGTCGCGGATGCCTGGGCGAAGCTGCCATCTGCCATCTTGGCCACGGCAATGACATCCTGCGTCCCGGCAAGACGGATACGGGTTGAAGCGGATTGCTGAGCAGCCAGCGGGCCGAAATTGAATGTTGCAACGCCCGGTTCGGGGTTGCCTGCGGCCACGATCAGAATTGCAGAAGCACCCGGAGCACTGACTTCGATTGGTACAGTGTTGCCGTTTTCTGCGATTTCCGGCGCCGTCAGAGTGACGCCACCATCGACCACATCCGCCCCACCTGTGAACGCGGCGATGGCATCTTCGGCGGCTGCATTTGCGCGGAGCGGCATAATTGTCAGGAACGCGGCGCCCAGCCCTAGGGCCAGTGTCTCGCGGCGAGAGAGTTCCATTTTCAATCTCCTTTGAAACTTCGTGAATACACGCCTAAAAGCGCGACTATTCCTCTTTCAGGGTCGCAAGAAACGCGACCACGTCCTCGATTTCCTGCGCTGTCAGGATCGACGTCAAAGGCGCGGTTGGCGCTTTTCCGGTATAGGCGTCGCCCGGGCGGATATAGCCGTCATCCTTGTAGAAAGCTGGCATCACCGTGCCTTCGAATGTCATCTTTGCGTTTGCGACCAACCCGCGAAGCTCTGCTTCGGTCCAACGATCACCGGCACCATCCAGCATTGGACCGACTTCACCGTGGAACGGGATGTCCGCCAAAACCGTGACCGCGTGGCACGCGACGCAGTTGCCTTTTGACTTGTCGCCAACGATGATCGCGCCATTGGCCGCGTCGCCAGCAGCACCGGTCAACGAAGCCTCAATGGCACCATAGTCGTCATAGGTTACGTCCTGCGGGTCTGTATCTGCCGCATATGCAGCAACGCCCGTCATTGCGCAGACCAATGTCAAGAGTCTCAGCTTCATGATCCCTCCCATTTGCTAACGCGCCGACGGCGCCTTGCGACCCAAAGCCTCTGTGTACCGTAGTCGACGAGTACCGCTTGTCGCAACATTAAATTCATAATAATGAATTTTTTTATTTATAACGGCAGCGCTCAATCTTGAGAAACATTGTTTCGCTCTTGAATGCGCCGCGCATGATACCGTTGGAAATCTTCACCGTTATCAAGCTCATATCGCTTTTCATCGACCCAGGTGAAAAGGTCTAAGGTTGTTCCCTTTGAGAACGCTCCGGGCATAACAGCGACCGCAGCATCGATGGCTGTCGCGCCCTCCGGCACCTCTTCCGGCAGAAAAACAAGCGTCGGGGTAAACAGAATCCCCCATTTTCGCATCAGCGCTCTTTGCTCATTTTCTTCCCCGTCAAAGTCGGTAGCGGT
This sequence comes from Ruegeria sp. B10, assembly GCF_056539825.1. NCBI lineage: Bacteria > Pseudomonadati > Pseudomonadota > Alphaproteobacteria > Rhodobacterales > Roseobacteraceae > Ruegeria > Ruegeria sp. B10. The sequence goes on from NZ_JBQFVP010000011.1 coordinate 98,122, forward strand.
GGTGCTGCCATGCAGATCCAGTTGGACGACAAAGAAATTCTCTTCGATGAACGCTGCAAGGTCAGGCTGGGGGAACACCTCTTCATGCATTTTTTTGCAGTAGATGCAGCCTTGTTGCTCAATAAATAAAACCAACCGCTTGTCCTCGCTTGAGGCCTCTTCAAGATCCTCGCGGAGGTCTTTGAACGTGTCGCGCATCCACGGTGTTTTATGCAAACCGTCGTCGCCCAGCTCAGCGGCGGAAACTGTCCCGCCGATCAGACACGCGATCAATACTGACAAAACTCGTTTCATGTCTTCCTCCCGGATTATCCAATGGCTGCGAGCCAAGGCATATGGTCGAGCATCCATTGTGCGATGTAGTTGATGGAATTGGTTGCGATGAGGATGCCGAAGAGAACCAGAAAGCCACCCATGGCCTTTTCGATGAGGGGCAAGTGCTTTCTGAACTGCGCCATCCATTGCATGAAAGGGCGGACCAGAAAGGCCGCCAGAACAAACGGTGCGGTCATTCCAACCCCGTAGACGAATAGAAGTACCGCTCCACGCCAAGCCGTCTCGGTTCCGGCCGCTGTAAACAGGATCGCAGCGAGCACTGGCCCAACACAGGGTGTCCAGCCAAAAGCAAATGCTAATCCAAGAACATATGCCCCAACAAGGCTTACATTTGATGTCTCACCGACGTCCGCACGAAATTGGCGATACAGGAACCCAATGCGAATGAACCCCAGGAAATGCAGCCCCATCGCAAGGATGATCGCCGCTGCAATCCAGCGCAGGATGTCGAAATACTCTCGGACCAGCTGCCCGAAGATCGAAGCTGTCGCCCCTAGCGTCATGAAGATCGTTATGATCCCAGCTGCAAATGCTATCGCAGAAAGCGTTGCCCTGCGACGAACGCCGGCGGAAAGTGTTGAGCCCGCAGATATCTGATCAATCCCGACGCCTGCCAGATAGCTAAGATAAAACGGCACGATAGGTAGGATGCAGGGCGACAGGAAAGACAACAGTCCTGCGACCAAAGCTCCTGCAAATGTAATGTCGAGCATGGTCAAACCTGTCCTGGCGCGCTATCATTCACATATTCAAAATAATAAAGATATGTCGCTGCGGTCAATCGGAGCTTAAGATGCGCCACCTACTTCTGCCTTTACTTGCAATCACGTTGCTCGTTTCTCCGGTGATTTCACGGGCAGAAATGACGCTTCTGATGGCCGAAGAAGATGGATGTATGTGGTGCGCACGTTGGGACACCGAAATCTCGGAGATCTATCCCAAGACATCCGAAGGACATGCGGCGCCACTTCAACGCATCGATATCCACGCAGCTATGCCTGAAGGCATCGTGTTGGAGCGGCCTCTCTACTACACGCCGACCTTTGTTCTGCTGGACAATGGTCAAGAGGTTGGACGGATCGAAGGCTATCCCGGCGAAGACTTTTTCTGGGGGTTGCTGGGCGTTTTGCTGCGTGACGCTGGGGTTCCGATTGAGACCTCTGGATAAAACGTGGCCAATAAAATAAACTGTTTCGAATGCGTGAAGCTATGAAAGCGAGGCGATCTTGTTGGACAAATCTTCGAAACTGCCTGTGTTCTCCAAGGACATGTGCGCCGAAGACCTGGACAGAATGATGGAAAATGCTCAGACGGCGTCAAATTTCCTCAAGGCAATCAGCCATGAAGGGCGCTTGATGATCTTGTGCTACCTGTCTTCGGGTGAAAAATCTGTCACGCAGATGGAAGAAATGCTCTCGGCACGCCAGGCCGCCGTGTCTCAGCAACTATCTCGCTTACGCTTCGAGGGCTTGGTCAAAACGCGACGCGAGGGGAAAACGATCTATTACAGATTGGCGGATGATCGATCGACACAGATTCTGGAAGTCGTCTACGATCTATTCTGCAGGGAAAAGTAGAAGCCGCCAAAAATACCCGCCAGCTTTGGGAGGAGACTGGCAATGTTTGAAGCATTGGGAGACGCCAACACCGTCGCCCTGATCGGTTTGATCGGTGGCATTGTGTTGGGCTTGGCCGCACGCATAGGCCGTTTTTGCACGCTGGGTGCAATCGAAGACTACCTCTACGCAGATGATGACCGGCGGCTGCGCATGTGGGCAATTGCGATCGGCGTAGCAATTGTCGGCAGCCACTTGGCTATGGCTTTAGGATGGCTGGACCCTGTTGGAACAAGGTACCTTGCACAGACCTGGAACCCAATTGGGTCGATCGTAGGTGGCCTCATGTTCGGATACGGAATGGCCATCAGCGGAAATTGCGGCTATGGCGCGCTGGCAAGGCTTGGGGGCGGCGACCTTCGATCATTCGTCATAGTATTGATCATGGGTCTATCTGCTTACGTTGTCATGTCCGGGCCCCTGGCCTATTTGCGCGTTTGGGTCTTCCCCGAGGAGATGGGTCTTAGTGGCCCCCAAAGCATCAGCTTCCTTGCCGAACAACTGACCTCTATCCCAGCTTGGCTCATTGGCTCCGTTATTGGCGTTGCATTGGTGATTTTCGCCTTGGCAAACCAGCGCTTCCGCCGAACTCCCGCACAGGTGTTCTGGGGATCTGTAGTTGGACTGGCGATCGTATCAGGGTGGCTCGGCACGAATTGGGTTGCGACGCACGGTTTCGATGGTGAGCCGGTTCAAACCCATACCTTCGCTGCGCCTCTCGGCGACACAATATTCTACCTTATGACGGCCTCCGGAAACACTTTGTCCTTTGCGGTCGGATCAGTCTCCGGCGTTCTCATTGGCGCATTCTTGGGGTCCTGGTCCAAAGGTCATTTCCGATGGGAAGCATGCGAGGATCCACGTGAACTCAAGCGTCAAATGCTCGGCGCAGCGATTATGGGGCCAGGCGCGATCATCGCAGTAGGTTGCAGCGTCGGGCAAGGTATATCTGCCTTCTCACTTTTGGCCTACAGCGCGCCCGTAACATTCGCTGCCATCTTCGCCGGCGCGGCGATTGGGTTGAAACAACTCGTGTCTGGGCTGTCCTTCATAACTGAGCGTTGACGTCACAGTTCAAACAAGAATTCACGTGTGAAGGACGGTTTCGGCGGTTCTCTATTGTTCAGCATCCGATCGCCGTTGAAGGCAAATAGACCGCAAACCATGCCCGTTAGCAGTTCGAAAAGTAAGATGACAATCGCGGTCCATGCCGCCGGTGTGTAAGCAACAGACCCGCAACTTCCGATTTACGCCTCAAAACCTTCCCGTTTGTTTTGCTCTTCGCTGCGGTGTGGTTCACCATAGGAGACATCCGCTGCGTTGGAGAGTTGGCGATGAATGCGAATTATCGGATCGTGAAATCTTTCACACATGGAGCAAGGCTAACCACCAGGACGAAAATGAGCTCGCGTCGATCTTGCTGGAGGTGATCCGTTTGACAGGCCCAACAATCCATTGATTATGTGCGCATGACCAAAGCTCAAAGACCGCCAAAGCCAAAACCAATTCCCTACACTCCGGAGCCGGACCGATATGAGCGGATGGCGTATCGTCGATGTGGGCGATCCGGAGTGAAGCTTCCTGTTGTCAGCCTAGGGCTGTGGCACAATTTTGGAGCGGACTCGACGCACGAAAATAAGCGCGCCATGTGTCGAACCGCGTTTGATCATGGGATCACTCACTTTGATCTGGCGAACAACTACGGTCCACCGCCCGGTTCAGCCGAAGAAGCATTTGGCCAGATCCTCAAAACGGACTTCGCGGATTACAGGGATGAGCTGATCATTTCCTCCAAAGCAGGCTACGACATGTGGCCGGGACCCTACGGAGAGTGGGGGTCGCGCAAGTACATGATAGCGTCCTGTGACCAATCACTTGCGCGCATGGGGCTTGATTACGTAGACATCTTTTATTCCCACCGCTTTGACCCCGACACCCCGCTCGAAGAGACGATGGGCGCGTTGGATCATATCGTACGATCGGGCCGCGCGCTCTACGCAGGTATTTCGAGCTACAACTCCCAACGCACGCGCGAGGCGGTGAAAATTCTCAACGACCTTGGGACACCTTGTCTGATTCACCAGCCTTCTTACAATCTGCTCAACCGTTGGGTGGAGCGAGACGGTTTGCTCGATACCCTGGACGATCTTGGGGTAGGATCGATTGCATTCACGCCGCTGGCACAAGGCATTCTGACGTCCAAATATCTGACCGATATTCCGAGTGGTAGCCGTGCCACGCAAGGGAAGTCATTGCTCGATGGCATGATCAACGAGCGGTCCTTGGCAAGTGTCCGTGCTCTGAACGACATGGCTGAGGCACGTGGTCAAACTCTGGCGCAAATGGCCCTGGCCTGGGTGCTCAGAAGTGGGCGCGTGACGACCGCACTTATTGGCGCGTCCCGACCCGAACAAATCGTGGATTGCGCAGGCGTTATCGATAATCTCGACTTCAGTGCAGACGAGTTGGAAAAGATCGATGAAATCAGTTCGGAAGAAGATATCAATTTGTGGGCGCGGTCGTCAGAAACAGAATGACGATCCTTAGAACGTACGCAAAAGTCAAACACTTCAAGGCATACGATCTTTAGCAGATTGAACGTTTGTAGTTCGACCAACCAGACAACAAGAGCGATCGTCCCAATATGTTCATTGGCCGAACATCCACTGCTCTGCAATGAGGCCCGCCCAAAAAACCATTCGTTGCAGTAGCATGAATTGATGAGGGACGAATGTCGGGAGCGCGGATGAAACGGAAATTCATCCGGCTCGCCCGCCTCTTGTCAGCTACAACTGGAACAGACCCGGGGCATTAACTACATCCCGCCTTTTCGCCTCGGTGCGCCCTCGCTCCCGTTCAGTGCCTTTTTTGATCACGTCAAGAATGTATCCTCGGTTCTCGAAGAGTTGTGTCCTACGCTCGCGAATTGGGGAGGCCCTAAGCGGGATTGAGCAACGTAAAGGGCGATAGCCGCAACGACTAAGCCAAAAAAAGTTTGAATTCATCGCCAATGCAGACAATCGCGCAGCGCATACTTATGGGCGAAGATCCCCAGATTCTCTGAATAAAATCAATGTTAGGAATGCAGCATTATGCGCGCACCTACAAAAGTTTTCAGAAATCCAGATTCTCCACGCTCAGAGCATTCTGTTGAATGAACTCGCGGCGGGGTTCGACCACGTCTCCCATCAGTTTGGTGAACAGATCGTCGGCCTCGACCATGTCATCCACACGCACCTGCAAAAGGGTGCGCGCGTCCGGGTCCAGCGTGGTTTCCCAGAGTTGATCGGGGTTCATCTCGCCCAAGCCCTTGTAGCGCTGCAGCGATAGGCCCTTTTCGCCCTCTTCCAGTATGGCGCGCAAAAGGTCCAACGGGCCGTGGATCGCCTGCATCCTGTCGCGGCGGATCAGGGTAGCTGGGGTGTTGTAGACCTCTTGCAGGCTTTGGGTAAAGCTGCCGGTCTTGCGGGCCTCGCCCGAGCGCAGCATGGGGCCATCCAGCGTGCGGACCTCTTCAACGCCGCGCAGGATACGGGCTAGGCGGATGCCGTGATCCTGCGTGATACGGCCCTGCCAGCCGCGCTCGTATTCAAGCGCGATCAGGTCGAGACGGGCGGCAACCTTGTCGGCAACACCTTGCAGGTCGGCATCGACAGCACCGGGGACAAAGGCACCGGCCACGGCGGCCTGTTCCAGAATGTGACGCGGGTAGTGAGTTGGGAAGGCATCCAACACGCGTTTCAACTGGCGCGCTTCGTCGACAACGCGGGTCAGGTCTTGGCCGACGATTTCTTCGCCAGAGCCCAACTTCAGAACAGCACCCTCTACCCCCTGATTGATCAGATAGTCGTCCAGCGCGGCCTGGTCCTTCAGGTAAACCTCTGATTTACCACGTGAAACTTTATAGAGCGGCGGCTGCGCGATGTAGAGATAGCCACCTTCAATCAATTCCGGCATCTGACGGTAGAAGAAGGTCAGCAGCAGGGTTCTGATGTGCGCGCCATCGACATCCGCATCGGTCATGATGACGATCTTGTGGTAGCGCAGCTTTTCGATGTTGAACTCATCGCGGCCAATGCCGGTGCCCAACGCCATCACGAGGTTCCCGATTTCCTGAGACGACAGCATCCGATCAAACCGCGCACGCTCGACATTCAGGATTTTCCCGCGCAAGGGCAGAACGGCCTGAGTCAGACGATCCCGGCCTGTTTGGGCGGAGCCGCCCGCCGAGTCACCCTCGACCAGGAAAACTTCGGTTTTGGACGGGTCTTTCTCGGAACAGTCCTTCAGCTTACCGGCCAGATAATTCACATCCATCGCCGTCTTGCGGCGGGTAAGTTCACGCGCCTTTCGGGCGGCCTCACGTGCCAATGCGGCCTCGATGATCTTGCCGACGATACCCTTAGCTTCATTGGGGTTCTCTTCGAACCACTCGGCCAGCTTTTCGTTCATCAGGCCTTCGACTGCAGGGCGGACTTCGGACGACACCAGCTTGTCTTTGGTTTGGGAAGAGAATTTCGGGTCCGGCACTTTCACCGACAACACGCAGGTCAGGCCTTCGCGTGCATCGTCGCCGGTAAAGCTGACCTTTTCCTTCTTCGCGATCCCGCTGGACTGCGCATAGTTGTTGATCGTCCGGGTCAGAGCGCCGCGGAAACCGGCCACGTGCGTGCCACCGTCCCGCTGTGGGATGTTGTTGGTGAAAGGCAGAACCGTCTCGTGGTAGCTGTCATTCCACCACATGGCGATTTCGACACCGATATCGTCCCGCTCGCCCTTGATATAGATTGGCTCGGGCATGGCCGGGCTTTTCGACCGGTCGAGGTATTTGACGAATTCCTTGACGCCACCCTCATAGAATAGCTCGGTCTCCAGCCGTTCGGCAGGGCGTTCATCAATCAGGATGATGCGCACGCCCGAGTTCAGAAAGGCCAGCTCACGCAGGCGCTTCTCCAGCGTCTCAAACGAGTATTCGAGGTTCGAGAACGTGTCGGTCGAGGCCAGAAAGCGCACCTCGGTCCCGGTGCGGTCGCCACACTCACCGACGACTTTCAGATGCTCAGCGGTCTCACCACGCTCAAAACGCGCAACGTGTTCTTTGCCCGCGCGCCAGATGCGCAGCTCCAGCCATTCGGACAGAGCATTCACAACCGAAACGCCCACGCCGTGCAGACCGCCCGACACCTTGTACGAGTTGCTGTCGAACTTACCGCCCGCGTGCAACTGGGTCATGATGACCTCGGCCGCCGAGACGCCCTCTTCGGGGTGAATATCCACCGGGATGCCACGGCCATTATCACTGACCGAGACACTGGAATCGGCGTGAATTTTTACGGTCACATGGTCGGCATGACCGGCGAGAGCCTCATCAATTCCGTTGTCCACGACCTCATACACCATATGGTGCAGACCCGAGCCATCGTCCGTATCCCCGATATACATACCGGGACGTTTGCGAACCGCCTCTAAGCCTTTGAGAACTTTGATGGAATCTGCGCCGTATTCCTGGGGTGCCTGTGCGTCTTCGGACATGCCGTTAGTACCTATATTATTTTGGTAACTTATACGTTTTCTGGTGGGGAATGTCACGCGCTCCCCCAAGATTTTGTGGTTGAGATCCGATTTATCTGCGGATCAAAGCCGATCGAGGTCTGCCGCGATATCAGCTGCAATTTCGGCGGCGTTGACGTCGTCCCGTTCGGCCGTCAATCGCAGGCCTAAAAGATCCGACTGATAGCGCGCAGCAAGGCGTTCGGGATCGTGATCTGGGCTTATCTCTCCGGCCTTCTGGGCGCGGCGGAACAAGTCTGCGAAACAGGATTTCATAGCGATCATATGCGCACCTGCCTGACCGGCCAAATTGTGATCCTTTGCCTGCAATTCGGCATAGGTCTTGGCCAGCATACAAGCTTTGGTCGGCAGGTCAGAGGCAGCGATCACGCGATAGGGCTGCGCCTTGAGCGCCCCGAGCGGCCCCAGTTCCTCAGCCAAGGTCAACATGCTCGCAACCCCGTCATGCGCGTAGCGCTCCAGCGCCAGCGCATAGAGGGCATCTTTCGAGCCAAACGCCGCATAGAAACTACCCGGCTTCAGCTTCAACTCGCGCTCAAGGTCCTTCAGCGACGTCCCGGCCCAGCCGTGACGCCAGAAGATATCACGCGCCTGCGCGATCAGCGCGTCTCGGTCATATGCGGGTTTACGTGGCAATAGATCACCAATTCTTGAGTGCTTGCTCAAATATATACTTGAGTGATCGCTCAAGAAACCCTAAATACGACTCATCGCGCCAGAAATCAGGAGTTTTGACATGGCTAACTTCCCGTCTCACGACCTCGAATCCGCCCCTGAAGGGTCCAAACCGCTGCTGGAGAAATCGCAAGCCGCCTTTGGCCGCCTGCCCGGCCTGCACAAGGTGATGGCGGAAAGCCCGCAGCATCTTGAGGCCTATCAGGTTCTGCACGGCCTCTTCCTGCAAACCGATTTCAACAATGATGAGAAAACCGTCGTCTGGCAGACCATCAACGTTGAAAACGAATGCCACTACTGCGTCCCCGCCCACACAGGCATCGCCAAGATGATGAAGATTTCGGACGAGATCACCGAAGCCCTGCGCAACGAAACCCCGCTGCCGACTGCCAAGCTGGAAGCGCTGCGCACCTTCACACTGCAAGTGATGGAAACCCGCGGCAACCCGACAGAAGAACAGCTGCAGGCTTTCTTTGACGCAGGCTATTCGCACCGCGCTGTTCTGGATGTCGTTCTGGGTCTGGCGCAGAAAACCATGTCGAACTACGTCAACCACATGGCCAAGACTCCGGTCGATCAGGTCATGCGCGGCTTCTTGTGGGAACGTAAAGTGGGCGAACCAGCCTAAGCCGACACGACCGAGCCTTCATCGCCTTCGGTTACAACCAGCGTTTGGACCCGGTCGCCCAATTCCGCAAACAGCTCAGGCCCGGTGCCCGTCATCCAGGCCTGAGCGCCCAGCGCACAGATCTCATCATAGAGCGCCGCGCGTCGCCCGGCATCCAGATGCGCAGCCACCTCATCCAGCAGAACGATCGGTGGCGCACCGACCATTCCCGCTAGCGCCCGTGCGTTTGACAGGATCAGGGACACAAGCAACGCCTTCTGCTCACCCGTGGAACAATCCTTGGCCGGAACCCCCTTGGCAGCAAACACCCCATACAGGTCCGAGCGATGCGGCCCGACCAGAGTCCGCCCTGCTGCAAGATCACGGAAACGGCTTTCGCTCAGCGCCTCGCGCAGATCATCCGCCGTCTCGGGCATCGCACCTTCTGTCTGAACCAACTCCAACTCGGCCGAAGGAAACGCTGTTTCGGCCTGATCCTGCGCGGCACGTAAATGATCCAATGCGGCAAGACGCGCCGCGTGTATCCGGTACCCTGTCTCGGCCATCTGACCTTCCAAAGCCGTGTACCAATGGGCGTCCCGGACCTGATCTTTCAGCAGCCGGTTCCGCTCACGCATGGCTTTCTCATAGGTCAGCGACGCTTCGGCATGCGCGGGATCAAAGCTCAGCGCGATGCGGTCCAGAAACCGCCGCCGCCCCTCGGCTCCTTCGGTCCACAACCGATCCATCGAAGGGATCAACCACACCACGCGCGCAAGCTTGCCCAGATCAATCTGACTGGCGGCCTTGCCATCAATCCGAACCTGACGTGCCGAGCCACTTTCGGACCATGTCTCGATCTCATACCGCCCGCCCAGGGCGCTCAGCAGGCCGGACAGTTTCCAGCCCAAGGCCTCGGGCCGCCGGGTCATCTCCGCCGCACTGGCCCGCCGCATCCCGCGACCGGGCGAGAACAGTGACACTGCTTCAAGGATATTGGTCTTCCCGGCCCCGTTCGGCCCATGGATCGCAACCGGGCGCCCATCCAAAGACAAACGTGCCAGCTTATGAGACCGAAAATGCGAGACCGTAAGCTCGGTCAGGGCCAATCCCATGACCCCTCCCTTCTTCTGTTCAAAAATACCTCCGCCGGAGGCATCGCGCGCCAGCGCGATCAGACGCGCATCGGCATGACAACGTAAACCGCGCTTAGATCATTGCCTTCGCGCATCAAAGTTGGGTCACCGGCCGAGTTAAACAGGAACACCGCGTTCTCACGATCCACCTGCGATGCAATCTCCAGCAGGTATTTCGCGTTGAACCCGATCTCGAGACGTTCATCGCCATAAGCAACGGCCAGCTCTTCCTCAGCCGCGCCGCTATCTGGGGCATTGACTGACAGCACCAGCTTGTCCGCATCCAGTTGCAGCTTCACGGCGCGCGAACGCTCTGACGAAACCGTTGCAACCCGGTCCACGGCTTGCGCGAACTCGGCTGCATCCACTTCCAGTTGGCGCGTATTGCCCTGCGGAATAACGCGTGTGTAGTCGGGAAAGGTGCCATCAATGACCTTCGAGGTCAGCGTGATATCTGGCGTGGCAAAGCGCACCTTGGTTTCGCTGACCGAAACCGCGATATCCATCTCGTCATCGTCCAGCAGCTTGCGCAGCTCACCCACGGTTTTACGCGGCACGATCACACCCGGCATGTCCGCAGCGCCATCCGGCAAGTCTGCATCAATCCGCGCCAGACGGTGGCCATCAGTGGCCACGCAGCGCAGAACCTTGCCGCCTTCGGAACCGTCCGCGACATGCATGTAGACACCATTCAGGTAGTACCGCGTCTCTTCGGTCGAGATGGCAAATTTCGATTTGTCGAACAAACGACGCAGCAACGCCGCCGACGCGGTGAAATTTGACTGATATTCCGAGGACGCCATGACCGGGAAATCCTCTTTCGGCAAAGTCGCCAGAGAGAAGTTCGACCGGCCCGCCTCAACCGTCAAACGACCTGCGGCGCTGTCGGCCGTCAGGGTGACCAGCGCGCCATCCGGCAGTTTACGCACAATTTCATGAAGGGTCGTAGCGGCCACGGTCGTCGCACCGGCCTTTTCGACCTGCGCAGGCGCTTTGTCGACAACCTCGATATCCAGATCGGTGGCGCGGAACAGGGCTTGGTCGCCTTCGGCCTCGATCAGCACATTGGCAAGGATCGGGATCGTGTTGCGACGTTCCACAACGGATTGGGCCTGGGAAACGGCCTTGAGAAGGGTGCCGCGTTCGATGCTGATCTTCATACCCTCTGTTCCTCTGACTTGCGTGCCGAAAATGGGCGGGACTGGCACGTTAGCGTCTCAGCCCTGAGGCACAAGGATTTTTTACCGATTTCTGGGTGGGAATACCCCGGTGGTCAAGAGGTACGCGCGCGAAACGCGTCCATTCCTCCGCAACCGTGGAGAATAGCGCACAAGAAAATGCCCCGGACGCACTGGCCCGGGGCATTTACTGACAATGGGTGCGGTTCAGGCCTCTAGCGAGCGGCGCAGCATTTCCACGTCTTCTGCGATCTGACCATCGGTCGTCTTCAGCTCTTCGATGCGCTTCACCCCGTGCATGACGGTTGTGTGGTCGCGCCCTCCGAAACGGCGGCCGATCTCTGGTAGAGAGCGGCTGGTTAGTTGCTTGCACAGATACATGGCCACCTGACGCGGACGAGCATAGGACCGCAGGCGCTTCGGGCCGATAATGTCGGACAGGCGAATGTTGTAGTAGTCCGACACTTTGCGCTGGATCTCTTCGACGGTGATCTTGCGTTCTGAGGCGCGCAGCACATCCGCCAGACAGTCCTGCGTCAGTTCCATGTCGATCTCACGCCCCACTAGCGAGGCAAAGGCGAACAGACGGGTCAGGGCGCCTTCGAGAACGCGTACATTGGTCGAGATGCGATGCGCCAGAAACTCCAGCACGCCATCGGCGATAACAAGATCGGGATAGGTGGCGATGTGCTGCTGGACCTTGTTTTGCAAAATGCCCAGACGCAATTCGTAGTCGGTGGGATGCAGATCGACGACCAGACCACATTGCAGGCGCGATTTCACGCGATCTTCCAGATCCTTGATCTCACCCGGGGCGCGGTCGGCCGAGATGATGATCTGCTTGTTCTGGTCCACCAGCGCATTGAAGGTGTGAAAGAACTCTTCCTGGGTCGAGTCCTTGCCCGCGATGAACTGCACATCGTCCACCATCAGCACGTCGACCGAGCGGAACAGATGTTTGAAATCCATCATCCGGCGTTCGCGCAAAGCCTGTACAAAGCGATACATGAACTGTTCCGCGGATAGATAAAGCACGTTCAGCTCGGGGCTTTTGGTCTTCAGCTCCCATGCGATGGCGTGCATCAGGTGGGTTTTACCCAGCCCAACACCGCCATAGAGAACCAGCGGGTTGAACGTGACCGGGCCACCTTCGGCTACGCGGCGCGCGGCGGCATGGGCCAGTTCGTTAGGTTTGCCGACAACGAAGCTGTCGAAGGTAAAGCGCGCATCCAAGGGGGCGGCTTGCAGATCCTCAAGCGCCGCATTGGCGGACTCCGCAACCGGTGCAGCAACTTCTGTCAGCTTGGGTTCATCCGTGACAACTGCCGGTCGGGTGGTCGAATTGGCAGCCGCCTTGAACGCAAGACGCTGCACCGTCTCACCCGCGGTATTCAGTTCATACAGAATCAAATCTGCAAAATTCTGGCTGACGTAGTTCCCCATGAAGTTCGTCGGTACCGAGAACACGGCTACACCGTCCTGCAGCTCCTGAAATTCCAGAGGCTCAATCCAGGTGGTGAAGTTGTTCTTACCAACGGCCTTCAGTAGTTTGCTACGCAGTTGTCCCCATTTCTCTTGTGTCATCAAGCGCCTCACGCATCCCATTTTTTTTGACCTGTCGGTCTTATCAATCGTCGCCGGTTTCCCGGTCATTAACGTTCACGCGCAAGGGTACCCTGCACCGGACTGTCCCATCCGGCGGGTAAATGAACACTCAGCATGCACAAATCGTATCCCGCAGCAGGATCCCGGAAAACCGGGGCACGCGTCGTAACCCAATTGTTTGACAGGGCTGAGATCATCGGAAAACCCGAGACCCAGAGCAGATCGTTTCACCGGCCAAGGCCGGTTTTCGAACGCTGGTTCCTGATGTCTGACTGATGCCCGTCAGTCAGATGTCTGGAACAGCCTGTCCCCCCAAGCGAGTGAATCGCTGACTCAGTGGTAGCAAGATGTTGCCTGTCGCAGCAACGAAACTCTGATATTGACTCGGGGTTCAGGGCGAAAGAATCTCTCGACTTCGTGAGGTCGCGGCTTTCCGGCAACAAACAAGAAAGGCGCCGCAATACGCGACGCCTTTACCTAGGAAAATGCTTGACGCGTTCCAGAGGGAATCAACCCAGCGCTTTAACGCGCGCCGACAGGCGCGACATTTTACGCGATGCGGTGTTCTTGTGGAAAACGCCTTTGGTGACGCCGCGCATCAGTTCAGGCTGAGCTGCGCGCAGAGCCGTGGTTGCAGCGTCTTTGTCGCCGGAAGCGATCGCTTCTTCAACTTTGCGCAGGTAGGTGCGGATGCGCGAACGGCGCGCTTTGTTTACGGCGAAACGCTTTTCGTTCTGACGGGCACGTTTCTTTGCCTGGGGCGAATTTGCCATGTGTCTCTGACCTTTGTTCGGTACGGTTATCTAGGGTTGCGCGCCACGGAATTATCCGCACCGGATCAGAAATCACGAGTGTGAGTCGGGCCAAGCGGGCCGCACGCGCATGTATGACGACGGTCTCTACCCAAGTTTTACGGGTTTGCCAAGCCGATTCTTGCCCGGTACGCCCAACAAAAAAAGGCAGGCCAGAGCCTGCCCTTCCTGAATTCTTTGTCGCGACCTTACTTGTCGCGGAATTGTGCGGCGCGTTTTTCCAAAAACGCCGCCATGCCCTCTTTCTGGTCTTCGGTCGCGAACATCGAATGAAAGACGCGACGCTCGAACAGCAAACCTTCGCTCAGCGGCAGTTCATAGCTGCGATTCACTGCTTCTTTGGCGGCTGCCGCCGTCAGCAGGGATTTTTCAGCGATCTTGTGGGCTGCACCCACGGCTTCTTCGAGCAGCTTCTTCGCCGGAACCACGCGGCTGACAAGACCCGCGCGCTCAGCTTCTTCGGCGTCCATGAAGCGACCGGTCAGGTTCATGTCCATCGCCTTGGACTTCCCAACAAAACGCGTCAGGCGCTGGGTGCCGCCGATACCGGCTATAACACCCAGATTGATCTCGGGCTGGCCGAACTTGGCTGTATCGGCCGCAATGATGAAATCGCACATCATGGCGACTTCGCAGCCACCGCCCAGCGCGTAACCCGCAACCGCCGCGATGATCGGTTTGCGAATGGCCGAGACACGCTCGTTGACCGAGGCAAACAGGTCGGTGCTGAACACATCGACAAAGCTCATCTCGGACATTTCCTTGATGTCCGCACCTGCGGCAAACGCCTTTTCCGAGCCGGTCAGCACGATGCAGCGCACCTTGTCGTTTTGATCCGCCTCTTCCAGCGCGTTGCACAGCTCACCCACCAATTGGGTGTTCAGCGCGTTCATCGCATCTGGTCGGTCGAGTTTGATAAGGGCGACGTGGTCTTCGATTTCGACGATGATCGTCTCAAAAGCCATGAGGTATAAGCTTCCGGTTGTTCCGTTCAGGTACGATTCCTTAACACGCGATTTCGCTGGATCAAGCTATCTTTGGCATTGCGCACAGTAGAAGGATGAGCGACCGGACTGGGTGATTCTCTTGATTTCGGCACCGCAACCCTGGGTTCGGCAGGATTCGCCTTCGCGGCCATAGACATCGAAGCTGTGCTGAAAATATCCAAGTTCTCCATCGGCTTGACGGAAATCTTTCAGTGACGATCCCCCTGCTTCGATCGCGTCCTGCAACACCTGCCGGATGATCGGCACAAGGGCTGCGACACGCGCCGCAGAAATTTGTCCGGCTTTGCGACGTGGCGACACCTTGCCGCGATAAAGCGCCTCGCAAACGTAAATATTCCCCAACCCGGCAACGATTCCCTGATCCAGAAGTGCCGATTTGACCGGCGTGTTCTTGCCCTTGAACGCATCAATCAGGTGCTGTTCGTGAAAATCATTGCCCAATGGCTCTGGCCCCAGAACGGACATCAGTTTGTGGTCTTCTGCGGTTGCGGTTGGCAGTAAATCCATGGCCCCGAACCGGCGCGGATCATTGAACGTCACGCGGGCACCATTGGCCATGTGGAACACGACATGGTCATGCTTTTCGGGCATTGGATGGTCATGGACGAACTGCCCCAACGGGTCACCTGATACCGTCATACGCCCCGACATACCCAAGTGAATCAATAACGTCTCGCCACTGCTGAGATCAGCCAGAATGTACTTGGAACGTCGCCTTAGCCGATCCACCCGCTGTCCCGTCAATCTCTCGGCCATACGCTCCGGGAAGGGCCAGCGCAGATCGGGGCGGTTTACATCAGCACGCTCGATTACCACCCCTTCCATCGCAGGGGTCAGGCCGCGTCTTACTGTCTCGACCTCAGGCAATTCGGGCATTAGATGGCTCCTATTCCAAAGGGCCGCATTGTGCCCGCCTCTGATGGCCCTATAACAGAGGCGAAATTCGACAAACGGCAAGGCAAATGTCCGACAACAGCGACAAGACCACTCATTTCGGGTTCGAAACCGTCCGCGAGGCCGACAAGGCCGGGCGCGTACAGGGCGTTTTCAACTCGGTGGCCTCGAAATACGACGTGATGAATGATGTCATGTCGATGGGCATCCATCGGGTTTGGAAAGACGCGATGATGGACTGGCTTGCCCCGCGCCCCGGTCAGCGCCTGCTGGACGTCGCAGGCGGCACCGGAGACATCTCGTTCCGTTTCCTGAAACGCGCGGGCTATGGCCACGCCACCGTCCTGGACCTGACCGAGCCGATGCTGGTCGAGGGCCGCCAACGGGCTGAGGCCGACCAAATGTCGGATAGCCTGAACTGGGTCGTCGGCGATGCGATGTCTCTACCGTTCGAGGACAACACCTTCGACGTCTACACGATCTCCTTCGGCATTCGGAACGTCACTCGCCCGCAAGAGGCGCTGAACGAGGCCTACCGCGTGTTGAAACCCGGCGGCCGCCTGATGGTGCTGGAGTTCAGCCAGTTGCCCAATGACGGTCTGCAAAAGCTCTATGATCTCTACAGCTTCAACGTCATCCCGCGCATGGGCAAGCTGATCGCCAATGACTACGACAGCTACCAGTACCTCGTGGAATCGATCCGCAAGTTCCCCGATCAGGAGACATTCCTAGGTATGGTCCGCAGCGCCGGTTTCGAAAACGCCAAATACCGCAACCTGAGCATGGGAATCGCCGCGTTGCATTCCGGCTGGAAAATCTAAATGCGTGGCCCTCACAACATCATACGCCTGATCCGCACAGGCGCCACGCTAGAGCGCACGGGCGCCATGGGTGTCGTGCTGGACGCGTTCGAAGCCCCCCGCGCGGTCCGCTTTGTCGCCCACGCGCTTGGCAAACCTTTTCAATGGCTTGGGTACAAGGGCGACCCCGAGATGCCCCCTGCCACACGCGCCCTGACGGCGCTGGGTCCGGCGTACATCAAATTCGGACAGGTCCTGTCGACCCGACCCGACGTGGTTGGCAACGAACTGGCCGAGCAACTGCGCGTATTGCAGGACAAGCTGCCGCCTTTCCCGAAGGCCGAGGCCATGACTGAGGTCGAGAAAGAGCTGGGGCAACCGATCTCGGACATGTTCAGCGAATTCAGCGAACCGATCGCTGCGGCCTCGATCGCTCAGGTTCACAAGGCCAAGCTGGCGACCACAGGCGAAGACGTCGCCGTCAAAGTCTTGCGTCCGGGCATCGAACGCGCCTTCCGCAAGGATGTCGACGCGTTCTATTTCGCCGCCCGCATGGTACAGCTCTGCGCCCCTGGCGCGCGCCGCCTCCGTCCAATGGAAGTGATCGAACACTTCGATGGCGTGGTACGGGGTGAGCTGGACTTGCGTCTGGAAAGCTCGGCAGCCTCGGAATACGCCGCCAACACCAAGGATGATGCCGGGTTCTGGTTGCCTCCGGTCGTGTGGTCTCTGTCCGCGCGCCGGGTGATGACGCTCAGCTGGGCGGATGGCATCCCGCTTGGCGACAACGACGCTCTGGACGCCGCGGGCCATAACCGCCGCGATCTGGGCGAGCGTGTCCTGCGCTTGTTCCTGCTGCACGCCCTGCGCGATGGCTACTTCCACGCCGACATGCACCAGGGCAACCTGAAGGTCGCCGCCAACAGCGATATCATCGCCTATGATTACGGCATCATGGGCCATATCGACGAATACACCCGCCGAGTCTATGCCGAGATCCTTTTCGGCTTCATCCGCCGCGATTACAAACGCGTGGCCGAGGTGCATTTCGAGGCCGGATATGTCCCCGCCAATCAAGACGTAGACGAATTCGCCCGCGCGCTGCGCGCGGTAGGAGAACCCATCTTCGGCATGGACGCCACCCATATCTCGATGGGCCGCTTGCTGAATTACCTGTTCGAAGTCACCGAACGCTTTGGCATGGAAACCCGAACCGAGCTGATCCTGCTACAGCGCACCATGGTTGTCGTCGAAGGCGTCGCTCGATCACTCGATCCGCATATCAATATATGGGAGGTCGCGCGTCCGGTCGTCGAGAATTACATCAAGAAATCCATCGGCCCCCGCGCGGCGCTCCGCGACTTTGGCAAAACCGCGTTGGTTCTGGCTCGGTTCGGCCCACGTCTGCCCGCGCTGGTGGAAGACGCCCTGATCGCGCAAACGCAAAAAGACGATCAGACCAACTCCCGCCTGTGGTCCAAAGCCCTTCCCGCAACGCTCGGAGCCGTGGCAGGCGCTGCTTTGGTTTTGCTACTAACAGCGCTCAGCTAGGCGCCAGCCGCCTGCTTCATCTGGCTGAAAATATCCTCGGGGGGAATTGCGCTTAAGGCGCGATGGGGGGCAGACAGCCCCCCTGCCCAACTCGAGGTCAGAGCCGCTCTATGGCAATCGCAATACCCTGACCACCGCCGATACACATGGTGATCAGACCTTTGGAGCCTCCAGTCCGTTCCAACTCATACAAAGCCTTCAGCGTGATGATCGCACCAGTCGCACCCACCGGGTGACCCAACGCAATCGCACCACCGTTCGGGTTTACCTTGGCGGCATCTAGACCCAGCTCTTTATTCACGGCCAGAGCCTGCGAAGCAAAGGCTTCGTTGCTTTCGATCACGTCGAAGTCTTCCACCGTCAGGCCGGTCTTGGCGAGCAGGTTTTGCACAGCAGGCACCGGACCGATGCCCATCACCTCGGGGCGGACACCGGCGTGGCCGTAACCCAGAATACGCGCTTTCGGCTTCAGACCAGCCTTCTCGGCCGCGTCTGCCGTGGCAAGAACCATCGCCGCCGCACCGTCATTGATGCCTGAGGCGTTACCCGCCGTGACGCGGCCATCTTTCTTGAACGCTGGACGTAGACCCGCCAGCGCCTCAATCGAGGTCGCCTTGGGATGCTCATCGACCATGAAATCAACCATGTCGCGCTTAACCTTGACCTGAACCGGCGCGATCTGGCTCTGGAATAATCCTGCCTCAATGGCCGCTGCGGCACGGGTCTGGCTGGTTAGAGCAAACTCATCCATCTGCTCGCGTGTGACCTGATGCTCATCGGCGACGTTCTCAGCCGTCACACCCATATGACCGGTGCCAAAGGGGCAGTTCAACGCGCCCAGCATCATGTCGAGCGACTTGATATCGCCCATCTTGGCACCCCAGCGCGCCTGCTGCAGGATGTAGGGGCTGCGCGACATGCTCTCAGCCCCACCAGCCACAGCAAATTCGGCATCACCCAGCATCAGCGATTGTACCGCCGATACAATCGCCTGCGCCCCCGATCCACACAGACGGTTCACGTTCATCGCGGGAGTCTCGACCGGGATACCTGCCTGTTTGGCCGCCGCACGCGACAGATACATGTCGCGCGGTTCGGTGTTGATCACATGGCCAAAAACAACATTGCCAATCTGGCCGCCTTCGACGCCCGACTTCTCCATTGCGGCTTCGGTCACAACGGTCGCCAGATCAATCGGTGCGGTCGAGGCCAGAGCGCCCCCAAACGTTCCAACAGCCGTACGGGCCCCATCCAGAATGACGATATCTTTCATGTCTCTTCTCCTCTTGGATTTGGCGGCACTATTACGCCCAGTTGGCGCGTTGTCCTATACGACGTACCGTCACAAGCAGAATTGACAACCCACCGTGAAAAGCGCATCAGATTCCGTCATGACGGAAGACACAGACGATATCCTGACCCTTCTGCCCGCCCGCCTGAAAGAGGCGCGTCGCGCCAAGGGCCTTTCGCTGGAAGCTGTTGCCAATCTCAGCGGCGTATCTCGATCAATGGTCAGTCAGATCGAACGGGGCGAAAGCAGCCCGACCATCTCAACCCTGTGGAACCTGACACGGGCCTTGCAGGTGGATTTCGCAGGGCTGCTGGAAGAGACCAAAACCTCGGACCAGATCGAGGTTCTGCGCCAGGCCGAGGTGCCCAGCATCGACAATATGGGACAGAACTGCCGCATCCGTATCCTGTCGCCCCCGGAAGAGGCCGGAGGGAATGAGGTCTACGACATCCGCTTTGACCACGACGGCACACTGAACAGCCAGCCGCATGCCCGCGGCACACGTGAACAGTTGACGGTTCTGGAAGGCGCGGTGCGCGTCACCTCGGGCACTGCGATATCTGAGATGCAACAGGGCGACACCGCCCGATATGCAGCTGATGTGACCCATTCCATTGCTTCGAAAGGCCCCGCGCGGGTCTTTCTGATCGTCAAAAACGCCTAAGTTCCGCCTTCACGGAAATTTTTCCCGTATAGTGTAATTCTCCTATTTGGGAATTGTATCCGTTATGTTAGACATCCGACTCAGATGAACGGAGGTCGCCATGGCAGATGCATTCCTGTCCCATATCACGGACACCCTCGCGCAGATCGAATCCGAAGGTCTGTATAAACGCGAACGCATGATTACATCGCCTCAGGGCGGCGAAATCACCGTGGGCGACAAGCAGGTCATCAACCTGTGCGCCAACAACTATCTGGGTCTGGCCGATCATCCCGCGTTGATCGACGCCGCCACAGATGCAATGGGCTCCAAAGGGTTCGGCATGGCCTCGGTCCGGTTTATCTGCGGCACGCAAGACATTCACCGCGAGCTGGAACAGAAGCTGGCCGAGTTCCTGAACAAGGATGACTCGATCCTGTTCGCCGCCTGTTTCGACGCGAACGGGGGGCTGTTCGAACCCCTTCTCGGCCCCGAGGACGCAATCATCTCGGACAGTCTGAACCACGCCTCGATCATCGACGGGGTACGGTTGTGCAAGGCCAAGCGCTATCGCTATCTGAACAACGACATGAACGACCTTGAGGCCTGGCTTAAACAGGCGCGCGAGGATGGGGCGCGGCATATCATGATCGCGACTGATGGCGTGTTTTCAATGGATGGTTACCTCGCCAACCTGCCGAAAATCCGTGAGCTGGCCGATAAATACGACGCCATAGTCATGGTCGATGATTGCCACGCCACCGGGTTTATGGGACCGAACGGCGCGGGCACACCTGATCATTTCGGTGTCGATGTCGACATCCTGACGGGAACCCTGGGAAAGGCACTTGGAGGGGCAATCGGCGGTTACATCGCCGGGCCGCAGCCAGTGATCGACCTGCTACGGCAGCGGGCGCGGCCCTATCTGTTCTCGAACTCGCTGCCGCCCTCCATCGTCGCCGCCGGGATTGAGGCTATCCGTCTGGTCCAACAAGGCGACGTGCTGCGCGCGCAGCTGTTCGGAAACGCCAAATACTGGCGGGCGGGGCTGGAGGAGCTGGGTTTTGACCTTTTGCCCGGTGAACACCCGATCATTCCCGTCATGCTGGGCGATGCGACATTGGCGCAGGACATGGCGGCTCGGTTGTTTGATGAAGGTGTCTATGTATCGGGCTTCTTCTTCCCTGTGGTCCCGCGCGGGCAGGCCCGGATCAGAACCCAGATGAACGCCGCACTGACGCGGCAGGAGCTTCACCAGGCGCTTGCCGCTTTTGAGAAAGTCGGCAAAGAGCTTGGGGTCATCAAATGACCCTTGCCTCTGTCATCGACGCCATCGGCAATACCCCTTTGGTGGACCTGTCGCGAATCTGCCAGCAGCTTCAGCTGGACGGTCGCATTCTGGCCAAGCTGGATTATCTGTTGCCCGGTTTCTCGAAAAAGGACCGCGCGGCGAAATCCATCATCGAAATGGCCCGCGCCGACGGAACGCTTGCGCCGGGCCAAACTGTGGTCGAGCTGACCTCGGGCAATATGGGAACCGGTCTGGCGATTGTCTGCGGAGTCATGGGCCATCCCTTTGTCGCGGTGATGAGCGCCGGGAACTCGGTCGAGCGCGTGCGTATGATGCGGGCGCTGGGGGCCGAGGTGCTCATCGTGCCTCAGGCCCCGGGCAGCAAACCCGGAGAGGTTTCGGGCGCTGATCTGGCGCTGGTCGATGAGGCGGCGCAGAAAATCACAGCAGAACGCGGCGCGTTTCGCGCGGATCAGTTTGGCCACTCCGGCAACCCCAAAGCACATACAACAGGCACCGGGCCGGAAATCTGGGACCAATCGGCTGGCGCTGTCACGGCCTTCTGCGACTTTGCCGGATCAGGTGGCACCCTGGCCGGAGCTGCTGCGTTTTTCGCCCCGCATGGCGTGCGGTGCTATGCCATCGAACCCGAAGGTGCACGGGCCTTGGCCGGTGAGGCCGTCGACACGCCCGATCACCCGATACAGGGTGGCGGCTATGCCATGGCTGACCTGGCCCATATGAACGGCGCCCCTCTCGCCGGGCACCTTTCGGTATCAGGCAATGCGGCCCGAGATTGCGCCCGGCTGCTCGCACGCAGCGAAGGGATCTTTGCCGGATACTCAGCCGGTGCGAACCTTGCTGGTGCGATCGAGCTGCTGCGCGGCCCGGAGCGTGGCGGCTGCGTCGCGATCGTCATTTGCGACAGTGGCCTGAAATACCTGTCCACCGATTTATGGGAGTAGTGCAATGCGTCCCAACACAATGAAAGCACTGGAAAAATCCGAACCCAAGGAAGGCCTGTGGATGATCCAAGCCCCGGTGCCCGAGATCGGCTCGGATGAGGTGCTGATCCGGATCAACAAGACCGGCATCTGCGGGACCGACATTCATATCTGGAACTGGGATGATTGGGCGGCGGCAACCGTGCCCGTTCCGATGATCACCGGCCATGAATTCGCCGGTGAGATCGTTGAGATCGGCCGCAATGTAACCGGGCTTGAGATCGGGCAGCGCTGCTCGGGCGAGGGGCACCTGATCGGAACAGACAGCCGTCAGAGCCGCGCCGGCAAGTTCCACCTCGATCCCGGCACGCGCGGAATTGGCGTCAACGAACAAGGCGCGTTTGCGCAATACCTGAAACTGCCAGCCTTCAATGTCGTCCCCCTGCCCGACGACGTGCCAGACGAAATCGGAGCCATTCTCGACCCGCTGGGAAATGCCGTTCACACCGCGCTCAGCTTTGATCTGCTGGGCGAGGATGTGCTGATAACGGGCGCTGGACCGATTGGCATCATGGCCGCTGCCGTCGCTCGCCACGCAGGCGCCCGCAACGTGGTCATCACCGACATCAACCCCGACCGCCTGAAACTGGCCGAACATGTTGTGCCAACAGTCCGCGCAGTCGATGTCTCCAAAGAGGACCTGCAGGATGTCATCGCCGAGTTGGGATTGAAGGAAGGCTTTGATGTGGGGCTGGAAATGTCCGGCTCACAAATCGCGCTGGACCAGATGGTCGAGGCGCTGGTGATGGGCGGCAAGATCGCTCTGCTGGGTATTCCGCCCGGCAAATCCCCTGTCGATTGGTCCCGCATCGTGTTCAAGGCCATCACCATCAAGGGCGTCTACGGGCGTGAGATGTTCGAGACCTGGTACAAGATGATCGCCATGCTGCAAAACGGTCTGGATGTCAGCCGCGTGATCACCCATCAGATGAAAGTCGACGATTTTGCCGAAGGGTTTACCGCCATGAAATCCGGCCAATCCGGCAAGGTGGTGCTGGACTGGACCTGACCCTCTGGCGCTGCGCGGGCTGACCCCTTACACATCGGGGAACCTCAGGCGTTTGGAGGAGCAAATGAGCGACACTGACAGGTATCTGGAACGCGGGATCGAAGACTCTCTGGTCACCGATTTCACGGAAACCCATCGCAAAAGCTATGGCGATTTTCTGCAACTCAAGACCCTGCTGAACCTGCAGAAGACGTTTCAGGACCCCGCCCAGCCCGACGAGATGTTGTTCATCATCATCCATCAGGTCAGCGAGCTGTGGCTGAAACTGATGCACCATCAACTGGTCGAGGTGCGCCGCTTCCTGCAGCAGGACGCGTTTGGTCCGGCGATGAAAAACCTCGACCGCATCAAAGCCATCCAACATCAGTTGATCGCGGCCTGGGAAACTCTGCTGACCATGACGCCCGCCGACTACATGACCTTCCGCAACGCTTTGGGCAGTTCCTCCGGGTTCCAAAGCTATGGCTACCGCCAGATCGAGTTCATTCTGGGCAACAAGGACCCCTCGACCCTGAAGGTTCACGCCCATGATCCCGAAGTCATGGAGATGCTGAATGCAGCCCTTACAAAGCCGTCGCTCTATGACGAGGTGCTGCACATGCTGGCCCGTCAGGGTTTTGACGTGCCACAGGACTTACTGGAACGGGACTATGCGCAGCCCTACTCCGGCGATCCTCGGGTAGTGAAAATCTGGGTTCAGGTCTTTCGCGAGACCGAAAAACACTGGGAGCTTTATGCGCTGGCAGAGAAGCTGATGGATGTAGAATGCCTGTTCCAACGGTGGCGGTTCGATCACGCGACCGCCGTTGAACGTGTCATCGGGATGCAGCCGGGAACAGGAGGCTCCAGCGGCGTCGGCTTCTTACGCAAAGCATTGGAATTGCGCTTCTTCCACGATTTGTATGATATGCGCACACAACTGATCTATGCGGGGGACTGATGCTGTATCGCGGGTTTTCACAGGCTGAATTGGAACAGGAATATTCGCCGAGATCAATGATCGGTGGTGATCTGACGCCTTACATTGCCAGCTATAGCGCCCTCAGTGCGCATGCGAGGGCCAGTCTGACGGTTCAGGAAAATCTGTCCTATGATGCAGGCCCCGCACAGGTTCTGGATTATTTCCCGGCGGCCGAGGCAGGCGCGCCGCTGCATGTGTTTATCCATGGCGGCTATTGGCAGGCCCTTAGCCAGCGCGAGTCCGCCATGATGGCGCCAGCGCTGATTGAAGCGGGCCATGCTTTTGCAACGTTGAACTACACCCTGGCCCCAGATGCCCGCATCGCGGACATGATCGATGAGTGCCGTGATGCGCTACTCTGGCTGGCGTCGCAGGCTGAGTCCCTGGGGTTTGATCCGACCCGGATCACCTTGTCAGGGCACAGCGCCGGTGCGCAATTGGCCAGCATGGTTATGGCGCAGTCTGCAAACGCTCTGGCCCGCGCCGGCTTGAGGTTGCGCGACGTGATCCTGATCAGCGGCGTCTACGATCTGGAACCGATCAGCCTGACCTCGGTCAACGATCCGCTGCAACTGACACCGGTTGAGGTCAACGACCTGTCCCCCATACGCCACGTACCCCGACCCGGACCCCGCTACCACGTCACTGTGGCCGAGAGGGACACACCGGAATTCATCCGCCAAAGCCGCGACTACGCCGAACACCTGCGAAAGGCCGGGCATTCTGTCAGCTTCGATCTGAAAAAAGGGATGCAGCATTTCGACATCATCATGCATCCGGGGACGTTCACAGCTTCAAAGCAGCAGTGAACGTCCTAGTCTTCGCGATGCACGGGGCTGGCACCTGTCAATTCAAACTCGGGTCCTTGATGCCAATTCGTATGTTCAGGGATGACCGGGCCCAAGGGGATTGCACTCCGTCCGTTTCGCCAATCACTTCCGTGCGCACCTGATCAAACATCTGCTCAAGAGTTAAACCTCGGGTCCCGATCGCGCGCGCAATGGCTGCTGTGTAAGGGCTGTTAGTCCCAGTCCCGTCCAGTGCGACGTCGCCGGGTCCGGTGGCATAAGCGATCAGGTTGTTGGTGCGGGCTGTCATACGCGCAAGCCCGTCGCCGACATCAAGTGCACCGTCCGTTTCACCACCAAAAGGATTGTCGCGGCACGCGTCCAGAATCATGACACTCACGGCCTGGGGTGTGTGAATGCGATCCAGAACCCACTCGGCCGGGACAGCCTGATCCGCAATATCAGCCTCGGACTGAATGTTCACGCCCAGTGGAAGCAGGTAGTTGAAATCATCACTGCGCACGCCGTGCCCGGCAAAATAGAACACCGCCAAAGCCTCGGACCCCGCGGCGCGCACGGTACTGGCAAAGGCTTCGACCTCCTGCTCCATCTCAGCGCGGCTTGCATCCGTCAGAGTCGTGACCGTAAATCCCGCGCCGCGCAGCTCTTCGCTCATCAAGCGCGCGTCGTTCACAGGGTTGTCCAGCGCCGGGACAGTTGTGTACCCAGCATTCCCGATCACGAGGGCAAACCGTTCATGCGCCAATGCGGGTCCGGCGATCAGGGTGATGACAAAGCAGAGTGCTGTAAAAATACGCGTCAAATCTATCTCCAAATCCTGTCGAACGAGAGAAGCAGGTCTCTTCCTTTAGTCCTTGAGTGCTGCGGGTCCGTTCAATGACGACCAACAGTAAATCAAGACCGGGCCTCGAAAGTCCACATACGAACTTGTTACAGCCCCCTGCATAGCTTGAATGTAACGAGGAACACGTTGCACCAAAAAATAGACGTAGATCGCGATTTACCAAAAAAAACAGCGGCCCAAGTCGAGCCGCTGTTTTCAAACTTACTTGCAGAACCGGATCAGTCCAGCGTGCGGGTGACTTCTTCGCGCTCGAAGATTTCGATCACGTCGCCTGCGCGGATATCGTCGTAGTTCTCGAACGCCATACCGCATTCCTGACCCGACTGAACCTCGGCCACTTCGTCCTTGAAGCGCTTCAGCGTCTTCAGCGTGCCTTCGTGGATCACCACGTTGTCGCGCAGCAGACGGACACCTGCGGAGCGGCGGGCAACGCCTTCGGTGACCAGACAGCCAGCGACCTTGCCGACGCCAGTGACCTTGAAGACTTCGCGGATCTCGGCGTAACCGATGAACTTCTCGCGGATCTCGGCGCTTAGCAGGCCGGATGCGGCCGCTTTCACATCATCCACGAGGTCATAGATCACCGAATAATAGCGAATCTCGACACCCTTCTGGTTCGCGGTGTTCCGCGCCGATGCGTTGGCACGGACGTTGAACCCGAAGATCGGTGCGCCGGAGGCTTCTGCCAGACCGACATCCGTCTCGGTGATCGCACCCACGCCCGAGTGCAGAACGCGCACGCGCACTTCGTCGTTGCCGATCTTCTCCATCGCCTGAACGATGGCTTCGGCCGAACCTTGTACGTCCGCCTTCATCAGAAT
The DNA here is from genome assembly GCF_056539825.1 of Ruegeria sp. B10. Classification (NCBI taxonomy): domain Bacteria; kingdom Pseudomonadati; phylum Pseudomonadota; class Alphaproteobacteria; order Rhodobacterales; family Roseobacteraceae; genus Ruegeria; species Ruegeria sp. B10. The sequence continues at coordinate 124,583 of NZ_JBQFVP010000011.1, forward strand.
CGGCAGCTCGGTGACGTTTTCGTCTTCCTTGGCTTTCTGCATCAGCTGCTCAAGGGTGGTCGCGGCACCGGCGGCGGCGCGTTTGTCCTTGGCGGCTTGCTCGCGATAGGCAGCAATCTCACGGGCTTGCGCTTCGGTCTCGGTCACGTTCAGAACGTCACCGGCTTCGGGCGTACCGTTGAGACCCAGAACCTCGACCGGAACCGAGGGGCCAGCTTCCTTGACGCGGTCACCCTTGTCGTTGATCAGCGCACGCACCTTACCGTATTGCTCACCCACAACGAAGATATCGCCCTGACGCAGCGTGCCATTCTGAACCAGAACTGTGGCGACGGGGCCGCGGCCCACATCCAGCTGCGCCTCGATCACGGCACCTTGGGCGGCGCGGTCGGGGTTGGCTTTCAGTTCCAGAATTTCGGCCTGCAGTGCGATGGCTTCCAGCAGTTCGTCCAGACCCTGACCGGTGATGGCGGAGACTTCGACGTCCTGAACATCACCCGACATTTTCTCGACGATTACTTCATGCTGCAGCAGATCGGTCCGCACCTTGTCCGGGTTTGCATCGGGCTTGTCGACCTTGTTGATCGCCACGATCATCGGCACTCCGGCCGCTTTGGCGTGGTTGATCGCCTCGATGGTCTGCGGCATCACGGCGTCGTCAGCCGCAACAACCAGAACCACGATATCCGTGACCTGAGCACCGCGCGAACGCATCGAGGTAAACGCCGCGTGGCCCGGGGTATCCAGGAAGGTCAGCGTGGTGCCGCCATCGGTTTTCACCTGATAGGCGCCGATGTGCTGGGTGATGCCACCGGCCTCACCTGCCACAACGCGCGCGTCGCGGATTGCATCCAGCAGCGAAGTCTTACCGTGGTCAACGTGACCCATGATGGTGATGACCGGCGGACGCGGCTGCAGATCGTCTTCGCTGTCTTCGACCTCTTTGATGACGTCTTCAACATCCGAATCGGAGACACGAGTGACCTTGTGGCCAAACTCTTCGATGATCAGTTCCGCAGTGTCAGCGTCGATGGTCTGGTTCTGAGTAACCATCATGCCCATCTGCATCAGCGACTTAACAACATCAGCCACACGTTCGGCCATACGGTTGGCGAGCTCAGAGACCATGATGGCCTCGGGCAGCTGAACGTCACGAATGACCTTTTCGCGTTCGACCGAACCGCCCATAGCTTTCTGACGCGCACGCTCCTGCTTGCGCTTCATCGCTGCCATCGAGCGTTGGCGGTTACCTTCGCCACCGGTGGCCTGACCCAGTGTCAGCTTGCCCGAACGGCGGTTGTCGTCACGGCCTTTGCCACGACCACGCTGTTCACGCTCACGATCCTGTTTGCGCGGAGCAGCCGCAGGCGCAGGCTTGCTGGCCGGGCTACGGGCCGCTTTGGGCTCTTCCGGGGCCGGGGCGGCAGCCGCGCGTTTGGCAGCTTCTTCCGCCTCTTGGCGCTTACGCTCTTCCTCTTCGGCCTTGGCACGGGCTTTCTCTTCGGCCTCACGCTGTTCGCGTTCCTTGGCCTCTTGTTCCGCACGGCGCCGGGCGCGTTCTTCTTCACGCGCCTTTTCGGCTGCCTCACGGGCGGCGGCCTCTTCGACCTCGCGCGCTTTGGCGGCTTGCAATGCCTTCATCCGGCGGGCCATTTCCGCGTCGGAGATCCCGGCAGGACGGCGCGACGGATCACCCGAGGGCGTTGCTCCGCTACCCGGCTTTCCGGCACCCGGCTTGGGGACCACCACGCGTTTGCGTTTGGTTTCCACCACGACATTCTTGGTGCGTCCGTGGCTGAAACTCTGTTTCACATTTCCGGGGCGCGCCCCGCCACGAAGACCCAATGTCTTTTTGCCGTCATTATCGCTCATAAAGCTTCTTACCCTTCCGCGCGGCCCCTGCCGCCGTCATCCGTTTCGCGCAAGCCACGCAGGCGCTGCGCTTCCTCTACAACACGTTTGGCGAGTCCGCCAGAGGCCAGCGCCGCATGAATCACGGTTTGGCGCCCAAATGCCGCCCCTAACTCGTCCGCCGTGAGCCATCCGATGTATTTTCCGAAGTGCGGTGTGCTGAGTTTCGACTTACCGCGCCCCGATCCATCGCTGGCCTGAATCAGTACCTGAGCCTCTTCCCGGTCCAGCCACGTCTTGACCTTCTCGTATCCGGCGACCGCATCGCCGGACTTACGCGCCAGGCTGAGAAGCTCAACCACACGACGCGCGACTTGTTTTTCGACCTCATCGGCCAGGTCCGCTTGGGCCGAGACCTGCGCCTTGAACCCGCGCGAGAACAGCTTTTTGCTGACCGCCCTGTCCAAGGCTGCGCGATCTGCCGCCACATAGACCCCACGCCCCGGCAATTTCGCCGCGACATCGGGATAGACCTGCCCATCCGGCCCCGTCACAAAGCGGATCAGCCCGTATTTGGGCTGAACCTCGCCCGTGGCGATGCACTTGCGCTCAGGTCCCTCGGACCGATCCTTATGGACGCCACCGCGACCCATCTCAGCCACCCGAGGCCCTGAGATCAGGCCTCAGCCTCCTCTTCGGCTTCGACGTCTTCTTCTGCCTGCTCCAGCTCGGCAGGATCAACCCAGCCCAACATGATCCGAGCAGTCATGACCAGATCCTGCGCCTCTTCCAGCGTTACGCCGAACGGCTCAAGCACACCGTCATCCTTGATACGCTCACCATCGACAGTGGTCCAGCCACCGGCCAGTTCCCAGTCGGCACAAGTTGCGAAGTCTTCCAGAGTCTTCACATCATCCTTGGCCAGCGCTTCTACCATCTGGGGTGTCAGGCCTTCGAATTCAATAAGGCTGTCCTCGGCGCCCAGAGCGCGCGCGGCATCCAACGCGGCTTTGGCCTGAGCCTCAAGGAAATCGCGGGCACGGGCCTGCAGTTCCTGCGCGGTGCCTTCGTCGACGCCGTCGATGACCAGCAGTTCGTCCAGCTCAACATAGGCAACCTCTTCGAGGTTGGTGAAGCCTTCGGAAACCAGCAGCTGCGCAAAGAACTCGTCCAGATCCAGGCTGTCCATGAACAGCTGGGTGCGGGCTTCGAATTCTTTCTGACGACGCGCCGATTCCTCGGCTTCGGTCATGATGTCGATGTCCAGGTTGGTCAGCTGGCTGGCCAGACGCACATTCTGACCACGGCGACCGATTGCGAGCGAAAGCTGCTCTTCAGGGACAACCACTTCGATCTTGCCGGCTTCTTCGTCCAGAACAACCTTGGAGACCTCGGCGGGCTGCAGCGCGTTCACCAGGAAGGTCGGCTGATCTTCGTTCCACGGAATGATGTCGATCTTTTCGCCCTGCAGCTCGTTCACAACGGCCTGCACGCGGCTACCACGCATACCAACGCAGGCACCGACGGGGTCGATCGAGCCGTCATACGAGATCACAGCAATCTTGGCGCGCGAGCCGGGGTCACGGGCCACTGCCTTGACCTCAATGATGCCGTCATAGATTTCCGGCACTTCCATTTTGAACAGCTCGGCCATGAATTCCGGCGCGGTGCGCGACAGGAAAATCTGGTGGCCACGAACCTCGCGGCGAACTTCTTTGATGTATGCACGCACACGGTCATTCGGGCGATAGCTTTCGCGGCCAATCTTGTCATTGCGGCGCAGAACAGCCTCGGCACCGCCCAGATCGACGATGACGTTGCCAAATTCTTCGCGCTTGACCGCACCGTTGATGATGGTGCCTGCGCGATCCTTAAATTCTTCGTACTGACGGTCACGCTCGGCTTCGCGAACCTTCTGCAGAATCACCTGCTTGGCGGACTGAGCAGCAATACGGCCCATCTCAACTGGCGGCACTTCTTCCACGAAGACATCGCCAACCTCAGGCGATTCCATGTACTGACGCGCCTGCTCGACGGTCATCTCGGCCTGGTAGTTTTCCAGTTCCTCTTCCTCGACCACGGTGCGGACGCGGGTGAAAGTCGCCTTTCCGGTCTTGCGGTCGATGGAAACACGAATGTCCATTTCCGCGCCGTAACGGCTCTTGGCGGCACGGGCGAGCGATTCCTCCATCGCTTCGACAACCAGACCGGGGTCGATCATCTTTTCGCGGGCCACGGCCTCGGCGGTCTGCAGCAGCTCCAGCTGGTTGGCTGAGGTGATTGCCATCAGTTCGTCTCCTCTTCGGACCCTTCGGTCTCAATCTCGTCGAAAGCGTTTTCGTTCAGGGCGCCGGCGTCTTTGCGCTGGCGCAGCATTTCCTTGATCAGGTCATCGGTCAGGACCAGCTTGGCGTCGCTCAGCCAGTCGAATTGCAGACCGATGGTGATCGTCTCAGACCCCTCGGGGATGTTGATCAGAACCTCATCCCCTTCGATCCCGGCCAACTCACCCTTAAAGCGACGGCGACCGTCGATCAGTTCCGCGGTTTCGATCTTCGCCTCATAGCCTTCGAAATTTTCAAAGTCCTTGAGACGGGTCAGAGGGCGGTCGATACCGGGGCTGGAGACCTCCAGTGTATAGGCGTCAAGGATCGGGTCCTCGACATCCAGCGTGGCGCTGACTGCGTTGGAAATCTCGGCGCAGTCATCCACTTCGATACCGCCATCGGGCTTGTCGGCCATGATCTGCAGCGTGGTTTGCTTGCCGCTCATCAAACGGACGCGGACGAGTTCATACCCCAGATCCTCAATCACGGGGGTGATGATCTCGGCAAGTCGTCGGTCAATGGCCGCTTTGGCTATCAGGTCGTTTGTCATCAGGTTCTCTACCCTATCGATCGGGCACAAAAAAACGGGCGCGCGGCCCGTCGAATTTTCCGGTGGAGCCTTGGACCAGAAGTCCAACGCGCCGCTGTTGCAACTGCATATACGCAGGAGTTCCCGAGTCTGCAACCCCCGGCGCAATTCGTGATCGGAATTACGCCAACCACCACCGTTCGGCGATACGGCCATCATCCAGCGTCGCTTTGCCGATCTGCCTCGGCATCCCGACCTGAGCCGCCACGGCCAGCGCCATATCCGATTCGCTAGGGTAGTAGCGCAGCCCCCGTTGGGATTTAAGTTCGCCCCATTCGGGCAGGGCGGCAATGTCCACATATTCGTCACGCAAGGCTTCGGCGCGGACGCGCGCATCAGGGATCACGATGATTTCCACTGTATCGGCCCAACCGGCCTGACCGTCCTTGTAATGGCCGGCAACTTTGCGGCCCAGGAAATGACGCCCATCCTCGGCCCGCTCGACCCGGTAGCATCCGGTCCCGTTTGCCGCGTGCAGAGGCGTCACCGCTTGCCCATCGCGGGTTACGACAAACCGGCTGTCGGCCAGCAGGAAGGGAAGTCCGGGATTGGCCTCGGCCAGTTCCAGCCGCACGATATCAGCTGCTAGGACCTCGGCCTGCCCAAGTTCAGCCAGCACGGCCACAACATCATCGGCGTGCAGCGCCGTTCCATCGTGGAACGAGACGTCTTGGCGCAGATCAAACCGCCAGACACGCGCATTGTCTTCGGTCTGCCACCCTGTCGCCAACTCCCCACGCAATGTGCCATCCGGTGCGATCTCGCTCAGGGTATCGAACACGGCCCCACGGGCCAGCTGGTCCAAACTGCCATCGCGCGGAACTGCCAGCCGCAGCGCGCCACCTTTCTTCGGAGTATCGGCCAGCGACGCCCCCGTGGCTGCCAGCAACGCAGCGGCGGCACCCGAGGCAAACAGGGCACGACGGTCCATCCGGGTCATGCGGCCCCCTCGGCCACACGGTCCATGATGCGGACCAGCTCAGCACTTATTCCGGGTTCCGACAGGGCGTGGCCTGCATGGCGAACCATCTTCAGTTCTACATTAGGCCAACGCTCGGCCAAAGACCAAGCCGCCTGAGGCGGGCAGATCATGTCATAGCGCCCCTGCACGATATGTCCGGGGATATGCGCGATGCGAACCATCTGATCCAGAATCTGCCCGTCCTTCTGTAGAAAGGCACTGTTGGTGAAATAGTGATTCTCGAGCCGCGCAAAGGCCCGCGCATATTCACCGGGGCTTTCACCGGTCGATCCGTTGGAATGGATCGACGCCAGGGCGTTCTCCCACGCCGACCAAGCGCGCCCATATAGGACTTCGGTCGCCCGGTCGCCCGAGAATAGGCGTTTGTTGTAGGCCGCAATCGTGTCCGACAGCTCTTCCTCGGACAGCAGGGCGGTGAATTTTGCCCACTGCTCGGGCCAGAACTTGCCCGCGCCGCCGCCGTAGAACCAATCCAGCTCGGCCTGCGTCGCAAGAAAAACCCCGCGCAGGACTAGACGGCTGACGCGATCCGGATGCGCCTGCGCATAGATCAACGCCAGAGTCGCGCCCCAGCTACCGCCAAACACGGTCCATTCGTCAATATCCAACAGCGACCGCAGCCGCTCGATGTCCTCAACCAGATGCCACGTCGTGTTGTCTTCGACCGAAGCATGAGGCCGCGATTTCCCGCATCCGCGCTGATCAAACAGAATCACCCGGAAGACACGTGGATCAAAGTACCGCCGCATCGCAGGGCTGCAGCCACCGCCCGGCCCCCCATGCAGCACAACCACCGGCACCCCGTCGGGATTGCCACTTTGCTCCATATAAATCTGGTGCCCATCGCCCACACTGACCAACCGCTGATCAAATGGATCGATCGGCGGGTAGAGATATTGCACTGCGCGCTTTTGGTCCGGGTACTTGTCCATTATGGCCCTATATAGTCCTTAAGACTTAAAAGAGCATACGGAGACAGGAATGCAAGCGCATCCGAACACGGTCGACCCATCCGAGATCGCTAAATTCGAGGCGATGGCAGCGGAATGGTGGGACCCGCATGGGAAATTCAAACCTCTGCACATGCTGAATCCGTGCCGTCTGGACTATATCACGCAGCAGATAGCCGGGGAATTTGACCGTGATCTGAAGGCTGCGAAACCGTTCGAAGGCCTGCGCCTTCTGGATATCGGCTGCGGTGGAGGGCTGCTGAGCGAACCCATGGCCCGCCTTGGGGCCGAGGTCGTGGGGGCCGACGCTGCTGCGGGCAACCTGCCCGTCGCCCGCATCCATGCCGAGCAATCGGGGCTTGAGATCGATTATCGCCACACCACCGCCGAGGACATGGCCGCCGCAGGCGAGCAGTTCGACGTGGTGCTGAACATGGAAGTGGTTGAACATGTAGCCGACCCGCTTAGCTACCTGACCGCCACGCAACAATTGCTGAAACCCGGCGGGTTACAGGTATGTTCGACCATCAACCGCAACCCGAAGTCCTATGCGATGGCCATCTTCGGAGCCGAGGTCGTCATGCGCTGGCTGCCGCGCGGCACACATGAGTGGAACAAGTTCATCACCCCCGATGAGCTGTTCGACCTGCTGCACCAAGCCGGGCTTGAGCCGGTGGACCGCAAAGGTTTCGTCTTCAACCCGATCCTCTGGAGCTGGTCGATCTCGGACCGCGACTTGAGCGTGAATTATGTGACGGCGAGTGTGAAGCCGGGGTAGATTCAGCAAAAATATAAGAACGATCAGCAAGTGGACAATTGGGTGGTTCCTTCCGCTCTATGATCGAAATCCGCTTGTAGGAAGCGTGTTGGGCTTAGCGTGCATATTTTTGCGCTCATTGCCATTGGCGTGTTCATGCTTGCGATCAAAGAGAACGCCGGAACTCCGATTCCGACAACCGGGCTGGTATAGGCGCCTATTGTCATCATGCTGTTGAAACCATTGTCGATGGTTATATGCCTAGCGTGCGAATTCCTATGACGGAATTTTGGCGTATATTCTCTTCTGAGAGTTAAAGGTTGCCCCATTCGCGAAAGATATGAACCTGCAGACTTGAGCAAGGTCCTCTCGCGCCCTCAAGAATCCATCACTGGTGCAGAGTAGCATTTCTCACCGCTACTCCCCCTCCAACTGCAACCGCAAATCCCTCAATACGGGCAGAGTGCTGCGGACGCGCTCCAACCCCAGCTCTCCAACCACGCGGTTGATCAGCGGAGCAATCGAGGAAATCGCCTGATCGCGCGCGCGGCGGCCAGCGGGGCTGATCGCGACCATCTTGCGGCGGGCGTCGTCCCAGTCGGGGCGGATGTGGATGTATCCGGCCCATTCCAGCTTGGCCAAAGTGTTGGTCATCGCGCCTCGGGTCACATGGAAGGTGCTGGCGAGTTGCGCGGGCGTCCGTTCTCCTCCGGCATAGGCCAGATGGTTCAGTACCGAGAAATGCGAGATTTCCATGCCCTTGGGCAGCACCCGGCTCAGCCGGTTGCGCAATAGCTGGTCGGCGGTCAGGATCTCGCTGAAAAGCGTGACCGCAAGGGCATTGGTGTCGTCTGTCATGGTCCGGTTCTGGTTCAGGGGCCGTCGAAAGCCCTCACATGGGTCAATGAGGGCACGCGGCGGCGCGCCTCGGACACAGAACTATCATTCAATTCGAAAAAGTGAATGCCCGGATCGGTCCCTGCGTCGATCAGAACCTCTCCCCAAGGGGCTACGACCATGCTGTGACCGTGTGTGCGGCGGGTTTTGCCCCGCGTTTTGGGATGCGTGCCGGTTTGCGCAGGGGCCAAAACCCAGCAGCCGGTCTCAATCGCGCGGGCGCGCAGCAGCGATTCCCAATGCGCGGCCCCTGTGACAGGCGAAAACGCCGCCGGAATGGTCAAAATCCGAGCTCCGGCCTGCGCCAGAGCGGCATGCAAGTACGGAAAGCGGATGTCATAGCAGATGGTCAGGCCGACCTTACCGAAACCTGTTTCGGCGATCACGGCCTTGTCACCGGGGCGGTAATTGGCCGATTCGCGGAAGGTTTCGGTCTCGGTCACTTGCACATCGAACATGTGGATTTTGTCATAGCGTGCTACAATCTGCCCTTTGGGGTCGATCATGAAGCACCGGTTGGCAAAGCGGCCATCCGCATCATGGGTCTTGATCCCCAATGATCCGATCAGCAGCCAAACGCTTAGCTCAGCGGCCTGCGCCCGCAGACCGGCCAGAGTGGTGTCGTCTTCCTCATGCTGCAACACCTCGCGCTGCCGGGTGGTGCTGTTGGACACGCAATTCGTGACCTCGGGGGTCAGGATGAACTGCGCGCCCTGCTCAACGGCCTCGGCCACCATGGCGCGTACCATTTGCAGATTCGCAACCGGATCGTCCGAAGAAGTGATTTGCAGCAGAGCAGTCTTCATCACGCCGCCAGAAGACGGTCCAGCTTGCCCTGACGGTCGAGCTCATAGAGGTCATCACAGCCGCCCACGTGATCGGGGCCGATGAAGATCTGAGGCACGGTGCGTTTGCCGCCGGCACGTTTGATCATCTCGGGCTTGCGCTTGGGATGCATCAATACGTCGATTTCCTTGAACTCGACCCCCTTTTGCTTCAGCAGGCGCTTGGCCGCGTGGCAGAAGCCGCACAGAGGCGATGTGTAGATTTCAACAGGTTTCATAAATCCGTCCCTTCGGGTTTCACACGATCTTGTGCGAATTAGGTATCCTTGGCAACGCGCGCCAGCACCAACACGAAAATATGATTTGCCCCGGCGGCAAGGCATGCCCGCGTACAGGCTGCCAGCGTGGCACCCGAAGTCATCACGTCATCCACCAACAGGACATCGCGCCCTTTGATGTGCTGATGCCGTTTGGGATGCGGCGCGATGACCCCATCCAGTGCCTCAGCCCGTTGGGCGGCTGTTTTGCCATCCAGAACCGGTGTGCGTGCCGTTCGCACCAAAAGGTCGGGGCAGACCTGCAACCCTATCTCCCGTCCCAGATGCTGTGCCAGAAGCGCCGATTGGTTGTACCGCCGTTTCACCAGGCGAGACCAGTGCAGCGGAACCGGAGCGATCAGCATGTCGGGCCTCAGGACCTCTCGGCCCGCCTGCGCCATCCAGCGCGCGGCGGGTTTGGCCAGCTCGGGGCGGTCGCCATGTTTAAACGCCAGGATCAGGGACTTGGCCTGCCCCTTGTAGAGCAACGCTGCGCGCGCGTCCTTCCACGGGCGAGGTGTTTTTCGGCAATCGTCACAGTCGATCCGAAAGCCGTCCCTTTCTCCGGGGACGGGCATGCCGCAACTGTCGCAGACCGTTCCGCCGATGAACGGCGTGTCCCGCCAACATGTGGCACAAAGGCCAAAGTCGGATTCGGTCAGCTCTCCGCAGCTCATGCATCGCGGGGGATAGATGAGGCGCAACGCTGTTTGAACTCGGGGCCAAATGCGATACCTGCGGGGTATGAAAATGCCTGCGTCCAATGCACCTTCTCTGTTTGACCGCGCCACCCAGCGCCACCGCCGCGCGCGGGTTAGGGATGAGGCCCTATTCCTGCACCGCGCCGCTGTAGACGAGGTGCAGGATCGGCTAAGCATGGTTAACAGAACCTTTACGGCGCCTGCGATTGTGACCCCTTTTGCGCATATCTGGCAGGAGGCAATGCCCGGCGCGACGCTCGTGGCGGATGAAGAAACGCTGGAGCTTACGCCTGGCACGCATGATCTGGTGGTTCACGCCATGGCCCTGCATTGGGCCAATGACCCGGTCGGCCAACTGATCCAATGTCACCGCGCCTTACGCCCGGATGGGCTGCTATTGACCGTCTGTCTGGGCGGAGAGACCCTGCATCAGCTGCGCGCCGCCCTTGGGCAGGCCGAGATTGAGGTGACCGGTGGCCTCAGCCCCCGAATCGCTCCGATGGGAGAGCTGCGGGATCTAGGAGCTCTGCTGCAACGCGCGGGGCTGGCGCTGCCGGTGGCGGATGCGGTGCCTATGACGGCGGAATATCGAGACCTGACCCATCTGATGCAGGACCTGCGCGCGATGGCCGAGACCAACGTGCTGACCAACCGATTGAAATCCCCGACCCGCCGCAAGGTGTTCGAACGCGCGCAGAGTATCTACGCAGAACATTTCGCGACACCTCAAGGCCGCCTGCCCGCCACGTTCGAGCTGATCTGCCTGACCGGCTGGTCGCCCGACGACAGCCAACCCAAACCGCTGCGCCCCGGATCCGCCCGGATGCGCCTTGCCGAAGCCCTTGGTACCAGCGAGGGCAAACTGTCCGATTGACGACCGGACATTTCCCCTTATCTCAGGCCAGACCTAGAAAATGCAGGAAGACCCAAATGTTTGACGCCACACGCCCCGTGCATGCACCAGCCGACCACCCCAAGGTTAAAATGGGGCGCGTGGGCATCCTGCTGGCCAATTTGGGCACGCCCGATCACTACAGCTATTGGCCAATGCGCCGCTATTTGAACGAGTTCCTCTCGGACCGCCGAGTTATCGACTACCCGGCGTGGAAATGGCAGCCGATTCTGCAGGCGATCATCCTGACCAAGCGCCCCTTTAGCTCGGGTGAGGCTTACAAGTCGATCTGGAATCACGACAAGGGTGAAAGCCCGCTGATGACGATCACCAAGGACCAGACCGCCAAGCTGCGCGATGCGATGCAGGCTCGCTATGGCGATCAGGTGATGGTCGATTTCTGCATGCGCTACGGCAATCCGTCGACCAAATCCAAGGTCCGGAATATGGTGGCAGAGGGCTGCGACCGTATCCTATTCTTCCCGCTCTACCCACACTATGCCGGTGCCACGACGGCCACCGCCAACGACCAGTTCTTCCGCTGCCTGATGGAGGAACCATGGCAACCTGCCAGCCGCACGGTGCCCGCCTATTACGACGAACCCACCTATATCGAGGCATTGGCCCAATCTGTCGAACGCGCCTATGCCAAGATGGAGACCAAACCGGATGTACTGGTCTGTTCCTACCACGGGATGCCTGAACGCTATCTGCAACAGGGCGATCCCTATCACTGCCAATGCGTCAAGACCTCACGATTGCTGAAAGAGCGGCTCGGCTGGTCGGATGATCAGCTGGTTTCAACCTTTCAATCGCGCTTTGGCCCTGAGGAATGGTTGAAGCCCTATACAGTCGACCACGTGGCCGATCTGGCGAAGCAAGGCAAAAAGAACATCGCCGTGATTGCGCCGGCCTTCTCGGCCGATTGCATCGAGACGCTGGAAGAGATCAACGAAGAGATCAAGGAAAGCTTTGAAGAGGCTGGCGGTGAACACTTCACCTATATCCCGTGCCTCAATGACGATGATTCGCATATCGCCGCTTTGGGCAAGATCATCGAAGACAATCTGAACGGCTGGCTGGACTAACCAACCCCGACAACTGGACATGAAAAAAGGCGGTGGAAAGCTCCACCGCCTTTTCTCTGGATATTGCTCGTCGAATTAGCTTGCTGCAACAGCTGCGGCAACTACAACCAGCAGGATCAGCGGCAGGATGATGCCCTGCGATGTGCCCTGGGTTTCTTCAACAACAACAGGTGCCTCAACAACCGGCTCTTCCAGGTTACCGGCATAAGCGGTCGAAGCAGCAGCGGTCAGTGCAGCGGCGAGAACGAGTTTTTTCATATTAACCTCCAGAATCTGCACGGCTCCAGTCCGCGGAACCGCACATCTAAGACTTACCTCGTGATATTTTTCTAATCAGCAAAGCGGTTGGAATGCAATTGCAACTTGCCGATTAATCGAGTCGGTGAGCGAAAATGTCGTCAAATTAGCAACACTTGCGTGCCGACCTTCGCCATTGAGAACAGCTCGGCAATGTCTTCGTTGAACAAGCCGATGCAGCCATTCGAGGATTTTCGCCCAATCTTGCGCGTGTCATGGGTGCCGTGGATGCGGTAATACTTCCACCCCAGATACAAAGCGTGTGTCCCCAATGGGTTATCGGGGCCGGGCGGGATGTAATCGGGCCATTCGGGGTTTCGTCTCTTCATCGACGGCGTCGGAGACCAGCTTGGCCCCTCAACCTTGCGAATGACGCTGGTGCGCCCGCGACGGGTCATCTCCTCGGTCAAAGGAACCGAAGAGGGGTAAAGTTTGTATACAGATTGATCATTTGACCAATAATGCAGCGCTCGTGAAGTGGTATCGACCAGAATGGCCCCGTTTCTGGTGTTCGAGAAATAAGGCCGCCAGTCCTGAGCGCGGAATCCTGAGACATTACGCCGGACCGGCGCTTCGGGTTCAGGTGCAGGTCGCAGCGGGTCGCCCGGGATGTACTGCGCGATCGCAGGCGCGGCCAGCAGAGACGAGGCTCCGGCCAGAAACCCCCGGCGGGTCGAAAGAGGAATGTGCTTTTTAACCATGACAAAAGGTCCTTCGTTATGGCGAAATGTAAAATCTGGCCCATTTTATTGCCAGAATGCTTCAGTCGCAAACCAAACCGGCAGAATCATGCGGGGTATGGTCATTGTGCGTTTGCTCAAGACAGCCTAGCGCGTTATGCCCGTTAGCGACACAATAATCAGGTCGATCATGACGCGTATCTTTTCTTTTCTGTTGATTTGCCTTGTCGCCTTAGCGGCATGTACCGACACGGGGACCACGGCGCTGGGTGCCGACGGTCGCCCCTTGCCCTCAGTTTACAAAATCCGTGGCAACCCCGAGAAGCTGCAGTTCCGAATGCTCGATTCGGTGAATGCACTGCGGCAGGCGCAGGGCTTGCAGTCCGTGCAACTGAACTCTCAGTTGAACGCGGCGGCGGCGACGCATTCCAAGGATATGGCCCGGCAGAATCGCCCCTGGCACTTCGGATCGGATGGCTCTTCCCCGATCGACCGAGCGGCACGCGTGGGCTATTTCGGGACATTCTTGGGCGAGGCGATCTCGGAAACCTATGAGACGGAAACCGAGACACTGGCCGCCTGGATGCAGGAACCCGGCCCCCGTTCCGTGATCCTGGACCCAAAGGCCACGCAGATGGGCTTTGCTTGGCATCAGGAAAACGGCGGTAAGATCTGGTGGACGCTGGAAATGGGAACCGGCGGCTAACAACCCGCCCCTTCCAAAAACAAAAAAAGCCCGCGGTTTTCGCGGGCTTTTTTGCTATTTCACAAGGCTTTAAGCGGCTTGCATGGACTGCGCTTCGGTCAGGATCGCGTATAGTTTGACCGGATCGGGGTTCGCCCGCAGCTTGGAGCACACAGCGCTGTCACGCAGGGTGCGCGACACCAGCGCCAAAGCCTTGAGGTGATCCACACCCGCCTCTTCGGGGGCAAACAGCGCAAAGGCGATATCCACTGGCTGGCGGTCAACCGCGCTAAAGTCGATCGGCTTTTCAAGCATCACAAAAACGCCCGAGACCGACTCGATCCCGCCCAGCCGCGCATGTGGCAATGCCACGCCATGACCCACACCCGTGGGGCCGAGGCTTTCGCGCTCCAGAAGACAATCCACGACGACCTGGGTATCCAGGTCCAAAGCACCGGCAGCGACGTCGCCGATTTCCTGAAACAGCCGCTTCTTGCTAGACGCGGCAGATAACACACGTACTGCTTCGGGCTTGAGAATGCTCGAAAGCTCCATGATCATGCTCCATAGCGGCCCTAGCGTGCGAGGGCCAATCTCTCTCAACTTGCCTGTTTAAGGATCAATCCAGCCGATATTGCCGTCATCGCGGCGATACACGACATTCAACCCATCCTTGTTCTCATTCCGGAACACTAACACCGGCGCTCCGGCAAGTTCCATTTGCATTACGGCCTCACCAACGCTGAGCGATGGGATCTTTGTTTCCATCTCAGCCACAATCATGGGCTGTAGCGATTCTGGTTCATCTGCCGTGTTCGATTCGTCAGAGGCGAGGATATAAGAGGACGCCCCAAAGAGTTCAACAGGCTCAGAACGATCCTTGTGATGGTCCTTCAGGCGGCGCTTGTAACGGCGCAACTGTGTTTCCATCTTGTCACAGCATGCCTCGAACGCTGCATAGATCTCGGTTGCGTGGGCCTTGGCCTGAGCGGTCAGGCCGGTGGATAAATGTACTGTAGTTTCGCATACATATTCATGCGCCGAACGGGAAAAGACGACATTGGCGTCGGTCGGGCGCTGGGCGTATTTGCCAACAACTTCGCCCAGTTCGGTCTGCACGTGGGTCTGCAGGGCCGCACCGATGTCGATCTGTTTTCCGCTGATTTGGTAACGCATGTGATCTCCTTCACAATTCACACCCATTCTGACGTTGCGTCACGCAACATGCTTGTTTTTATCGGGTGGGGGATATCGACATTTTGATCGGTTGCTGCCGTCCCAGCCCTTCAGTGAAGGGGTATCGAGATCCAGACTGGAACCGAATAAATGCCATACCCCAATTGAGACAAGAGGCGGCGGAAGAGTCAATCAAAACAGAGGTGTATATACGCGATTTCCGCGAAGCGTCCGGCGAAGAATCGCCCAACCCTATGAAATACGGAAGTTTTCACCCAGATAAACCCGGCGCACGTTTTCGTTCTCAACCACTTCGTCAGGTGTACCTGACATCAGGACCTGCCCGTCATGCAGGATATAGGCACGATCCACGATCTCGAGCGTTTCGCGCACGTTGTGATCGGTGATCAACACGCCGATCCCGCGCTTCTTCAGATCTGCCACCAGATGCCGGATGTCGCCCACACTGATCGGGTCGACGCCCGCAAAGGGTTCATCAAGCAGCAGATATTTCGGATCGGCGGCCAGACAGCGCGCGATCTCGACCCGGCGGCGTTCACCCCCCGAAAGGGCAAGCGCAGGTGCGCGGCGCAGGTGTTCAATCGAGAAGTCCGACAGCAGCTCCTCCAACCGCTCTTTCCGGCGATGGACGTGCTTGACGGTTATATCCAGAACCGAGGCGATATTGTCCTCGACGCTCATGCCGCGGAAAATCGACATCTCCTGCGGCAAATAGCCGATCCCAAGACGCGCGCGCCGATACATCGGCAGCGTCGTGACATTCTGTCCGTCTATCGTGACTTTCCCTGCTTCGGGAAAGACCAGCCCGGCGACCGAGTAAAAGGTCGTCGTCTTGCCTGACCCGTTCGGACCCAGCAGCGCGACAACCTCGGACCGGTCGAGCGTCATGGACACATCCCGGATCACGGTTTTTTTGCGGTAGGATTTGCGCAATTTTTCGATGCGCAGACCTGCACTTCCTTCTGCGACAGACAAGGTTGGGGCAGCCATCAGTTTCCGCCACCCTGCTGAAGGATGGTTTTGACGCGGCCTGTCATCGTTGCAGTGCCCGAGGTCAGGTTCGCAACCATCTGGTCGCCGCTGATCGTGCTGGGACCTTGCGTCAGCAGCACATTGCCTTTCATCACTATCACGCCGGTGTCGATGGTATATTCCGCCTGATCCCCTTCGGCGGCATCCGGAGGGCTGACCAAAACGACATTCTCGGTCGCTTCCATCCGTTCGATGGATGAGCGATCCTGACTGTAGATCACCAGAACCCGCTCAGCCGACAGGCGCATTTCCCCCTGAATCACGATCACATTGCCGAGAAACTCGGCCGATCCATCCTCCTGATTGACGTTTAGCGATTCCGAGGTCACCTCGACCGGCAGGCTGGGGTCGGCCTTGACCGAACCGAATGCAACCTGCGCTTCCTGTGCGATGGCAGAAACCGGGCCCATCAACAGAGCCATGCAAACAAAGAGAAATCGAAAATAGATCACAGGTTATCTTTCTGCTTTTGTTGGCTCATATACCAACTTCACGCCGTCTGTAAAAAGAATATGGACCGGTCCGTCCTTTTTTTCAGTGCCAAATTGCATACGACCGGCAGAGAATGTGCCGATGACGCCGGTGCCATCGACCTGACCGGGAGTGTCGCCACGTATTTCTTCCAGCGATGTATTCAGCAGATCGGTCGTGACCTGAATGCCGTCCGAGGTGGTAATCACCACATCGCCAACAAAGGTCGCTGTCCCCTTGTCGGGCCGGATCAGGCCAGAGTTGGAATCAAGTTTAATCTCACCGCCATTCAGCATCCCGAACCGCCCGCGAAACTGCGATGCCGTCGGCTCTTCGCCCTCGGACCCTTGGGTCACCCTGGTCGACTCAATCTGGACCTCTTCGCCTTTTTTGGTAGTGCCGCGGTAGTTGGGTTGCGTAATAACCTGCCCAGCCAGGCGATCTTCGATATCCTCCTGCGAGAAGGGCACCGAGACATCAGTCTCGATGCTGCGCGACAGAAGGAAAACGGTGGACAGCAAGACAATCGCCGTCAGAGGCAGCAGCACCTTGAGGAACTGAACCATGCGGGAATAGCGGTCCACAGTTTCACTCCCTAACCCAGACCGACGCGCAGGCAGTCGTGGATATGCAGCAGACCCTGCGCCTGCCCATCCGCGTCGGGATCAACTACGAACAGCGATGTGATCTTGCGGTCATTCATGATGCCCACTGCCTCTTCCGCCATGGCGTTGGGCGCGATGGTCAGAGGATCGCGGGTCATGACCTCATCCGTGGTCTTGTTCAACAGCCCGTCCATGTTGCGGCGCAAGTCGCCATCTGTGACGATGCCCAAAAGGCGATCCGCATCATCTGTCACACCCACCACGCCAAAGCTCTTCTGGCTCATCACCAGCAGCGCCTCGCTCATGGAGGTACCTGACCGCACCACGGGCAGATCAGCATGCATGAGGTCGCGGACCGTGGACAGCTGCGCGCCGAGTTTGCCGCCTGGGTGGAAGGCGCGGAAGTCCTCGGGCTTGAAATCACGGTGCTTCATCAGCGCGATCGCCAGCGCATCGCCCATGGCCAGCGTCAGCGTGGTCGAGATCGAGGGCACCATGCCGAACCCACAGGCCTCACCCATGGACGGGATCAGCAGATGCACGTCAGCCTGTTTCATCAGCGTGCTTTCCGGCTTGCTGGACAGGCCGATCAGCGGAATGCCGAAGCGGCGCGTAAAGGCCAGCAGGTTGACCAGTTCCGGTGCCTCGCCGGAATTCGAGATCGCCAAAACCACATCATCCTTGGATACCATGCCCAGATCACCATGGCTCGCCTCGGCGGGATGGACGAAATAGGCCGGCGTGCCGGTCGAAGCCAATGTGGCCGCGATCTTGTGGCCGATATGGCCCGACTTGCCGATGCCGCTGATGATGATGCGACCGGTGGCTTGCAGAATCAGCTGCACCGCTTCGGCAAAATCCTCGTTCAGGCTTTCGGCCAGCGCGTCCAGTGCGCGGGCCTCATCAGTGACAACCTGACGGGCGGTTTTCAGGAATGCTTCGGTATCGGTCATGAGTGCGCAAAAATATCAGTTTCGGGCCAGCCTGCGAGGTCGAGTTTCGCACGCATCGGCAGGAAGTCAAAACAGGCCTGCGCCATCTCGGTCCGGCCTTCCCGGGCCAGCCGTTTGTTCAGCTCATCCCGCAAGCGGTGCAGGTATAACACGTCCGAAGCCGCATATTCCAACTGGGCCTCAGACAGGGTCTCGGCCCCCCAATCGCTCATCTGCTGTTGCTTCGAGATATCGACGCCGATCAACTCCTGACACAGGTTTTTCAGCCCGTGGCGGTCGGTATAGGTGCGCACAAGGCGGCTGGCGATCTTGGTGCAATAGACCGGTGCAGCCAATGCCCCAAAGGCGTGGTGCATCGCGGCGATGTCGAAACGCCCGAAATGGAACAGTTTCAGCACGTCGGGGTCTTCCAGCATGGCGCAGAGGTTCGGAGCCTCTGTCTGCCTCTTTTTAACCTGAACGATATGGCTGTTTCCGTCGCCGCCGGACATCTGGATCACGCACAAGCGATCCCGATGCGGATTCAGCCCCATGGTTTCACAGTCAATGGCCACGATCGGCCCAAGGTCCAGCCCGTCAGGCAGGTCGTTTTTATACAGGTGGTTTGCCACAGAGGTTTCCTTTGTGCGGTCTCGACCCCGAGATAGGCGGTTTATCCGGCAAACTCAACGCTGAGCCTGTAGCCGGGCATTCTGTCGCTGGATGGGCTTGATATTATCCCCATGGGGGGGATATGGATATATCATGACCAATCACACACATGAATCGCACCCGCAAATCACCGCCCGCCTGAAACGGGCGCATGGGCATCTGGCGAAAGTCATTGCCATGCTCGAAGATCACGCGCCTTGCTCCGACGTTGCCCAGCAACTGTTCGCCGTCGAAAAAGCAATCACCAATGCCAAACGGATTCTGATCCACGATCATATCGACCATTGCCTGACATCCGAGGACGGATCGGCCATCGAAGATTTCAAAACCATTACAAAGTACCTCTGACCAATGCTCAGTGTCCTGCATAACCGCACCTATCGCCACCTTCTGGCAGCTCAGGTCGTTGCGTTGACGGGGACCGGGCTGGCGACGATCGCATTGGGCCTTCTGGCCTATGATCTCGCAGGCGAGGCTGCGGGGATGGTTTTGGGCACGGCACTGACCATCAAGATGGTCGCCTATGTGGGGATTGCCCCGCTGGCGGCGGCGTTTGCAGAACAGCTCGACCGGCGCAGGATGCTGGTGGTGCTGGATCTGATCCGGGCCGCGGTCGCCCTGTGCCTGCCTTTCGTTTCCGAGGTCTGGCAGGTCTATGTGCTGATTTTCGTCCTGCAATCGGCCTCGGCAGGGTTCACCCCCGCGTTTCAGGCCACGATTCCCGACGTCCTTACAGATGAACAGGACTACACGCGCGCGCTGTCCTTGTCTCGCCTTGCCTATGATCTGGAAAGCCTGCTCAGCCCAATGCTGGCGGCTGCATTACTGGTCTTTGTCAGCTTTGATACGCTGTTTTGGGGGACCGGAGCTGGGTTTATTGCCTCGGCGCTGCTGGTGGTCTCCGTAGTTCTGCCCTCGCCCAAACCCGCAGAGCGACGCGGAATATACGACCGGACAACGCGCGGCATCCGCATCTATCTATCGACAACACGTTTGCGCGGCCTTCTGGCACTCAGCTGGTCTGCAGCCGCGCTCAGCTCAATGGTGATCGTCAATACTGTGGTCCTTGCGCGCGCGGATCTGGGTCTGTCCGAAAGCGCCGTGGCCATAGCCCTGGCCGGATTCGGCGGCGGCTCGATGATCGCGGCCTTCGTGCTTCCCTCTCTGCTGGATCGGTTCAAGGACCGCCGGGTCATGCTGACCGGGGCGACATTTGGCGTACTGGCCATGGCCGGAGCTGCAATGACATCCGGAGCACTCTCCCTACCGCTGCTCACGGCCTTCTGGGCCTGCGTGGGCTTTGGCTATTCAATGACCCTGACCCCCTCAGGCCGCCTTTTGACCCGTTCGGCCCGGCCCGAGGACCGACCCGCCGTATTTGCCGCCCAGTTCACCCTATCCCATGCCTGCTGGCTGGTCCTCTATCCGCTATCGGGGTGGCTGATGACCCGTTTCGGCGCAACCGTGGCCATGACCACGATAACCTGCGCTTCCACCTTGGGGATCGCTGCGGCACTGATCATCTGGCCGCGATCCGACAAAGCCCCTTCGGCGCAGAAGCCTTGAGCCTCCGGGCGCTTCTGCTCTACACCAAAGCGACCCTGCTGGAGGCCCCATGGATCAGCTCGACCGCCGCATTATCACCGCGCTACAGCACAATGCCCGTGAATCGACCACGAATATCGCGGCTAGGCTAGGCGTGGCCCGAACCACCGTGCATGAGCGGATCAAGCGCATGGAAGAGCGTGGCGTGATCGCGGGCTATTCCGTTCAATTGCATGCCACCGACGATACCCCGCGCGTGCAGGTTATCGTGATGCTTGAGGTCCAGCAAAAGGAAACCACCCGCATCATCAAACGGCTTGAAGCCTATCCTGAGGTGAAACGCTGCCTGTCGATCAATGGCGAGTTTGACCTGCTGCTGTCCGCCGAGGCCCCCCGGATCGAGGATCTGGATATTCTGGTCGATGAACTGGCCAAAATACCCGGCGTTCTGCGCACCAATACCAGCGTCGTGTTCGGGCGTCGGATCGACCGAAAATGATGGGGCGATAACCCTCTGTAAACCGATCACTGGCTAGCTTGGCCCGGAATGACCCGAATCCCGGACCGGCAGAATGCCCCATCGTTTCGTCTCGATTGTCTGTATGCTGACGCTTGCGCTGATTACGCAGGCCGGGCGTGCCATGCCGGATGCCCGGGCAGGCGAAATCTGCGATCAGGCCGCACGCCGCGCTGCACTGTCCGAAGGCGTGCCATTGGACGTCATGCGCGCCATTTCACGGGTCGAAACAGGGCGCACCCATGACGGGCGACTGCAACCCTGGCCCTGGACCATCAATGTCGAAGGGCAGGGCTATTGGTTCACCTCCGAGGTTGAGGCAAAAACCTATGTTTTCCGGATTTTCAAAGCCGGCAAGCGCAGCTTTGACATCGGGTGTTTTCAGATCAACTACCGCTGGCACGGCAAGGCCTTCCGGTCGATCGACGCGATGTTCGATCCGCAGGAGAACGCCACCTACGCCGCAAGGTTTCTCAAAGACCTCTATGCCGAGCTTGGATCCTGGCCCGCCGCCGCCGGGGCCTATCATTCGCGCACGCCGTCTTTGGCCGAGGCCTATCGCGGTCGGTTCCAGACCGTTCTGGCCCAGCTGGACGGGTCCGTTCCACCCCAAACTCATGTGGCATCGCGGGACCCTTTCACAGGGGCAGCCGCCCCGCTGATCCCGGTACAACCAGTTGAATCCAATGGCGGGTCTCTGGGGTCTCTGGTTCCGGCGGCGGGTGCTGCCACCGCCTTCATCGCATTCAATTAGGAGGTCAGCGTGCCCACCATAAACGCCCGATCCCTGTTCTCGCCCACCGTCCTTTTGGCACTGGCGCTGATGACCGTCATCGTGATGATGATCCTGCCGATGCCTGCCTGGGTACTGGATGTGGGGCTGGCCGCGTCCTTCGCGCTGGCTATTTTGATTTTCACCCTGACCCTTTTCATCGAACGCCCGCTGGATTTCTCATCCTTCCCGACGATCCTGCTGGCTTCGCTGATGCTGCGGCTGTCGCTGAACGTCTCATCGACCAAACTGATCATCGGTCAGGGCCATACCGGGCCAAATGCGGCGGGTAATGTCATCGAAGGCTTCGCCAACTTCGTGATGGGCGGCAGTATCTTTCTGGGCCTCGTGGTGTTCTGCGTGCTGCTGATCGTGAATTTCATGGTGATCACCAAAGGCGCCGCGCGGATGGCCGAGGTCGGCGCGCGTTTTGCTCTGGACGGAATGCCGGGCAAACAGCTGGCCATCGACAGCGATATGTCCGCCGGGGCCATCGACCACCAACAAGCCAAAGAGCGGCGCGAACGCGAACAGCAGGAGACGACCTTTTTCGGCTCACTCGACGGTGCGTCGAAATTCGTCAAAGGCGATGCGGTTGCCGGGCTGCTGATCACGCTGTTGAACCTTGTGATGGGGCTGGTCATGGGCGTGATCGTGCATGGCATGCCGGTCACATCTGCCTTTGAAACCTACGCCATTCTGACCGTGGGCGATGGTCTGGTTTCGCAAATTCCAGCGGTGATCATCTCGATCGCTTCGGCGCTATTGCTGGCGCGCGGCGGTACGCAGGGCGCGACCGACAACGCCATCTTCTCGCAACTGGGTAAGCACCCGGCCGCGCTGGGCACGGTGGCTGTGTTGATGGTTCTATTTGCCCTCGTCCCCGGCCTGCCCTTCCTGCCGTTCATGCTAGGCGCGGGCGTGTTGGGATACGCAGCCTACAGCGTCCATCAAAAGCAGAGGGCCGAGGCACTTCACGCCCAGACACAAGCACCCGAGACGGAAACCCCTGTTTCGCAAGCGATCGGAGATATTCTGGATCTGGACGACGTGCATCTGGAATTCGCGCCCGACCTTATCAGCATGGTGCTGAACCCCGGAACCGGGCTGGACGCTCGCATCGCAAATATGCGGACCTATGTGGCTTCGACCTTTGGCCTCATCCTGCCCGAGATTCGCTTGACCGACCGCGCCGATCTGCCCACTGGCACCTATGTCATCAAAGTGCAGGGCGTCGAACAGGCGCGCGGCGTGCTGAACCCCGATCTGGTGTTGGCGCTGGTGCAGGACGGGCATGAGTTTCTTCCCGACGGCAATGACGTAACTGAGCCTGTCTACGGTGCCCCCGCACGTTGGATTCTACCAAAAGATCAAGAGGATGCCGCCCTTAACGGCGCCACCATCGTTTCACCGCCCGAGATTCTGGCAACCCATTTGCTGGAGATCATAAAACAGAACTTCTCGCGCCTACTGACATTGAAATCCCTGCGTCGTCTGTTGTCGGAAATGACTCGCCTCAGCGATCCCGTCCGGGCTGAAGCAAACCGCAAGCTGCTTGATGAGTTGATCCCCGACAAGGTGCCGATCGACACGCTGCACGCGGTTCTAAGGCTGCTGTTGGACGAGCGTGTTTCGATCCGCAACATGGCCCTGATCCTTGAAAGCGTGGCCGAAGCGCGGCTGACCACGACCCAGCCCGAAGGCATTTGCGAGTTGGTCCGCCAACGGCTGGGCTTTCAGCTGGTGGCCGAAATGAAACGTGAGGATGGCTCGATCCCATTGATCCAACTGGCACCCGAATGGGAAGATACGTTTGCCAGCTACCAGATCGACGGCCCCGCCGCCGGGCTGGACGTGGCGTTGCCCCCCAACCTCTTCAACAAGCTGGCCGATGGTGTGGTGGACAGCGTAGCACAATCCGCCGATCACGGGTTGTTTCCGGCCGTTGTGACCTCGACCCGCCGGCGTCGCCTGTTGCGCTCGATCATGCAGGCGCGCGGGGTTTCCAATCCGGTCCTCTCCTTCGAAGAAATCGGGCTCGAGGCACGCCCCGCCCTGGTTGGAACCGTACCCGCATGATCGCCCTGCCGCCCGAGCTGCTGGGGCAACTCGGCACGGGGCTGTGGCATGTTTTTGCCGTTTTTTTGAGGGTGTCCGCGTTGGTCACCCTCTTGCCCGCTTTTGGCGAACGCAGCATCCCGGTCCGGGTCAAGCTTGCGGTCGCTGTGGCCTTTACCCTGATCGTGCTGCCAGCGGTGCCCTCCCCGCAATCCAATCCGGGCCTGCTGCCAATGGCGCGCCTGGTCGGCACCGAAGTTCTGATCGGCATGGTTCTAGGCATCGGGCTGCGCCTGTTTGTTCTGGCCCTGCAGACCGCCGGGTCCATTGCGGCGCAATCAACCTCGCTGTCCCAGCTTCTGGGAGGCGCGGCCGCCGACCCGGCCCCTGCCTTGGGAATGTTTCTGACCTTGGCCGGACTTGCCCTTGCGGTGCTGATGGGGCTGCACATCCGAATTGCCGAGTTTCTGATCCACAGCTACGCGATGTTTCCGATGGGGCGGGCCCTCTCTGCCCCTGACTTATCACAATGGGGCGTCAGGCAAGTCGCCCACAGCTTTGGGTTGGCCTTTGCGCTGGCCACTCCGTTCGTGATCGCCTCATTGATCTACAACCTCGCCCTCGGGGTCATCAACAGGGCGATGCCGCAGCTGATGGTTGCCTTTGTCGGCGCCCCGGCGATCACCTTTGCCGGGCTGTTCCTGCTATTTGCCGGGGCACCCCTGATCCTATCCGACTGGGCGGATGCGTTGTTCTCATTCACCCTAAATCCGCTGGAATCCGGTCGATGAGCACCGATGACGACAGTGACAAGTCCTTTGACCCGACGCCGCAGAAGCTGCAGAAAGCGCGCGAAAAAGGTGAGGTTGCAAAGTCCAACGATCTGTCCGTCGTTGCCGCCTATACCGGGTTGCTGATCGCGCTGCTGACGGTCGGAAAGTTTACAGTCGATCAGATGGGCACATTGTTTGTGGTTCTGATCGACCAGTCGGATGACATCGCGCAGCTTGTTACTTTAGGGCCTGCAACAGCACCGGTCGCCGGAATGCTGAAGGGCGCACTTTTGCCGGTGGCCCTTCTGTTTGCACTTCCCACGGCGGCGGTTCTGCTGAGCCTCATCGCCCAGCGCGCATTGATTTTTGCACCCACCAAGTTGCAACCCAAACTCTCGCGGATCTCGCTCCTTTACAACGCCAAGAACAAGTTCGGGCCGGGCGGGCTGTTCGAATTCGCCAAGAGCTTTGCCAAACTGGTGATCTACGGCACCTGTCTGGCCCTGTTCCTCAAGGCCAACCTGACCGAGATCGTTTCCGCCAGCGCAGCTCCGGCCCACAGCTCGATCTTGCTGATGATGAACCTGCTGTTTCGCTTTCTGTTCATCGTAATCGCCATCGCGCTTGCGATCGGGGTCGTCGACTACGTTTGGCAATATGCCGAACACATGCGCAAGAACCGGATGTCACGCAAGGAAATCCAGGATGAGACCAAGGACGCCGAAGGCGACCCGCATGTCAAACAACAGCGCCGCGCGCGGGCGCAGGAGATAGCGACCAATCCGATGATGGCCGATGTGCCGAAAGCCGACGTCGTGATCGTGAACCCGACCCACTATGCAGTCGCTTTGAAATGGTCCCGGGCGGCGGGGGCGGCCCCCGTCTGTGTAGCCAAGGGTGTCGACGAGGTAGCCACCGCGATCCGGTCGGCTGCGGGAGAGGCGGGCGTTCCCATCCATTCGGACCCGCCAACGGCGCGCGCTATTCACGCGACCGTCGAGATCGGGCAGGAGATCGCCGAAGAACACTATCGCCCGGTCGCTGCTGCGATCCGTTTTGCCGAAGCCATGCGAAAGCGCGCGAAAGGACAGATTGGATGAAACGCCACGAACTGCCCGCCCTGAAATCGGTCACCGAAGCGGTCTATCAAAGCGAATATCAAAAGCTGCGCCCCGTGTTGGAGGCCGAAGCGCGTGTGCAGGCTCAGTTGGCGCGTCTGGACGCACAGGTCGTGCAAACCCGTCAGGACAGTGCGGCGACCGATGGGTATCAGATCACCGGAACCGATGTTTTGTGGAATGGGTGGGAGGCCGCGACACGGCGGCAATTGAACATGGAATTGGCGCGATGCCGGGCGCAGAAACTTGCAGCCATGCAGCAACTGCGTCAGGCCTTTGGGCGCAAACAAGCCGTTGAACGTTTGAATGACACCCTCAAGGCCGAACAGAAACGCGCGCGGTCACGGCCCAAACCGTAACGGCCTCAGGTATCCTGGCGGCTGACACTCATGATCAGGACCTTGGAGACATCGTCACCCAGATCCTTCTTCGCCACCTCAAGCAGAGATTTTCGCAAGGTGCTGAGGTTGTCGGAATGCGTGAAAGCACCGTCGAACCCTCCGGTATTGGCGTGATCGAACAACACTTGCAGAAAACCGTCCCGCAGCTTTGGCTCGATCGCATAGAAGGTTTCGGTGATGGCCGAGTTTGCCTCAAGGCTCAGGGACATGGTGACGAGGGCTGAGATCTCCTTATCCTCCACGATCGGCACAACAAATTGCTTGGTGAGCTTCAGGTATTCAAAGCCTCCACCTTCACCCTTTTTCCCCTTGTCTTTGTCATTGCTCTTGGACTTGGCGGGTTTTGCCTTTGTTTCCTTTTCAACCTTTTCAGTCCCCTCGGCTTCTTTCTTCGTTTCACCGGACCCAAGGAAGGTCCCGGCGCCGATGCCGGCACCCGTGCCAACGACCAGAAAAATCACGGGGAGCAGTTTCTTGATCATAAGAGCCCCTTAGAACGGCAAAAGGGTATCGAGGATCTGCTGGCCGTAGCGCGGCTGTTGCACATCCGTGATCTGCCCGCGACCACCATAGGACACACGCGCCGAGGCGATCTTGTCATAGGTGATCTCATTCTTGCGCGAGATGTCCTGCGGGCGCACGTAGCCTGCCACCAGCAGCTCTCGCAGTTCGAAATTCACGCGCAGTTCTTGCGCGCCCGAGATCGACAGAACTCCGTTCGGCAGCACGTCAATCACCGTCGCGGCCACGCGCAGGGTCAGTTTCTCATTCCGTCGCACCGATCCGCGACCGGAACTTGAGGCCTCAGATTCGATCCCGACGGCCTCATCGAACGAAGCCCCTTCGGGCAGTTTGTCTTGTGCCCTTTGCGGCAATCCGAATAGGTTCGGCACTGACAGATTTTCAGATCCTGACCGCGACCTGTTGGTGTTGTTGGAGATCTCAGCCTCTTCGTCCAGCTCAATCACGACGGTCAGGATATCGCCTTTCTTGATGGCCCTCTGGTCACCAAGCAGCGATTGCTGCCCCCCACTCCAAAGCGACGACCGATCCACCGTTCGCTGCGGTTGAGTATGCAAGGGCAGGCCGGGCCACAGCATCGCCACCTGTTCCGGCGAATCTTCGGTCGGGGTGAAGCTGGGCGGTTTGCCCAGGTGATCCAACCGCCCGCAGGCAGAAATCGTAAGTACCGCAAGAAGAAGGGGTTTTGACAATCCAGACATCATTTTACCTCGATTTGACCATCAGACCGTATCCGGCCCGTCACTGTTGTCCGCGAGGACAGGTTCATAACGCGAATTCGGTCCCCCACCGCGCCCCGGCCCAGCGCGCGGCCTTCGGTTGTGATCGACAGCGGTTGGCTGCTGAACAACAGAACGACCAGATCATTGCGATCCACAAGCGCGGGCGGACCGACATCCGCCGCGCGAATGGGGCGGCCAGGATAAAGCGCGACACGGGCCTCCTGCCCGATCAGTGCATTCGGATCGGTCACAGCCCCCGGCAGGTCGCGCGGCTTTGTCTCAAGATCCGCATGCGAGATGATCTCTTTCGCGCGGATCGTCCGGGTCGGCACCACAATCTCGGCAAGGGCCCCAACCGGCGCCATCAGGGTCAGGCCAAGCAATAACACTCGCATCAGCGCACCTGCGTCGTTGCGCTCATCATCTGATCGACGGCGGTGATGACCTTGGCGTTCATTTCATAGCCCCGCTGGGCCTCGATCAGTTCCGTCACCTCGCGCACAGCATCGACCGAGCTGTCCTCAAGATACCCTTGCCGCAACGTGCCCAATCCGTCCTCTCCCGGTACGCCCTGTACCGGTGCGCCGGAAGCCTCGGTCTCTTTGAACAGGTTGCTGCCAATGGCCTCCAGACCCTTGGCGTTTGAGAAACTGGTCAAGGTGAACTCGCCCAATCGTTGGCCTTCGGGGGCATCGTCGAAATAGGCATAGACCTCACCCGACGCGTTGATCGAAATGGACCGAGCGTCATCTGGGATTGTGATCTCGGGTGAGACGGCGAACCCGTCCGATGTCACGATCAGCCCTTCGGCCGAGCGTTTCAGACTACCATCGCGCGTAAAGGCGGCCTGACCGTTGGGCAGCGTCACCTCAAGATAGCCGCGCCCTTCAATGGCCACGTCCAGATCATTGCCCGTGGCCGACACGGCCCCTTGTGCCAGCTGCACTGTCACAGCGGCCGGGCGAACGCCCAGACCCAACTGAATACCCGTTGGTAGCACCGTCCCATCGGACGCATTGACCGCCCCGGCCCGCGCCATCTGTTGGTAGTGCAGATCCGCGAACTCAGCCCGGCGCGCGTTGTATCCGGTGGTGTTCATATTCGCGAGGTTGTTCGAGATCGTCTCGACCCGCATTTGCTGCGCGGTCATACCCGTCGCCGCGATTTTCAATGCCCGCATGGGATGTCTCCTTTCTTAGCGCATCAGCGCCTTGAGCGCGCCGCGTACCCGTTCATGTTCGGTTTCGAGGAAGCTCTGCCCCAGTTCGTAGGCGCGCTGGATTTCGATCAACCGGGTCACCTGAGCGATGGCGTTGACATTCGAACCTTCGAGAAAACGGTGCAGGACAACCGGCTCATCAATGGGGTCAATATTGCCGGCCGTGCTGAACCGCGTATTGCCCTCGCGCACCAGATCCTTAAGGTCTTCGACGCGGTAGACCCCGATCTGACCCAGCAATTGCCCCTCGACACTGAGCGTCCCATCGCTGCCCACATCAATCGAGGCCGCATCCGGCGGGATGAAAACCGGCGAGCCATTGCTGTCCAACACCCGCGCGCCGTCCTGGGCGACCAAGTCGCCCTCGGCATTGGGTGAGAAGCTACCTGCGCGAGTCAGACGGTTGCCTTCGGGTGTTTCCACCATGAAGAAGCCGTCGCCTTCGATGGCAAAGTCGAACTGCCCTCCGGTTTCGGTCAGGACCCCTTGCTGGTGGGAGGTATTGCGCGCCTCGGCCCGGCTCATGGACAGGGACGGATTACCCGGCATGTCACGGACGAACTCCGAGAACACCAGCCCCTGCGCGCGATAGCCGGTGGTGTTGGCATTGGCGATGTTATTCGCCACCAGCCGCATTTCATTCATCAGCCCGGATTGGCGGGACAAGGTGACATAGGCGGTATCCATCAGCGACCTCCTGCGATCAGCGGAACCAGGGTTCCCGTGAAAAACGTGACAAGTGTCTGGGTCATGAACCCCATCGAAATCCAGAACACGACAACGATGGCGATCAGTTTGGGCACGAAGGTCAGCGTCATCTCCTGCACCGAGGTGAGGGCCTGAAACAGGCCCACGATCAGGCCCGAGATCAGCGCCACCGTTAGGATCGGGACCGAGGTGATCACCGCGACCCAAAGCGCCTGGCGGACGATGTCGTAGAAAAGACCTTCGTTCAGCATGGCTCAGACCGGCATTCTCAGGATTTCCTGATAGGCCTCGACCACCTTGTTGCGAACGATCACGGCCGTTTCGACCGCAAGTTCAGTCTGAGCCAGAGCCTGCACCAGCGCATGCGGATCCGCTTGCCCGGTCATCGCGGCCTGCGACATCTGCTCGCTTTGCTTGAGGGTTGTGGCAAAGTCCTGAAACGTTGAACGCAGGCCTTGCGCCATGCCTTCATGGTCAGGATTGGCCTGCGTTGCAGGGCGGGCCACCGTGTAGTTCTGTGCGGCGGTCAGGGAACGGATATCCATTCTGGCTCTCCTTTATTTTCTAAGCAATTCCATAAGGGACGACGACATCTGCCGCGTCTGATCGAACATCTTGAGGTTGGCCTCATAGCTGCGCTGCGCCTCACGCGCGTCGGCGATCTCGATCATCAGATCGACATTCGAGCCGAGGTAGTGCCCGCTTTCATCCGCGAGCGGGTGGCTCGGGTCGTGAATGCGCGACAGGTCGCGGCGATCCAATTGCACGCGGCCCGCCTGCACCATCGCCTTGCCATCCTGCTGGACGGTCTCAAAAGGGACGGTTTTACGCCGGTATCCGGGCGTATCCGCGTTCGAGATATTCTCGGACACGTGCCGCAAACGGGCCGCCTGTGCGCGCAAAGCACTGGCCGAGGCGGATAGGGAGTGGGAAAAATCGCTCATATCAAACGCTCCTTACCCACGGCCCAGACTGGTGCGCAGAATGCCAATGGACGAGTGATAGATCGCTAATGCGCGGTC
Organism: Ruegeria sp. B10; assembly: GCF_056539825.1. NCBI lineage: Bacteria > Pseudomonadati > Pseudomonadota > Alphaproteobacteria > Rhodobacterales > Roseobacteraceae > Ruegeria > Ruegeria sp. B10. Next base: position 154,667 of record NZ_JBQFVP010000011.1, read on the forward strand.
ATGCTGGCGCTTGACCTCAATCGCCTTCAGCATCTCACCTTCCAGCGACACGCCATTGCCATTGGGGTCGCCGTTCGGCTCAGCCTCAAACTCGGCCCAGCTTTGCCCGGCTGGGCTGCTGCCGTTCAGATGACCTTGCCGGGTGGCGGTCATTTCGGTCTTGGCCGAGGTGTTTTCGAATGCGGTTTTGAAGGCCTCGATATCGCGGGGCTGGTAGCCCGGCGTATCAGCGTTGGCCATGTTGCGCGCAATGACGGCCTGCCGTTGTCCGGCGTGGGTTGCCATTGCGTACGCTGTCTTAAAGACGTTCAGGTCGTAGAACATCGGGGCTTCTCCCTCGATCAATTTCAATCAAGGCTTAACCCCGATTCCTTTAGAAACCGTTTTCAGAACCCAGTTGGAGAACCCACAATGTCCGATCTCGATCCGATGCTTCTGAAATACGAATTCGACAGGCTGTCCGCGGTGCGCCATGTGGGCCTTGTGTCCGGCGTGGCGCATGGGGTGATCGAGGTCAGCGGCCTGACAGAACATGCGCGAATCGGTGACCTGTTGACGCTCCACCGCCGCGCGGGCCCCGATCTTGAGGGCGAAGTTCTGCATGTGGGGGCCGAGCATATCCACATGATTCCCGGCTCCGCGCCCGATGGCGTCAGCCTTGGCGACCGGGTGAGCCTGAAGGCCTCGCCCGAGTTTGCGCCGGGGATGCATTGGTTGGGTCGGGTCATTGACCCGTTTGGCCGCGCGCTGGACGGAAAACCGCTGTTGCCAGGGGCGCAGGCGCGGGACATTGTGCAACCTCTTCCGCCCGCCGTTGAGCGCAAACCTCTGGGTGAACGGATGGCAACGGGCCTGGCAGTGCTTAACACCATGCTGCCGATCGTGCAGGGCCAGCGCGTTGGCCTTTTCGCTGGTTCGGGCGTCGGGAAATCGACGCTGCTGGCGACTCTGGCCCGGTCGATGCAGGCGGATGCGGTTGTGGTGGCTCTGGTCGGGGAACGCGGGCGCGAAGTGAATGAATTCGTGGCCCATGCGCTGGGGCCCGAGGCGATGAAACGCGCTATTGTGGTGGCGGCGACCTCGGATCAGTCCGCTCTGGCCCGTCGTCGATGCGCGTGGTCGGCGATGTCGGTGGCCGAGTATCTGCGCGATCAGGGCCTCAACGTGTTGTTCCTGGCCGATTCGGTTACGCGTTTTGCCGAGGCGCATCGTGAAATTGCCGTGGCGATGGGGGAATCCCCCTCGCTGCGCGGGTTCCCTCCGTCAGTGACCCCTTTGATCGCCAATCTGTGTGAGCGCGCGGGTCCGGGCACACAGGCGCAGGGCGACATCACCGCTGTTTTCAGCGTTCTGGTCGCTGGCTCCGATATGGACGAACCCGTTGCGGATATCCTGCGCGGGGTTCTGGACGGCCATATCGTCCTGAGCCGCGACATCGCCGAGCGCGGGCGATTCCCCGCGATTGACCTCAGCCGATCGGTGTCGCGCAGCCTGCCTGCCGCCGCGACCGAGGCGCAGAACCAGATGATCTCGGAAACCCGCAAACTTGTGGGCAGCTACGAGCAATCCGAGGTGATGATCCGGGCCGGTCTCTATGCCGAGGGTTCGGACCCGTTACTGGATCAGGCCGTGCGTGTTCATGATGAACTGGACAGCTTCTTTGGCAAAACCGATCCGGAGGGTATTGAGAACAGCTTCAACCGGTTGTCTCTGATCCTGCGCAGGGCATCTGCGGGTTTGCCGCGATGAGGCGAAATCTGAAGCATTTTAAGTGTTAAGCCGCCCTTAAGACCTGCACTGCTACGCCTGTAACTGGGTGATAAAAAGGTGGTGGAGATGGGTGCGCAAACCAATGCGGCGCCAATCATCATCAAGAAGAAGCGTGTATCAGGTGGCGATGGCCATCACGGTGGCGCGTGGAAGGTCGCATATGCGGACTTCGTCACGGCCATGATGGCCTTCTTCATGTTGATGTGGCTGCTGAATGCAACGACCGAAAAACAACGCAAAGGGCTGGCGGATTACTTCTCGCCAACGATTCCGGTGAACCCGGTCTCGGGTGGGGGTGATGGGGCCTTTGGCGGCAACAACATGTTTTCCGAGAAAACGATGGTGATGGACGGATCGGGTGCAAGCGCCCGTTTCCCGACCGATGCCCGAAAGGCGCGCGGCTCCACCGGGGTGGATGCCGACGGCGCAGGCAAAGGAACGACCGAGGATTTTTCAACGCTCGAGGCGCAGCTTTTGGGGCGCACGGGCGAGAGTATGGTGTCGGACAAGGTGCTAAAGCACATCGTCACACGTGTCACCGACGAAGGGTTGGTGGTCGAACTATTCGACACCGAGGATCAGCCTCTGTTCGAATCGGGAACAGACAAGCCCACCACGATGATGCGCGCGCTTGCTCTGCTGGTGGCCCGATCATCGGATCTGGTGCGCAATGACGTCGCCGTCGAAGGGCATGTCAGCGCGTCTCCGGTGGTTCTGGCCGACAACCCGGCCTGGGATCTGTCCACCGCGCGCGCGCAGATTGTCCGGCAGCTTCTTGAGGATAAAGGCTTTTCAGAACACAGGCTTGACCGGGTGACCGGGCACGCGGACCGAGAGATGTCAAACAGTAATCCCATGGCCGTGCGCAACAACCGGATCGAGGTGATCTTTTTGCGAAATCGCTAAAGGATAGGTGGCATTTTACCTGTTAGCGCGCTGTTAAGGCCCAGCGCGTTACCTGTTGCATCAACGATTGACGCAACAGAAGGGCGTGCCAATGACCATTTCCTCTTCGCTGAATGCCGGTGTGGCGGCGTTGAAGGCCAATGCCAACAGGCTGGCTACGATTTCAGACAACATCGCCAACTCCTCAACCTACGGCTACAAGCGGGTGGAGACGGATTTTCATTCCATGGTCACCTCGGGCCAGGGGGGCAGCTATTCCGCTGGTGGTGTGCGCACCACAAGTCAGCGGCTGATTGATCAACGCGGCTCGCTGGTCACTACGAACAACTCGACCGATTTGGCCGTGCGCGGGCGGGGCATGCTGCCGGTGCGGCCAAGCTCGCAGATTGCGGGTGGCTCGAATGAGATGCTGCTGACCACCACCGGATCATTTCGCACAAATGATCAGGGCTATCTGGTCACCGAATCGGGTCTGGTGCTTCTGGGATGGCGCGCGAACCCGGATGGCTCGATCCCTGCTGTGCCACGGGATACGCCCGCGGCGCTTGAGCCCATTCAGCTGAGTGTGAACCAGCTGTCCGGTGCCCCAACAACACAGATGAACCTGCGCATGAACCTACCTGCGACCGCTACAGATGCGGGCGCGCCAGGTGATACACAGCCCCTGTCTGTTGAATATTTCGACAACCTTGGCAAATCCGAAAGCGTCGATATCGAGCTGGTGCCAACCGTCCCGGCAACAGGGTCGAGCAATGAATGGACCATGATCATGCGCGATTCAGCGTCGGGCGGGACGGTGATCGGCGAATACACTCTGACCTTCACTGACAGCCGGACCGCAGGCGGTACGCTTGCCACGGTCACTCCGGTAACAGGTGGCGCGTATGATCCGGTAACCGGAAGCGTGGTTGTGAACGTCGCGGGCGGCCCGATGGAGATCAATATCGGCCAGATCGGCGACGCGGATGGGATCACGCAATTGTCGGACACCTTCGCCCCCGTCTCGATCACGCGCGACGGGTCAGCGGTGGGAACGATGACCAGCGTTCAGGTCGATGAAAACGGATATGTCTACGCCTTCTACGACACCGGTGTCAGCCACCGCATGTTCCAGATCCCTCTAGCAGACGTCCCAAACCCCAACGGCCTGACCGCGCTGGATAGCCAAACCTATGCACCGTCGCGTGAGAGCGGCACGTTCTTCCTGTGGAATGCGGGTGAAGGCCCCACGGGTGACCTCGTATCCTTCGCGCGCGAGGAATCCACCACGGATGTCGCGACCGAGCTGACCTCGATGATCAAGACCCAGCGCGCCTATTCCTCAAGCGCCAAGGTGATCCAGACCGTCGATGAGATGCTGCAGGAAACCACCAATATCAAACGCTGACTTTGACACTCGGAAAGGACCCGTCGGATGAACCTGTCGACAGCTTTGAACAACGCCATGACCGGCCTGACCGCCACCAGCCGGGGTGCGTCGGTCGTTTCCGGAAACATCGCCAACGCCCTGACGTCCGGCTACGCGAAACGCTCATTGGAGCTGACCACCAGCCTGATTTCAGGCAATGGCGTCCGCACCGCAGGCATCATTCGGCATCAGGACCCGGTTCTGACGGCCAATCGCCGCGCCACCGACGCCGATCTGTCGCACCAATCTGCTGTGGCCGACTTTCACACTCAGCTTGAAAGAGTCGTGGGCAAGCCGGAGGACGCGGCATCGCTCTCCAATCGTCTGGCCGAGTTCGAAAGCAGCCTGATCACCGCCGCCAGTCTGCCTGACTCGGTCGAGCGGTTGGATCAAGTGGCCCGCAGTGGCAGCGACCTGGCCGCCAGTCTGAATCGGGCATCCGAAGGATTGCGCCAGTTGCGCTCGGACGCGGACCGGACGATCGGGTCGCAGATTGCAAGCCTGAACCAGACCCTCAAGGATATCGAGGATCTGAACGCCAGAATCCCCGCGATCCGAAACTCGGGCGGTGACATCAATGCCTTTCTGGATCAGCGGCAGGTTCTGATCGACCAAGTCAATGATCTGATTCCGGTCAATGTCGTCCCGCGCGACAATGACCGTGTTTCTCTCTACTCCGATGGCGGGCTGATCCTGCTTGAAGGCAAAGCGGCTGAGTTTTCCTTCACCACCACAGGCGACATTCAACCTCATATGACCGTTGGCAACAGCCTGCTGTCGGGGCTGGAGATGAACGGAAACCCGGTCCGGACCAGCGGTGATACCGCACAGATCCGCGGCGGGGCTCTGGCGGCCCAATTTGAAATCCGCGACCAGCTTGCGCCCGAGGTGCAAACCCAACTCGACACGGTTGCGCGTGATTTAGTGGAGCGGTTTGAAACACCCGGGTTGGATCCAACGGCCTTGGCCACCGATCCGGGTTTGTTCACGGACGGCGGAAACCGTCTGGATTTGACGATGCTGACCGGGATTGCCTCTCGCATCAGCCTCAACGCGGTCGTAAACCCGGATACCGGTGGCGACAGCTGGAGGCTGCGCGCAGGTCTCGGCGCTGCTGCCCCGAACGACCCTGGAGATTCGACTCAGCTGCAGACCTTCAGCGCCGTTCTGGTCGAAGCCCGCCCAGTCGCCGGGGCGATCTTTGGCACCGGAAACATGCGCGCCTCTGAGATCGCCGAGGCGATGATGTCGCGCGTCGGCGCAGATGCCCATGTTGCCGAACAACGCAAAACATTCGCCACCGGCGCCCAGAAGCAGATGCAACAGCTAGAGGCAGAACAGGGCGTTGATACCGATCAGGAACTGCAACAGCTGATGCAAATCGAACAGGCCTATGCGGCCAACGCGCGTCTCATCTCGGTCGTGGATGAGCTGATGGACACTCTATTGAGGCTATAAACATGACGCTGACATCCATAGGTGATCTTGCCCGAGGTCTGACCTTGCAGACCCGGTCCACCCAGATCAAGCAACAGATTGAAACCCTGTCGTATGAAATGTCGACCGGTAAGGTGCAGGACGTCTCAGGCCATCTGGGCGGGGACTATTCGCATCTCCTCGATTTGGACCGCAGCCTGACGCGTTTGGATGCGTTTGGCATCGCCACGTCCGAGGCCAAGCTGTTCTCGGACGCGATGCAGCAAAGCCTCGGCGTGTTCAGTGACTCGACAGGCGAGATGACGGCAACCTTGCTGGCCTTTGGCACGGCAAACCACGCTGCGACGCATGAGCAGGCCTCGGTCCAAGCCCGAAATGAGTTGGACACTATGATGTCCGCGCTGAACACCCGGATTGGCGGCCGCAGCCTGTTTTCGGGCACCGCGACAGATGTCTCGCCGCTGCGCTCGGCCGAGACCTTGCTGACCGCGCTTGAGGCTGAGTTGACGGGCTTGGTGACCGTGACCGATATTCGCAACGCAGCCGAGGCTTGGTTCAACGACCCCGCAGGTTTTGACGCAGTGATCTACCAAGGGTCGAACGCCGCACTGCCATCGATGCAGATTGCCGAGAATGAACGCATTACTCTCGATATCACAGCGACGGACCCTGCGCTGAAGGCGGCGATCAGGGATGTCGCTGTTGCCGCACTGGTTGCCGACAGTGCTTTGGCGGTGCCGAACGATCAGCGCACCGGGTTATTCAAGCAGTTGGGTGTTGCCCTGGCAAATGCGCAGGATGACACGGTCATTTTGCGGGCCGAGGTCGGTGCAGCAGAAGCGCGCGTCGAACAGGCGACAACGCGCAACGCCGCCGCGCGCACCAGTCTGGAATACACCCGCAACGCCTTGATCGAGGCCGATCCTTTTGAAACGGCCACCAAGCTTCAGACCGCGCAATTCCAATTGGAAAGCCTCTATTCCGTCACCGTTCGCAATGCGAACCTCTCACTGGTGAATTTCCTGAGATGAGGGTTCTTGTTTTTCTTCTGGCTCTGATGCCCAGCCTTGCGTTCGCCGGCGCAATCCGTCTGAAAGATCTGGTTGATTTCGATGGGGTGCGCGGCAACGATCTGGTCGGCTATGGCCTTGTCGTAGGCCTGAATGGAACCGGTGACGGGTTGCGGAATTCACCCTTCACCGAAGAGATCATGTCCAACATCCTCGAACGGTTAGGAGTGAACGTGAATGGCGAGGATTTTCGCCCCAAGAATGTCGCCGCCGTCCTTGTGACAGCCAGCCTTCCCCCGTTTTCACGGGTCGGAGGGCAAATCGACGTCACAGTCTCGGCCATCGGGGATTCAAGTAGCCTGTTGGGCGGCACGCTGATCATGACCCCGCTGAACGCGGCGGACGGGCAGATCTACGCTGTTGCCCAAGGCACAGTGCTGGCAGGCGGGGCATCGGCTGAGGGCGAGGCCGCGACCGTCGTCCGGGGCGTTCCGACCTCGGGCGTGATCCCATCCGGCGCGCGGGTCGAGCGCGAGATCGACTTTGACTTGTCTACACTGACTCAAATGCGGCTGGCCCTGCGTGAGCCTGATTTTACAACAGCGGGCCGGATCGAAACGGCCATCAACCGCGAATTCAACCGCGCCGTGGCCATTATGCGCGATTCCGGAACTGTTGAGCTGAACATCGCGGCAACTCAGTCCGTGTCGACAGCGCACGCAATCGGTCGGATCGAAAATATTCTGGTTGTGCCTGAAACCAAGGCCCGTGTTGTGGTGGATCAGCGCTCGGGCACGATTGTCATGGGGCAAGAGGTTCGGATCTCTCGGGTCGCGGTTTCCCAAGGCAACCTGACTTTGACGGTGGAAGAGGCTCCGATCGCCGTACAACCCAACCCGTTCGCTGACGGAGAGACCGTCGTGGTGCCTAGAACCTTCGCCGGCATCGAAGAAGAGGAAGGCACCGGTCTGGCCGAAATCCCAGAAGCCACCACCCTTTCTGAGGTCGTGGCAGGGCTGAATGCCCTGGGGGTTTCGCCGCGCGACATGATCGACATTTTGAAAACGATCAAAGCCGCGGGCGCCCTGCATGCCGAATTCATCGTACGATAGAGGCCCCCTTCACGGGCCGGGCCTCTATTTTGATTTCCAACTATCCAGCCAACGGCGGAACCGACTGCGCCGTTCATCTATGGCGTCGCCTGCGGCATAGATCCCATCTTCCATCGACTCGAGCATCGGGTCGATCCGCGCCTGACGGAACCGGCGCCAGCGCACCCAAAGCGCCCAGACAATGGCAGCAAAGACCGTAAGGAAGACAATGTTGAACCACGGGATGATCCGCACATCCGGGCCCTCGACCGGTTTGATAAAGACGGCGTTGGGAAAGATCGACATAAACTCATTGCGCCAGCCATAATGTGTTACAACAACCCAGTCGGGGTTGTTCTTGTCCGAGATCGCGTCATTGGCCTCGGTGTACAGATTGGCGGTGTCGAACTTGAAATAGAACGGCCAGCCCCAGCCGGTATCCTCATTCCGATAGACGATGGGCTTCCCGTTAGCACGGACGGCCTGGATAAACTGCACGTCGCGGTTCGACAGGCTGGCGGACTGATCTTCGGGCTCGGACCAGAAAATACGTGTCCAGTCGTTCAGGTCTTGCCGTTCTTCATAGGTGTTGACGATGCGCACGACATCATGTTGCGGCAGCGAATATTGCAGGATCACAGCGACGGTGCCCCAGAAGATGATGATAAACGCCCATTTCACATAGGCCATGCCGTAACCCTCACATATAATTCACGATGTAGATCAATGCGCCGATTGCCACCCAAGGGACAATATACACCGCCAGGATCAGTTTGCGCCGGAACGAATTGTCGTAGACGTGCAGCCCGCGTTCCACAAAGGCCTCTTTATTTCCCTGTTTGCCCTTCTCGTCCCACCACGTCTCAAGCTTGCGGCGGCGGACGCCGCGCGAATAAAGCGACAGCGCGAAGTAAGCAATTGTCTGCAGAACCAGCAGGACCAGAAACAGGCGCATCGCTCCGAACATATCAACTCCTCCCGACTGCACCCCAAGGTCCGACCCGCTCGATGATTGTATCGCTGACACGATCTTCTCCGCTCATGTCCGGTTCATGACCGAACAGAGCCGCACGGGCACCGGATTTATCCACTTGATACTCGCGGGCCAGAAACTCGGCAACATAGGCCTTTTTGGCCTCGGGCCACGTGGCATAGGTTTTGTAGAACAGCTCTTTGTGACAAATGAACATCTGGCGAGGATCAAGCGGAGCCAGTTCGGACAGCAACATATTCACCAAATCGCGGTACGGCGTATCCGCGGCGCGCAACGTGTAGAAATACGCCGGATGGTCCGAGGTGATCCGCGGCCAAGGCCCCCCATCCGTCGCCCAGCGCAAGAGTTGGGCGAGACCGTGATATGCCTCGGGCAAGCGATCCGAGTGGTTTCGCGCCAAACGCCTCATATCGCGGCGATCCAGCCCCATCAGATCAACATCAGCATCTGCGGCGGCGGCAACGGTCAGGAAATCCATCTTTTGCTGAAGGATCGCCGCCGCATCCACGCCGCGCGCCTTCACGATGGGTTCCACCAGATCGTTATAGTCGAGGAATTTAGCAATCTGGTTCCGTTGAGACGGGTCAAACGTATATTTGATTTTCAGATCATCAGGCTTTTCGCCCACGCAAATCGCCGCCGGGTGATCCATGTCTGGGAACAGGTACAGCCCGCCGAAATGCGCCGTCCAGAAATTACGCTGTTCAAATGCCGTGTGGCGGAGGTGGACCGGGTTGCGGGTGACGTCGCCGGTTTCTTTCGCCGTTTCGATCATCTTGGCGATCAGCACATCATCGAACCAGGCATCTTCGGCGGTTTTGAACTGTTCGACCATGCTCGCCAGTTGCTCGGCCTTGCGCAGGGTGCCGCCTGCTGTGTCGGCCTCAATCTCGATCTTGCGCAGGTTCAGCAGATCATTGGGCGTGGTGAGTTTGAAGACCGAGTTCACCAGCTCTCCGGCCACCGCATCTGTGGCGGTCAGAGCGAACAGCTGCGCCTCGTTCATCTCGATAAACTCACGCAGAATATCGCGCGAGGTCGAGAATTTGACGTTCAGCAAAGGCGCGCGTTTCTGCTCGGTCGTCAGCAGGATGAACTGCCGGTTGACCCCATTGGGGTTGAGGTAGAGCGGGTCGTCCAGTTCAATCCCCACCTCCGGCGAATAGCCCGAGATATCAACATGGAAATCCGTAAGCGCTGTGGTCTTGCCTGCCAGATGCAGCAACGCGCGGTTATACCGCTCGACCAGAGCCGGGCTGGAGATGTGGACGAGGTTGCCGAACATCAGGCCTTTTTCGATGAGGCGGATCATGATTGGCCTCGTCGCCAATTACGCTGTTGTCGATCACCCATTTCTTGGACTGCTGCTTCCACCAAACGGATTTTCGACATGTTCGCATCACGCAACATTTCTTCAGCTTCAGCCTCGCCGTGGACAAGTTGGTTCCGGATTTGCTGAACTTGAAGAAAGGTCAGTAGCACATCGGCTGACAACTCGCCTTCTTGTCCCAAAGCTTCAATGTTGGCGATAGCAGTGCGACGCGCACCATTCGGAGCCCATTGTGCAAGAGTTCGCTCAATATTCATCCAAGCTTCGAAAAATTCTCCTATAAGCCTTGTACTGGAATCGCTGGGTACATCTAAATCCAATCCTACACCGAATAGCGCCTCGAAAAGCTTTTCACAAAGCTCTGCATAAACCTCCAGATTGCGGCGCTCTACTGTTAACCCATTCCCTTGATGGTAGAGTTCGTTGCGAAGCCTATGGAACCATTCGAATTCACCAAGGTTTAAGCCGAGTATTCTGTCTTGCGCATGCTGCTCAATGCCATCCAGAAGGCTTGGAAAATTCTTACAAAACTCGTCACGCTCTTTGCGTGTTAAATCTAATCCTGTTACCCGCCTCGGCAAAGTTAGATAGGTCTGCATAATCAGTTCGGCGGCGTTATCTATCAGAATCATCGCAATACGGCGTTTGGCGTCAGACTGCTCTGATACCAACAGTATTCCGTGTTGTAGCAATTCGGCAGGACCTGCAGCCCAAAGTGGTTTTCCCACCATTAGCCCTTCCCCTCGAAACACCACTGCTCGGCCTCTTCCATCCGACCCATCTCACGCACGGCGTTCTCGATGGCGACTTCGTCGCTCTTGTCGGGATGGCGGAACTCATCGTCGAGTTGGGTTTTCATCTTGCGTGACACCTGTTTCATCCCACCCTCTTGAAACGCCAAACAACCACAACCGCCAGCACCAACAAGGGCAATGCGAACGCCCGCCCTGTGATCTGCAAGTTGAACCCGAGGTACGACACCACGCTGCCCTCAAACAGGATCAGGGACTCTTCCCATGAGGTGCCCTCGAACCCGCTGCTCGCGTTGACACCGAACTGGGTCAAGAACAGCACCGCTACAGCGGCCAGAAATCCAACCACGCCCCAACGCAGAGGCAGGATCAGGCCCAATACAAGCGCAAAACCGGAAATCGCGTAGACGAGCATTATCCCTTCCCCTCCAGAAACCGTCGCTTGGCCTCTTCCATCCGGCCCATCTCACGCACCGCGTTCTCGATGGCGACCTCGTCGCTCTTGTCGGCATAGCGGAATTCGCTGTCGGCGTAGCGGTTGATTTCCTGCATCACCATCTCGACCGTGATCGGCTGGCGCAGGTCCTCGATCATGGCCTTCTTGGTGTCGTAGTCACGGAACAGGAACAGATCGGGGTTTTCCATCCACTCATCGGGCAGTTCGAAGTCCATCGCGCGGACCTTAACCGCGTCGGTGATGTTCTTGATCGCGCGGCCGGTGAAGCGCTCATCCGCTTGCTGGATCGCCTTGAGATAGGTGCCGAGCTTGGCGATCGTGTCCATCTGGCCGATCTCGCCCGAGACCCGGTCATAGACCTGCATCAAGGCGTCCTCATGCGGGCGGGAGTGGCTTTCGAAACTGGCGGCAACGGCCTTCTTGATCTCCTGCGCGGCATAGGCTTCGTGTTCGCCTAGCGGGATGTCATGGTTGCGGCCCATTAGCAGGTGCAGGATGTCGATGTAGTCTTCGCGCGTCTGCGGCCCGTCCACCAGGAACCGGGCGCCCGCCCGCTGGCGCAGGGCGTCGTCCACATTCTCGGGGTAATTGGAGAACATACCGAACGTACAATTGCCGCGCACAACGGTGTTGGCGCCGGCAAAACTCTCCATCAGCACGGCGGTGATTTCCAGCTGCCCGGCCGACGACTGCCGGTCGCCGCGTTTACCCGCCAGCTGGTCGATATCGTCAATGGTGCCAAATCCGATGACCGAGGGGTCGATGATCGTGTTGATGAACGCCTTGGCGTTCTGGCCGGATTTGCCCTGATAGCTGTCGATATTGTCTGTGCTCAGGTTCTGATAGCGGAACGGATAGCCCGCGTTCTGGCAGTAGTCGTTGATCAGCCCGGCCATCATCTGGATCAGGGTGGTCTTGCCGGTGCCCGGTTTGCCGTCGCCCATAAAGGTAAAGATGAACCCGCCGAGTTCGGCGAAGGGGTTCAGGCGGCGGTCGAAGTCGTAGGCCATCAGCATCTTGGCCAACTTCATCGCCTGATACTTGGCGATATGGTTGCCGACCACCTCGTTCGGTTTCTTGAACGTCATGGTCAGGGTGGTTGATTTGGCCTTCGAGGCCGGCTCAAACCCCCGGATCGTCAGGTCGTCGGCCTCGATATGCCAGGCCGCGTTCTGGAACGGGGCCAGATGGCCAGCGGACCCTACGCGCAGGGCGACCTTGTCCATCAGCTGCTCGGCATAGGCGCTAATGGCGGCGATCAGATGTGCGTCGTCAGGGGCGTGTTTGGTCAGCACCTGGTCCAGCTCCCACAAGGCACCGTGCAGGGCCAGCTGGCCGTTGTCGGTCAAAACCTCTTCGATCTCGCCCAGATCAACGGTGGTTTCGCCCAGATGGGACGACATCAGATACGCCAGCGCGTTGCCCAGCACATGAGAGGTGATCAGTGCCTCAGCCGTCAGCAACTCCGAAAACTCGGTCTTGCGCGCAACGGGCAAATCCCCCGCCAGATTGGCCCGCTTCAAATCGGCCAACGGCGTCTGCTCCGCATATGCCTCGGCCACGGCCAGAGCGATAGCAATCGTGCGCCGAATGGCCTGCTGCGCGGTGGCCTGAGGGGGCGAGACCAGCGTGTCGCCATCATCCGACGCCTCGATCCGCTCAACCAGATGCACCCCATCCGCCCGCGTAGTGCGGCGTGTTACCAGCCCGGGCGTCGTGGATCGAAACCGCCGCCCCGTCGACACCCCCGATGACCGCTCAACCGCCACGTCAACCGGTTTCGCAATCCGCGGCGCGTGTTCGAACCCGTTCAACAAGGCCGTCGCCGCCGGGTAATGCTTGCGAATATCGTCTTCCCGCAATTCCATCTGATCTGATGTCAAACTCATCTCAAAAACCGCCCATTCTTCTTCTGTTCAAAAATACCTCCGCCGGAGGCAAAAAAATCTAATAGCGCAGCACCTGCCCCGATTTGCTGACTACGAATTTGCGCACATCGGCAAAGCCCGGCGGGTTGCGCTCGGCCAGTACCTGAAACGGACGCTGGGGCAGGATGATCGAACGCTGGGTGCGCGTCGCCCCGGTCTCGGCCCCCTGCCCGCCGAAGGGGTCCAGCGCGAAGACCTCGCGCTCGACGGTCGAGAACCATCCGGCGCGCTCCTCTATCACCTCTTCGCTTTCCAGTTCCTCTGTGGTCCAGGCCAGCGCCCAGTCCTGACCTTGCGGAGCTTGCGCGTCCTCAAGCACCTGCCGCAAGGGGCCGGACTGCTCGGTAAAGGCCGAGGAATACATCGGCCCAACATGGATGCGGCGCAGGTGTTTGGGATGCAGATCGTTGAAATCCTGATCGAAGCCCTTGGCAATCGTCACCAGTTTCAACCCGCCTAAGGATTGCGCCATCAGATGTGCCTGCACCTCGGGCCAGCGGCGTTGGTCTTTGGGCAGAGCTGTCTTACCGCTATCCTCCAACTGCATCAGGTAGATGACCGGCAGATTGATCTGGCTGTCATAGACCGCCCAATGGATCATGAACTTGCGCCGTTCACCCTCATTCCCGATCCAGTGGCATTCGGGATCGTTGCGCGCCCAGAACAGCTGACCTTTCAGCAATTCCTCGTAATAGAGCCTTTGGGACAGAGCGAATTGCAGCTTGGTCGGGATTTCCTGGTCGCCGATGATCGTTCGCACCATGTCGGTTTTCAGATCATCTTCCGAGGGCATATTCGCCAGATGCACCTGAGCCTGCTGCGCGTCATTGGCCATGGTCAGCAACTCGGCCGCCACCGGAAAGCCGCTGTCGCGCTTGTCCATGGCGAGGCTGCCGAAGAACCGCCCCGTATCGCGCCCGACCAGCAGGTATTTCATGCTGAGCGCACGGAAGGTGTAGAGCAACCCCGAGAGGTAGCGCGACACGATCCGCACCTCTTGCTTACTGATCGCGCCCTCAGCCTCCATCGTCGCGGCCACGCGCAGGAGGTGGACGGTGATCACCTCGAATTTGCGGAAATACCGGCGCGAGGCGAAGGTGTCGGTCAGGCCGACATGGTCTTGGGTCGGGTTATTCATTTAGCTTATCGACCAATAGAAGGAATACCTCGAATGCCAACCAAAGTGCGCCCCAGACTGCGAACACGGCTGAAACTCCAAATGATCCGAGCGCGAAGACCAATGGCACGAAGAACATCATCAATCTCAGATCGGGACCAAGGTATGCTGGAATCAATTGGGTCATGTACCCGAACAGGATGAGAATCGCCCCAAAGAGCGCAACGCCCACTGCTGAACTTAGCATCTTTAGCGGCGAACGGATCGCGTCCTCACCCCCCATACAAATTCTTATCATGCTTCTCGACAATCGAGGCGAACCGGCGGGCAAAGCGTTCATCCGCCTTGGCCTTTTTCTCCAGCACGTCGCGGGCAAAGACCATGTGGTCCTCATGCGCCTCGAGCATGTCGGCCATCTTCTGGTTGGTCGCGGTGCCGATGGCGGCCATGGCCGTCTGCGCCTCTTGGTCGGTCTGAACGCCGATCTCGTTGATGCGGTGGGCCACGTCCTGCTGCTGCGCGGTTTTCAGCGATTTGGTCAGGGCGTCATACAGCACCACGCGCTGTTGCGTGTCTGTCTGCAGCTTGTTGATCAGCACCATCTGCGTCGCCGCCTGATTTTGCAGTGAATCGACCCAGGTCTTGCCCTTTTCAATGTACCGCTCCAGCGTCTGTGACTTGGCCAACTTCACCTGCTCTTCCTGAACTTTGGCGTTATATTGCTTGTTCAGCTCGGCCAACTCGGTTTCCAACTGGGTACGCGCGGCGGCGTCCTGTTCGACGCTGATCTTGTTCTCCAAGGCGATGATCGTCGGGTCCATGTCCTGAATTTCGGCCCGCAGCGCCTCAAGTTCTGCAACAGTCGCCTCACGGTCATCCAGCGTGACGGTCAGGTTGTCCTCGACCTTCACGCGCTGTTCTTCCAGTACGGACAGTTGCCCCTCCAGCAGTTTGACGATCACGTCGGATTTGGCGATCAGGTCCTGCAGCTTGTCGTCAATGTTGGCCGTGCGCATCCGCTCCTGCCGCATCGACTCGGATTTACCTTTCGAGAAGATTCCAACAAACGATTCCCACCCGGTTTTCGAGCGCATCTCGTCGAAATCTTTCGAGAACGCGCTGGTGACATCGTCCAGCCCCATGATCAGCTCAGCGATATTGGCGTTCATTACCTCGGTATGGGCATGCACATCCTCAAGCGTGGCGTTTTCGATGTCGATATCCGCCTCGGCCGTACCGATTTTGGTGCGTGCGGCCTCGATCCGTGAGGTCAGGCCTTCGATCTGCGATTGCGACTCACGCACCTTGGACTGAGTCTCTTTGATCAATGCCTCAAATTGCTGGTTCGACATCTACGCTATCCCTTTTTCTTTATATTTCTATATAGATAGGCAATGTAACACTCATTTACATCCCCTATCGCTCGGAAATCTCGAAAACTGTCGCAAACTCCCAAGAGAAATGAAAGCCATATGGGCACCGACAGGGTGCCAAAGTCGCTTCGCGGTGGGAAAGGGCAAACTGGGTTCATCGCCGCGCAACAATGGACATAGACAAAGCGCATGACACCTGCTTGGGTGCGCGCGACGCAAATATTGCCGGAGGCTGACCCATGCTGGACGCAACGACCGATCTGAAATCCCTGCTGAAGAATCCCGACCTTCTGGTGACCAAAGCCTATATCGGCGGCCAATGGGTGGATGGCGATAACGGCACGTTCGCAGTGACCAACCCCGCGCGCGGGGACGTGATTGCCGAAGTTGCCGATGTCAGCCGCGCGCAGGTCGCAGGCGCCATCGCACAGGCCGAAGCTGCGCAGAAGGAATGGGCCAAGCTGACCGGTAAGGAACGCGCCGCCATCCTGCGCCGCTGGTTCGACCTGATGATGGAAAACGCCGAGGATCTGGGCAAGATCCTGACCGCCGAGCAAGGCAAGCCGCTGGCCGAGGCTGTTGGCGAAATCGGCTATGGCGCCTCCTTCATCGAGTTTTTCGGGGAAGAGGCCAAGCGGGTCTATGGCGAGACCATCCCCGGCCATCAGCGCGACAAGCGGATCATGGTGATGAAACAGCCAATCGGTGTGGCGGCTTCTATCACGCCATGGAACTTCCCCAACGCGATGATAACGCGTAAGGCTGGCCCGGCGCTGGCTGCGGGCTGCGCCTTTGTTGCGCGCCCTGCGACAGAGACCCCACTGTCTGCTCTGGTTCTGGCGCTGCTGGCGGAGCAGGCGGGCGTGCCTGCGGGTGTCTTCAACGTCGTGCCATCGACTCAGGCCAGCGAGACCGGCAAGGAGTTCTGCGAGAACCCGGGCGTGCGCAAGCTGACCTTTACCGGCTCGACCGAGGTGGGGCGCATCCTGCTACGCCAGGCGGCCGATCAGGTCATGAAATGCTCGATGGAGCTGGGCGGCAACGCGCCCTTCATCGTGTTCGACGATGCCGACCTGGATGCGGCCGTCGAAGGTGCGATGCTGTGCAAGTTCCGCAATAACGGCCAGACCTGTGTCTGCGCCAACCGCATCTACGTGCAGGCGGGCGTCTACGATGCCTTTGCCGCCAAGCTGAAGGCCGCAGTTGAGGCGCTCAAAGTTGGCGACGGACTAAGTGCTGGCACAACCACCGGCCCCTTGATCAACGACGACGCGGTGGCCAAAGTCGAAGAGCATATCAAGGATGTCACAGAAAAAGGCGGCGCGGTTCTCACCGGCGGCCTGCCTCATGATCTGGGCGGCACCTTCTTCCAACCCACCATCGTGACCGGCGTGACTCAGGACATGATGGTGGCGCAGGACGAAACCTTTGGCCCACTTGCGCCCTTGTTCAAGTTCGAGGACGAAGATGACGTTATCGCCATGGCCAACGACACGATCTTCGGCCTGGCCTCGTATTTCTATGCCAAGGACCTGAGCCGCGTTTACAAGGTGGCTGAGGCACTGGAGTACGGCATCGTCGGCGTGAACACCGGCATCATCTCGACCGAGTTGGGCCCGTTCGGCGGCGTCAAGCAATCCGGCCTTGGCCGCGAAGGCAGCCACCACGGTATGGAAGACTATATGGAAATGAAATACGTCTGCTTGTCGGTCTGAACTGGAAGACTGCCCCTCTCGTCGCGTTGAGGGGGGCAACTGATATGACAGGGTTTGCTCCTCCTGAAATCTCTCCACTCCTCACAAAAGAGCTAAGATACGTGGATTTGAACGGGCCGTCAGCAAGGCGCGCGTCTCAACAATTCGCGCGTCCGGGGTATTCCCTTTGGCCGGGGTGTTTATTCAGAAACAAGTGGTGCCGCTGAAGGGACTCGAACCCCCGACCCCATCATTACGAATGACGTGCTCTACCAGCTGAGCTACAGCGGCACCGTTGGTCCTCCGAAGCTGAATTCGGAAGGATGCGAAGGCTTCTTTAATTCGTCAGGTCTGCGCCTGCAAGCCCGGATCAGCGCGCCGAGGCTTCATGAAAATTCTGTGACACAATAGGGTTCCCGGTTGACCACCAATATATATTTCCATAATTCATGAAATATGATAGAAGAGATCACCGATCAGCTGGCCATTCTGGGGCATCCGCAACGCATCACAGTCTTTCGCATGTTAATGCGACGGTTTCCTGACACCGTGCCAGCGGGTGAGCTGGCCTCGGAGCTGGATATCAAACCCAGCACCATGTCGAACTATCTGAATGCGCTGCAAAGGTCCGGGCTGGTGACACAGGAACGCTCTGGCACGTCTCTGCTTTATTCCGTCGACATGGCTAAAGTTCAGGGAATGCTGGATTTTCTGGTCGTCGATTGCTGCCGGGGTCGTCCCGATATCTGCATGCCTTTCACACAGGGAAATGAAGACATGACTGACCGCAAGTTCAACGTCCTGTTTCTATGCGTGGGCAATTCCGCCCGCTCGATCTTTGCCGAAACACTGCTGCGCCAATTGGGTGGCGACAGGTTCACCGTTTATTCCGCCGGAACGCAGCCCGCGTCCGAGTTGAATCCCTTTGCCGTGCAGGTGTTGCAGGACAAGGGTCACGATACTTCGGTCCTGCGCTCCAAGCATATGTCGGAATTTGCGGCCGACGGTGCGCCGGAGATGGATTTTGTTTTTACCGTTTGCAATCAAGCTGCGAACGAAGACTGCCCGGCCTGGGAAGGCCAACCGATCAGCGGCCATTGGGGCATGGAAGACCCGGTGAAAGCTACCGGAACCGATGCCGAGAAAAGCCTCGCCTTTCAAAACGCCTATGGCGCGCTGAAGCGCCGGATCGAGGCGTTCACCTCCTTGCCGGTCGAAAGCCTTGACCGGATCGCCCTACAATCTGCTGTCGATGACATCGGCAGAACCTCTGTCGGAGACTGAAATGACCACATATGCTGTGAATGGCCTGGGCCGGATAGGAAAACTGGCCCTGAAACCGCTGTTGGAGAAAGGCGCCAAGATCGCCTGGATCAACGACGCGGTCGGAGATGCCGAGATGCACGCGCATCTGTTGGAGTTCGATACGGTTCATGGCCGTTGGGACGCCACTTTCGAGCATGATGACGAAAGCGTCACCATTAACGGCACCCGCCTGCCCTTCATCGGCACCAAGGATCTGAGCGCTCTGCCGCTGGACGGCGTCGATGTGGTGATTGACTGCACCGGTGTCTTCAAGACCGAGGCAAAACTGGCCCCCTATTTCGATGCGGGCGTAAAAAAAGTTGTCGTCTCGGCCCCGGTCAAGGACGGCCCGACCGCCAATATCGTGATGGGCGTGAATGATGACATCTACGATCCGGCGACCCATCAGATCGTGACCGCAGCCTCCTGCACGACGAACTGTCTGGCCCCGGTGGTCAAAGTGATCCACGAGAATCTGGGCATCCGCCACGGCTCGATGACCACGATCCATGACGTGACCAACACGCAGACCATCGTTGACCGTCCCGCCAAGGATTTGCGGCGCGCGCGGTCGGCGCTGAACTCGCTGATCCCGACAACAACCGGCTCGGCCACGGCAATCACGCTGATCTACCCCGAACTCAAGGGGCGTCTGAACGGCCATGCGGTGCGGGTGCCGCTGTTGAACGCCTCACTGACAGACTGCGTGTTCGAGGTTGAGCGTGAGACCACCGTCGAAGAGGTCAACACCTTCTTCAAAGCCGCGGCCGAAGGTGAGTTGAACGGCATTCTGGGCTATGAGACCCGGCCGCTGGTGTCGACCGACTACACCAATGACGAACGCTCTTCGATCGTCGATGCGCCGTCGACCATGGTTGTGAACGGGACACAGGTGAAAATCTATGCCTGGTATGACAACGAGATGGGCTATGCCCACCGTCTGGTCGATGTGGCGCTGATGGTCGGGGCCTCGCTGTGACCGAGCGGCCCGAGGGGCTGTCGGCCTATATCGCGGTAACGGCGGCCTATTGGGCCTTTATGCTGACCGATGGGGCCCTGCGGATGCTGGTGCTGTTGCACTTTCACACGCTTGGCTTCTCGCCGGTGCAGTTGGCCTACCTGTTTGTCCTGTATGAGATCGCCGGGATGGTGACGAACCTTGCAGCGGGATGGATCGCGGCACGGTTTGGCTTGACCTCGACGCTCTATGCCGGGCTTGGATTGCAGGTGGTGGCACTGCTGGCGTTGACTCAACTAGACCCTAATTGGGCGATTGGCGCGTCTGTGGCCTTTGTCATGATCGTGCAGGGGGCCAGCGGAGTGGCCAAGGATCTGGCCAAGATGTCCTCGAAATCCGCGGTGAAATTGCTGGCCCCGACCGAGGGCGGCGGGCTGTTTCGCTGGGTGGCTGTGTTGACCGGATCAAAGAACGCCGTCAAAGGGCTGGGCTTCCTGTTGGGCGCGGCGATGCTGGCAACGCTGGGTTTTCAGGCGGCGATCATCGTGATGGCAGTCGTTCTGGCGGTGATCCTGTTCGCCGTCATCCGCTTCATGCCCCCCGGCCTGCCCAAAGGGCGCAAGGGCGCGAAGTTCTCTGAGGTCTTTTCGAAATCTGCCAACGTCAACTGGCTGTCCGCCGCGCGGGTCTTTCTGTTCGGTGCCCGCGACGTGTGGTTCGTGGTCGGCATCCCGATCTATTTCTACGCCGTCCTCTCGGATGGTACGGAAGAGGGCAACCGCGCCGCCTTTTTCATGATCGGCACCTTCATGGCGTTCTGGATCATCCTCTATGGCGTTATTCAAGCCAACGCGCCCAAGATCCTGCGGGCCTCAGACCGGTCCGAAGGCGATTTGATCCGCGCCGCACGCAGCTGGGCCGCCATGCTGTTCTGCGTTCCTGCGGCTCTAACACTGGCAGTTTTGCTATCGCCCGGGCCGGAGACATGGCTGACAATCACGCTGGTTGTGGGTCTTCTGGTGTTCGGAGCAATCTTCGCCGTCAACTCATCCCTGCATTCCTATCTGATCCTCGCCTTCACCAAGTCCGAGCGGGTCACGATGGATGTCGGCTTCTACTACATGGCCAACGCGACAGGCCGCCTTTTGGGCACCGTCCTGTCCGGCTTTACCTATCAGGTCGGCGGCCTGCCCCTTGTGCTGGGCACAGCGGCTGTCATGGTGGCGCTTGCGGCGCTCACTTCGGGTAAGCTGACCGACCAAACAACTGAGGCATATTCATGAGCATCTTCGAGCGCTATCTGACCATCTGGGTCGCCCTCGCCATGGTCGGCGGCGTGCTGATCGGACTGGCCGCGCCTGGTCTGGTCGGCCTGATCGCCGGGGCCGAGGTGGCCAGCGTCAACCTGGTCGTGGCCCTGCTGATCTGGGCCATGGTCTATCCGATGATGGTCGGCGTCGATTTCAAAGCGGTCGCGGGCGTCGCCCGGCAACCCAAAGGCCTGATTGTGACGCTGGTGGTCAACTGGTTGATTAAGCCCTTCACCATGGCCCTGCTGGCGGTGTTGTTCTTCGACTATGTCTTTGCCCCGTGGATTCAGCCGGAAGATGCTGCACAATACACCGCGGGTCTGATCCTCTTGGGGGCCGCACCCTGCACCGCGATGGTGTTTGTCTGGTCGCAACTGACCAAAGGGGATGCGACCTATACACTGGTGCAGGTCTCAGTAAATGACCTGATCATGGTCGTGGCTTTTGCACCTATTGTGGCCTTTTTGCTGGGGGTCACCGATATCTCAGTTCCATGGCAAACGCTGGTTCTGGCCACTGTACTCTATGTGGTTTTGCCCCTGATTGCGGGTTTGATCACCCGCAAGCGGCTGGGCTCGGAGGAGGCCATCGATTCCTTCTCCGCCCGCGTCAAACCGTGGTCGATCATGGGTCTGATCGCAACGGTGGTGATCCTGTTCGGCCTTCAGGGAGAGACGATCCTGGCCAAGCCGATGGTCATCGTCCTGATCGCCGTTCCGATCCTAATCCAAAGCTATGGCATCTTCGCGCTGGCCTATGGGGCCGCCTATGCCCTGAAGGTCCCGCACCGCATCGCCGCCCCTTGCGCAATGATCGGAACCTCAAACTTTTTTGAGCTGGCCGTAGCGGTCGCCATCAGCCTGTTCGGCCTAAACTCCGGGGCGGCGCTTGCAACGGTGGTGGGTGTGCTGGTCGAGGTGCCGGTGATGTTGTCACTGGTTGCCTTCGCCAACCGCACGCGGGCCCGGTTTCCCGAACCCGCGACGCAGTAGACCATTCAGCGCACCGAATGATCATACAGCACCGCAATCGCCGCGGAGGCGATGCGAGTGCGGCGATCATCGGCGCGGCTGGTCAGCATGATCGGAACCTGCGCGCCCAAAACAATCCCTGCGGCCTCAGCTCCGGCCAGATACATGAGCTGCTTGGCGATCATGTTGCCGGCCTCAAGGTCCGGCGCGACCAGTATATCGGCCTGCCCCGCCACGTCGGATTTGATGCCCTTGGTCGTGACAGCACGCATCGACACGGCGTTGTCAAAAGCCAGAGGGCCATCGAGCATACCACCCGTGATCTGCCCGCGATCCGCCATTTTGCACAGGGCACCAGCCTCGACCGTGGATTGCAGCCGGGGTGTAATGGTCTCAACCGCTGACAGGATCGCTACTTTTGGCGTCTCGATCCCGATGGCGCGCGCCAGATCAATGGCATTCTGAACCATGTCCGCCTTTGTCTGCAGATCGGGCGCTATATTAATGGCAGCATCGGTGATCAGAAGCGGTTTGGAGTAGGTCGGCACATCCATTACATAGACATGGCTCATCCGGCGTTCGCTGCGCAAACCATTGGCCTTAGAGACAACGGCCGACATGACCTCATCCGTGTGCAACGCGCCTTTCATCAGGGCCTTCACACGACCATCCCGCGCCAGATGCACCGCCCGTTCGGCCGAGGCATGGCTGTGCGGCGTATCAATGATCTCGAGACCGCCGATATCCAACCCAGCCGCATCCGCCGCATGTTGGATCCGGCTGCGCGGACCGACTAAAACAGGCTCTAACAAACCCAAATCACGGGCCGAGAGCGCCCCCTCCAACGCGCTTTCATCACAGGGATGGACCACAGCCGTTGGCAATGGGTCCATTTTCTGAGCCGCGCTCAGCAATCGGTCATACGAGGCCCCTCGATGATGCAAAACCAGATCCGGCATCGCCATTCGGGGCCTTTTGACCTTTTTGTCCGGCGCGATCACGACGGCCTGTCCGGTGATGACAGGCTTGCCATCGCCAGTCGTACAAAGACAATCCAGAGTGACGTGCTTATTCTCGGGCTGCTTTTCGGTCACGGTGACACGCACAGTGACCGTATCGCCGATACCAACGGGTTTGAGGAATTTTAGGGTCTGATCCAGATAAATTGTCCCGGGCCCCGGCAATTGCGTGCCCAAAACATTGGATATCAGCGCACCGCCCCACATGCCATGTGCGACCACCCTGTGAAAGATGTCCTCCTGCGCGAAGGCCTCATCCACATGGGCCGGGTTCACATCACCTGAGACCGCCGCAAAGGCGTCGATATCCTGCGCGGTCAGGGTGCGGGACAGTTCGGCCGTATCTCCGACACTAATCTCATCAAACGGCCGGTTTTCGATGAAGCCGATGCCAGTATCCTCATCCGATGACATTCATTCCCCTTTCAATACAAAAGCCAACCCTTGGGCAGATACCCCGAACCGTTGCTGTTCAACGATCCATAAAGGCTCAATATGACAGTGACATGCAAGCGCCACGACGTTCAGAGCGCTCGATCCTGTGTGCGATAGGAACCGGGACTGCGGTTGGTCCATTTCCGGAATGCACGGTGGAAGTTCGCCGGGGCCGAGAACCCCGTATCGAACGCAATCTGCTCGATACTGTCGCCACTTTGCTGCAGGGCGCGGATCGCAATATCGCGGCGCAGGGCGTCCTTGATGTCCTGAAATGAGGTGCCCTCGTCCTTGAGACGCCGGTTCAGGGTCCGAGGTGTCATCTTCAGCGCAAGGGCTGCATCAGGAAGCTGACTGCTTTTCCAGGACGTCCGATATAGAAACGCACGGACCTGCAGGCTGTTTGTATGGGCGC
The DNA here is from genome assembly GCF_056539825.1 of Ruegeria sp. B10. NCBI lineage: Bacteria > Pseudomonadati > Pseudomonadota > Alphaproteobacteria > Rhodobacterales > Roseobacteraceae > Ruegeria > Ruegeria sp. B10. The sequence goes on from NZ_JBQFVP010000011.1 coordinate 178,347, forward strand.
GCGAGTTGGTGAAAATCCAGTCGATCGGTGCGCGCTCCAAGAAGAGAGACGCCTCAGCCGGGCTGCGCGCGATCGGGGGATCAAAGCGGCGCGGATCGAACAGAATGCTGGTCTGCGGAGCATCGAATGTGACCGCGCAGGGGAAGACAACCGCATAGTCCGCCGCAAAACCGGGCCGCGCAAATGCAAAGCGAACGGCTTTTACAGGCGTTTCCGATCCGTTCAGCCATGACAGCAACCCATGCGCAAGCTTCAAGATCAACATATGGCCGAAGCGTTGGGGTGCCGTGTCCTGCCGATACGGTATTAGCGAAAGTTCAACCAAATCCGGCCCGGTGCGAAGGTCTAGGCGGAAATCATCCAGCAACAAATTCCAGAATGTCGAAAAACGATACAGCGCCGAGGTCAGGCTGCTTGCTTCGCGCAGAACGGTCACAAGGTGCTGCAGGGCGCGTGGCCGAATGGGACGGCTCCACAGGCCCATCATCTCGTCCCCCGTCTCAGGCGCGGCCAGCTGGTACAGGCGGGCGATCTCTTGAAGCGTCACACGCTGCGCAGGCTCTGACGCAGTGACGTGCAGGCCCGAACGGCTCAGCAGGAACTGCATCTGATCTGCGCTGCAACACTTCCCCAATGCCTCAAGCCAATCCCGGATGAAACCGGCAGAAACGGTTGTAAGTGAGATGGGGTCATTGCTGACCATGACCGCCCCCAGTTTGGCAATATCGGATAGTAACTTGGCAATATATGAGCTTTTCGGCAAGCTAAACGGCAGATAAATGACGTAAAACCACAATGACCATTGGGGGAATCTGGCATGTCCTATCAGCCACCCGTGCAGGATCTGATGTTCTGTATCGAACACCTGTCCCATTGGGAAACAGTGTCCACTCTGGACGCATACTCGGGTTTCGATCTGACCGATATCGGCGCTGCGCTAGAGGGCTATGCCCGGTTCTGCAGCGAACAGATCGCGCCTCTGTCCCATATTGGGGACACGTTGGGCGCACAGTTTGACAATGGCCGCGTGACGATGCCCGAAGGGGACGCGCAGGCCTATGCGCAGTTTGTTGAAATGGGCTGGCAGGCCCTCACGCACCCGCCAGAGTTTGGCGGCATGGGCTTGCCGCGAACGGTTGGCGCGGCGGCGGTCGAGATGCTGAATGCTGCCGACATGAGCTTTGGCCTGTGTCCCTTGCTGACCGATGGTGCGATCGAAGCGCTGCTGCTGACAGGGTCGGACGCGCAGAAAACCACTTATCTAGAGCCTCTAATTGCTGGGCGCTGGTCGGGTACGATGAACCTGACCGAACCCCAAGCGGGCAGCGATCTGGGTCGCGTCTCGACCAAGGCGGTGCGGCGCGAAGATGGCAGTTACGGCGTAACCGGCACCAAGATCTTCATCACATATGGCGCACATGACCTGACTGAGAACATCATCCATCTGGTTCTGGCCCGCACCCCTGACGCGCCCGCCGGACCGAAAGGGCTGAGCCTGTTCATCGTCCCGCAGAAGATGGTGGCAGAGGATGGCTCGGTTGGGGCGGAGAATTCGGTGAACTGTGTCAGCATCGAACACAAGCTGGGTGTACGCGCCAGCCCGACGGCGGTGCTGGAATACAAAGACGCCACGGGCTTCCTGATCGGTGAGGAAAACCGCGGGCTGGAATATATGTTCATCATGATGAACGCCGCGCGCTTTTCGGTTGGTGTTCAGGGTATCGCGACCTCAGAACGCGCCTATCAGCGCGCCTTGGCTTATGCGCGGGACCGGGTCCAGAGCCGCCCCGTGAATGGTCAGGTCAAGGACGCCGTGGCGATCATCGAACACCCCGACGTGCGCCGCATGTTGATGCGGATGCGCAGCCTTACAGAAGGCGGGCGCGCCATGGCGGCGGCCACGGCCGGCTTGCTGGATATCGCACATCATCAGGATGATCCGGACATTGCCGCTCTGGCCGAGTTCATGGTTCCGCTGGTCAAGGGCTTCTGCTCGGAACGCGCGGTCGAGGTCGCCTCACTGGGCGTTCAAATCCACGGTGGCATGGGCTTCATCGAAGAAACCGGAGCCGCTCAGCACTATCGCGACGCTCGCATTCTGCCGATTTACGAAGGCACCACCGCCATTCAGGCCAACGACCTTCTGGGTCGTAAAGTCATGCGTGACGGGGGCGAGACCGCCCGCCGGTTCGCCGCCCGCATCGCAGCGACCGAGGCCGAGCTGGTGGAAGGCGATGCTACCGCGCAAGCCATCGGTTCAAGCCTTGCGCAGGCACGTGGCGCGTTTGAAGCCGCGCTGGAATGGCTGTTGGAAAACAGCCGCAAAGATATCGACGCCGCTTTTGCGGGCTCGGTCCCATTCCTGATGCTGGCAGGTACGCTTGCCGCGGGTTGGAAACTGGCAAAGGGCGTCCCTCCGGCGCAAGCGGCGTTGAACGATGGGCAGAACACTCAGTTCATGAACCAGAAGATCGCCACCGCGCTGTTCTTTGCGCAGCACATCCTGCCGGAATGCAGTGCCGAACACACCCGTATCCTGCACGGCGCGCGCAGCCTGCTTGACGCGGCCTTTCCCGAATAACGCCTTTATGAGGATCCGCAACATGAATGATGTCGTGAACCCCACCACCTATGAGAACCTCGCGATTTCCGAGCGTGACAATGGCCTCTATGTCGTGACCCTGAACCGCCCGACCAAGCGCAATGCACTGGACGTGGCCACGATCGAAGAACTGATCCGCTTTTTCAGCGGCGCGCGTATGGCCGGCGTTCGGGCCGTTGTGCTGACCGGCGAGGGTGACCATTTCTGCGCGGGTCTTGATCTGGTTGAACACTGGAAAGCTGACCGAAGCCCGGATGACTTCATGCATGTTTGCCTGCGCTGGCATGAGGCGTTCAACAAGATGGAATATGGTGGCGTGCCGATCATCGCCGCCCTGAAAGGCGCGGTGGTTGGCGGCGGGCTGGAGCTTGCCAGCGCCGCCCATATCCGCGTCATCGACCCCGGCACCTATTTCGCTTTGCCCGAAGGTCAGCGCGGGATTTTCACGGGCGGAGGCGCAACCATCCGCGTCTCGGACATGATCGGCAAATATCGCATGATTGACATGATCCTGACCGGCCGTGTCTATCAGGGGCAAGAGGCCGTCGATCTGGGGCTGGCGCAATACATCACCGAAGACGGTGGCAGCATGGCCAAGGCAATGGAACTGGCGGAGCAAATCGCGCAGAACCTTCCTTTGACCAATTTTGCAATCTGTTCAGCGATCAGCCATTTGAACAACATGTCCGGCATGGATGCAGCTTATGCCGAAGCCGTGGTCGGCGGTGTGGTCAACACCCAGCCTGCCGCCCGCGAACGGCTGGAAGCATTTGCCAACAAGACCGCCGCCCGCGTGCGGCCCAACAGCTAAGACAGGCGGGATCCGGATGCGTCACCATTTCGAAGCTCTTCAGAAGACACAGGCCAACCATGTGCCGTTGTCACCTTTGTCCTTCCTGCGCCGCGCCGAAACCCTGCACGGCGCGCGCACAGCTGTTATCTATGGTGACATCCGACGAAGCTGGGCGGAAACTGCCGCCCGCATTCGCGCGGTGGCCAGTGGGTTGGCAGCACTTGGCGTGCAGAAGGGTGATACGGTCTCGGTCCTCAGCCCGAACATCCCAGAACTGTTTGAGCTGCATTTTGCCCTGCCCCTGACCGGAGGGGTGCTGAATACGCTCAACACCCGGCTCGAGCCCGAAACCATCGCCTATATTCTGGATCATGCGGACACCAAACTGGTGATTGTGGACCGGGAACTGGTGCCGCTTCTGTCCAAAGCCTTTGATCTGCTGGGTCGCACAATACCTGTGGTCGAAATCGCCGATCCTGCGGCCACTGGTCAAAGCCTCGGCGGCCAAACCTATGAGGCGCTGACCACGGCCCCGCCCCTGCCTATCGATCTGCCCGATGATGAGTGGGACGCGATTGCGCTGAACTACACCTCGGGCACCTCGGGCCGCCCCAAGGGCGTCGTCTATCACCACCGTGGCGCCTACCTGATGGCGTTGGGTACGGGCACCGCATGGCAGATGCCCCCCTATCCGGTCTATCTGTCCGTCGTGCCGATGTTCCACTGCAACGGCTGGGGCCATCCCTGGTTGATGGCGATGCTTGGAGGGACGGTTGTCTTTACACGCGTCCCCGCCGCAGACCGTATTCTAGACGCAATCCGCACCCATGGCTTGACCCATTTCGGTGCGGCCCCCATCGTGCTGCAAATGCTCGCAGAGGCCGAAAGCGACGCCGCCCCCTTTGATCCCGCAATCCGGGTGCTGACCGCCGGTGCGCCTCCGCCCCCGTCGGTCTTGGAGAAGACCCGCGCGATGGGGTTTGACGTCATGCAGGTCTATGGTCTGACCGAGACTTACGGCCACATCTCGCAATGCCTCTGGCAGGAAGAGTGGAACGATCTCAGCCCAGCGGAACAGGCTGAATTGCAGGCACAACAGGGCATCGCTTTTCCGATGGTCGAAGAGGTCACCGTAATCGACCGCGACAACGGCGCACCGGTGCCGCGCGATGGTGCCACGCAAGGTGAGATCGCCATTCGGGGCAACACGGTCATGGCCGGGTATTACAGAGACGCCGAGGCGAGCTCAAACGCCTTCGAGGACGGCTGGTTCTGGTCCGGCGACGGAGCTGTCATACATGAAAACGGATATATCCAGATCCGCGACCGCCTGAAGGACGTGATCATCTCGGGTGGCGAAAACATCTCATCCGTCGAGGTCGAAGCGGTGTTGTATCGCCATGACGCGGTTCAGGCCGCCGCCGTGGTCGCAATGCCGCATGAAAAATGGGGCGAAGTCCCATGCGCCTTTATCGAATTACGCGACGGGGCCGAGGCAACCGCTGAGGACATCATCGCTTTTTGCCGCGATAACTTGGCCGGGTTCAAGGCCCCAAAAGCGGTTGTTTTTGAGACGCTTCCCAAGACCTCAACCGGCAAGATCCAGAAATTCCAACTACGCGACCGCGTCAAAACACTGTCGCTTTGACATAGCTCTGCCCGGGTTTCTCCAACGAAACTCGGGCAAAGCCTCAAACCTAGGTTCAGGCCTCATAGCCAATAGATAACGAGTGCTGCGAGGGCGAATGCTGACAGGAAGACCTTTGGGCACCTGTCATAGCGGGTTGCCACAGGCCGCCAATCCTTCAACCTGCCGAACATGATCTCGATCCGGTTGCGCCGTTTGTAACGACGCTTGTCGTACTTAA
>NZ_JBQFVP010000012.1:0-175959 GCF_056539825.1 Ruegeria sp. B10
GGTCGGTTCAGCGGGTTTCTCATCGGCCTGCATAGGTTCCGACGGCTCGACGGACGCTTCGGCTTCGGCTTCGGCTTCGGCTTCGGCTTCGCCTTAGGCTCTGGCTTGGGCCTCGGCTTCGGCTTCGGAAATCAGGTCCTCATTCGGCGCATCTTCGTCAACAGGCGACCCTTCAGTTTCACCGCCAGGTTCAACGCTTACATCTTCGACCACATCGTCTGTTTTCGGGGTTTCCACCGGTTCCTGATCGGATTTCTTTTTGCCCGCCACCGTCAAATTCCCCTTATCGATTCTAAAATCACCAGAACTACAGACTGTTCCAAGTTAATCTGCACCCGGCTCTCTCTCAACCCGCAACGCGTGTTTCACAAGCTTTTTAACGGCCTTACGCATCTTCTTGGGCGTCGGTTCCTTGGCGATCCTCAGACGTTCATACCCCAAGGATTTAAGGGGTTCCGCCGTTGCCTCGCTGATTGCGGCCAGCCATAGCGGGGCAGTGCCCGCCCAAATGTCGGCAAATTGTCGCGCGGTGCGGGGTGAGAAAATAGGCGCGATCACTGGCCTGTCGCCCTCGGATGCGGCCTTTGCCTCGGGGCTGAGAGGCAGCAGAAGTTGCTGGTACACCGCCTGTTCGCGCGTGGTTAAGCCCATCTCGGTCAGACGCTCGGCGATGTTGCCCCGGCTGTGTTCGCCGCGCAGATGCAACAGCGGGCTTGTTGGTCTGATCTGCAGTAGACCGGCCACAAGCTCTTCTGCCGTGCCACCGACCATACGCGCATCCCAGCCCGCGCCTTCGGCGGTCGCAGTCGTGGTCGGACCCACGCAATAGGCAGGCAAATCCTGACGCACACCCGCCGAGGCTGCCGCATTCACTGCATTGGAAGACGTGAATATCAGCCCCTGCGTCTCGGCCGTGCAGATCGGAACCGCCAGCGGTTTAATTTCCAGAATGGGGGAATGGATGACTTCAACACGCGATCTGACGCGGGTGGGAAGCTGCGCAACGAACCTCTCCGAGGCGGCGCGAGGGCGGGTCATCAACAAATACAACTATCGGCGCCTTCGGCCTTGGGATTGTTTGCGTCCGCGCAGGGTGGTACCCCGCTTGGCAATCATGATGCAACGGATCACGCCAATGGTGCAAACACTTACCGTCCTTGGATTGGAAAGCAGCTGTGACGACACAGCCGCCGCCGTCGTGCGCCAAACCGACGGCAAAGAGGCCGAAGTGCTGTCGTCGATTGTCCATGGCCAAACCGAGCTGCACAGCGCTTATGGGGGTGTCGTCCCCGAAATCGCTGCACGTGCCCATGCGGAAAAACTAGATATCTGCGTCGTACAGGCGCTAGAGGATGCGGGTCTAACACTGGCCAATATGGACGCTATCGCGGTCACCGCCGGGCCCGGCCTGATCGGAGGAGTCATGTCCGGCGTCATGTGCGCCAAGGGGATTAGTGCTGCGACCGGCCTACCTCTGATCGGGGTAAACCATCTGGCCGGTCACGCTCTGACCCCGCGCCTGACGGATGGAGTAGCCTTTCCGTACCTGATGCTGCTGGTCTCGGGCGGGCACTGCCAATATCTCATCGCCCACGGACCCGAGCAATTCACCCGTCTGGGCGGCACTATCGACGATGCCCCCGGCGAAGCCTTTGACAAAACGGCCCGCCTTCTGGGCCTGCCGCAACCTGGTGGACCCTCGGTTGAGGCCGAGGCGCGCCAGGGCGATCCAAAGCGGTTCCGCTTTCCGCGGCCCCTGCTGGACCGGCCCGGATGTGACCTGTCTTTCTCGGGGCTGAAAACCGCGCTGATGCGGATGCGGGATCAGATCGTCGCGGAGAAAGGCGGCCTGACCCGTCAGGATCGCGCCGATCTATGCGCCGGGTTTCAGCAGGCAGTCGTGGACACTTTGGCCGAGAAAACAAGTCGCGCCATGGATCTGTATCTGGCCGAGACCCCATCGGACCCGGTCATTGCCGTCGCGGGTGGTGTGGCTGCAAATTCGGCCATTCGTTCTGCATTAGAGTCTGTTTGTGCCGAAAAAGGCGCACGTTTCACCGCCCCACCCCTTGAGCTTTGCACCGACAATGCGGCCATGATCGCCTATGCGGGGATGGAACAGTTTCGCACAGGTGCGCGCGACGGCTTGGATCTTGCAGCGCGGCCACGTTGGCCTTTGGACCAGACCAGTCCAGCCATGCTGGGTAGCGGTAAAAAGGGCGCAAAGGCATGAGCGTTTCGGTTCTCGGATCAGGGGCGTTTGGCACGGCTCTGGCGATTTCGCTGGCCGGTAACGGGCCGGTCACCCTGTGGTCGCGAAGCGCCGAGCAGGCGAAAGCCATGCAGGATAATCGGATCAACAAGAGCCGATTGCCCGATGTCGCCTTGCCCGATGCCATCACCGTCACCTCTGATATCAAAGAAGCGGCGGCAAACGATGTCCTTCTGGTGTCTGTGCCGATGCAACAGTTGCGCCATGCACTGCAGGAACACGCGGCGGTGCTGGCCGGGAAAACCCTGGTTGCGTGCTGCAAGGGGATTGAACTGTCCTCGGGCCTCGGTCCGATTTCCGTGATCCGGGAAACCATTCCGGACGCACAACCAGCGCTTCTGACGGGCCCTAGCTTTGCGGATGACATTGCGCGTGGCCTGCCGACAGCGCTGACTTTGGCCTGTGCAGATGCCGATCTGCTCGGAACACTGCAAGCCGAACTAACTACCGCCAATCTGCGCCTCTACCGCACCACCGATGTGATCGGAGCGGAACTCGGCGGCGCATTGAAAAACGTTATGGCCATCGGATGTGGCGCTGCCATCGGGGCCGGTCTAGGCGACAGTGCCCGTGCTGCCCTGATGACGCGCGGCTTTGCTGAGATGCAGCGCTTTGCCCTCATGCGCGGCGCACAGCCAGAGACGTTGATGGGGCTCTCTGGCCTGGGAGATCTGGTGTTGACCTGCTCGTCCGAGCTGTCCCGAAATTATCGTTTTGGCTTGTGTTTGGGTCGAGACGAACCTTTTGACACCACAACAACTGTCGAAGGCGTCGCCACCGCCCGCGCCATGGCCGACATCGCCAAGGCCGAAGGTCTGGACATGCCCATCAGCGCCACTGTGGCCGACCTGAGCCAAGGCGCCTACAGTGTGGCGCAAGCCATCGAAACCCTGCTCAACCGACCCCTCAAGGAGGAATAACATGCTGATCGCCCTCATCGCCCGTGACAAACCCGGCGCGCTGCAAACCCGTCTGGACAACCGCTCGGCCCATTTGGCCTATATCGAGTCAACTGGCGTTGTGTCTCAGGCAGGCCCTTTGCTGAACGGAGATGCGATGATCGGCTCGCTGATTATTCTCGATGTCGAAGATCTGGCCGCCGCGCAAAGCTGGGCCGACAATGACCCCTATGCTAAGGCAGGCCTATTCCAGTCCGTTGAACTGATCCCATGGAAAAAGGTGATTGGCTGATGGCGTACTGGCTGTTCAAATCCGAGCCGTCGACCTGGAGCTGGGACCAGCAGGTTGCCAAAGGGGATGTGGGCGAAGAATGGGACGGCGTGCGCAACTATCAGGCGCGCAATTTCATGCGGCAAATGGCAATCGGTGATCGCGGGTTCTTTTATCACTCGCAAAAGGACAAGGCGATCGTTGGCATCGTCGAGGTCTGCACCGAGGCCCATCCCGACAGCACCACCGATGATGAACGCTGGGATTGCGTGGATATCAAGGCGGTAAGGCCGTTTGAAGTTCACGTCACGCTCGACCAGATCAAAGCGGATGAGCGTCTGGATCAGATGATACTGGTGAAAAACTCTCGCCTGTCAGTACAGCCGGTTACCGAGGCGGAATGGCAGGTGATCTGCGCCTTGGGTTCGACTGAGGCCGATTAAAGTAGAGGGAAGGCCCTGCACGGTGCAGAACCTTCCCTACCCCACGTGCTCCCTACTCACCACACGCGTACTGGAATCTGTTGGTTCTGACCGTCCTGGCCACATAAGGACCATAGCCTGTTTTCTCAGGCCGCTTCAAACACCAAGTCCTTAAAATATAACTCAAAACAAAAACGCCCGCCGATGGGGAGGCGGGCGTTTGGGTGGAAAACGTAACGTTTAGCCGTAAACCGATTCTTTGCCGAAATGCTTGGTCAGCATGTAGTAGACCACCGCGCGGTACTTGTTGCGCTCAGACATGCCATAGGTTTCCAGAACCGAGTTGATGGCCTCCATCAGCTCGGGCCCGTCGGCCAGACCCAGCTTTTTGATGAGGAAATTATTTTTGACGGTCTCCAGCTCACCGTCCTGGCTGGCTGCCACGGTCGACGCGTCGGCGTCATAGATCGCCGGACCGCACCCGATGGTGACCTTGGTCAGCAGGTCCATATCGGCATCCATGCCGCATTTGTTTTTCAGATCATCGGCGTATTTGGCGATCAGATCGTCGCGTTTTCCCATAAAACAGTCTCCCTATCAGCAGTCCTGGCTGCGGTTACTCAAATCCTAAAAACAGGTGTCGGAAGCCTAGCCATTCCTCCTATTCCCACAAAGGGAAAAATTCCGTGCTTTCCCCCTAAGCGGAGGAGCGCCTTTGCCGCGCGCCTTGAAAGGCTCGATCTGCAAGGTCCGAAAACACGCGAACCTTGCGCCCCGGCGTGCTGCTGCCCGCGTGAACAAAGGCAATTGGTGCAGATGGGGATTTCAACGCACCCGGCAAAACCTCGACCAGCGTACCCTGCTGCAATTCTCGCTGAACGGCCAGACGGGACTTGACCGCCAGCCCCAACCCCTGCACTGCGGCTTCGGTCAGCATGTCCGAGTTGGAAACGGCAATACGTCGTGTGACGGACAATTGCCCCTCATGGGTGTCGAACCGCGTCTGCCAAGGCAAACACGCCCAGCGCATCTTGCGCAGGTCTTCGACGGATTTGGGCATCTCGTATCGTGCAATGAAACCCGGCGCGGCGCAGATGATCCGGTCGTTGTCGCAAAGCTTGCGCGCCTTCAGGGTACTGTCCGCCAACTGACCGACGCGAATGGCGCAATCGACGCCCTCATCGACGAGAGAGACATAGCGGTCGACGGCCAGAAACTCGATCGTCAGGTCCGGGTGATCCTCCTGAAAGCTGTCCATCAACGGCATGATGAACCGGGACAAAATCCACGGCGACAGGGTCACACGCAGATGGCCGCGCAGCGCGCCCTTGCCGCTTCCGGCCTCCAACTCGGCCTCGCGCAGATCGGACAGCACAGGCTCGATCCGATCCAGAAAGATCAGACCTTCATTGGTCAGCTGCACCCGGCGGCTGTTGCGGTGAAAGAGTTTGAGGTTCAGCACCTCTTCTAGTTTCGCAATCCGGTGGCTGACCGTCGCCGCCGAAATGCCCAGCGCCTTTGCAGCCGATCCGACCCCTCCGGTTTTGGCGACTGAGACAAAGGTCAGCAGATCATTCACATGGTACATTCGAAAATTCCTAACACTGGTTTCGAAATTGAGCCAGTTATCCGCGAAAATTTCAAATGGTATCTGATCGGGCACATCAGAGGAGGACCCGATGAAATCGCTCTATGCAGCTACATGCGCCTTGGCGCTGGCTTTGCCCGCGGCAGCAGCCGAATTGGAAACGTATCTTGAGTTCGAGAAGGCCATGCCTCCGGGCAATCTGGCGATTGGACCGGATGGGCGCATGTTCATGTCGGTGCATGAATTCTACGGGCCCGAGTTGCGCGTGGTCGAAGTAATGCCCGACGGGTCAACCAAGCCCTACCCGACCGAGGACTGGGCCCGTGCCCCGCAAGACGATGCCGATGGGTTGAACGGCGTTCTGGGCCTGCGGGCAGATCGCGATGGTATCCTGTGGATGCTGGACGGACAGGGTGAAAACCAGACCGGGCGTATTGTCGGTTGGGACACCAAGACCGAAACACTACATGCGATCCACTATATCGGCGCCCCGGTCGCGCGGCCGACCTCGTTCCTGAACGACCTTGCAGTCGACCGCGATCATGGGGCGATTTACATCTCGGATACGGGTGACGGTCAGAACTCGGCCATCATCGTGGTTGATCTTGAGACGGGCCGCGCGCGGCGCGTTCTGGAAGGGTCCCAATACACGATCCCCGAGGATACTCCGATGGTGATTGACGGGCGCGAGATCACGCTGGGCGGCAATCCGGCCAAGATCGGTATCAACCCAATCACCGTCGATCCGACCAATACCTGGGTCTATTTCGCCCCGATGACGGCAAGCGCAATGTACCGTATCCCCACGGCGGCATTGCTGGATGAAAGCCTATCGGATGCCGATCTTGAGGCGCAGGTGGAACGTTATGGCGACAAACCGATCTCGGACGGCTCGACCGTCGATACCGGCGGCAATGTCTATATCACTGCGATGACGGACAGCGCGCTGGGTGTCACCAAACCGGACGGCAGCTATGAGGTTCTGTTCCAGTCGGATGATGAGTTGCCGTGGCCGGACGGCTTCTCGATCGGTGCGGATGGGTATGTCTATGCCACGATTAACGAGTTGCACCGCTCACCCGTTCTGAACAATGGCGAGGATGCCTCCAAGGGGATCTACAAGATCGTCCGGTTCAAGTCACTGGCGGATGCGGTCAGCGGACGCTGATCCTGGCCCGGCCCTGTTCTGCGGGTCCGGGATACCTACCGGCAATAGCCCCAGCCGGGGCCTTGAAGGTGAAAATGGTCCGCGTGCAGTCGGTTGAAATTGGGGCTTAAAACCACGCGGAACCAGTCACAGGCCCCCTTTCCGATCCGCTGTAGAAACGCAGCCTCAGACCCCGGCGAGGACCAATCCTGCAACAGGCTGAGCGTCCTCCCATCCGCCAGTTCCACCCCGATGATATCAATCGAATCCGCTGTTGCATGGCTGCTCCAACCGCTGTTCTCACCCTGCGCGGTCCGCATACGGCGGCAATTGTAGCTGCCAAGATGGCGCAGGGCGCGCACTTGAGTACCCAACAGATCCTGCGCGGCAGGTTGAACCACGTGATGCTCCCACATCGCCAGACGAAGGGCCGTTGTACAGCGGGTTTCGACCCCGCCCACCTGGGCACTGACCAGGCGGGACAGCTCACCCCGTCCGGAGATGCCACAGTTCTGATCAACCACCAGATCCTCCATCTCCGAGAACGCAACACCGGCCTCAGACATTGTGGCCCGGCACTGCGCCTCATCCGCCAATGCCCGGTTTAACTGATACTTGGTGACGGGCGTGACCGGCGCGGTCAGTGTCAAATCCCGCAAAGGATTCCAGTGATCGGGCACCGGCGATTTGGGATGCGACAGCACCACATACCCGGTCGACCCAACAAGAAATAGAAATACGATGATCGAAAAGAAAGACGCCGCCAGATACAATATCCGGCGGCGTCCTGAACGTTTGGTCATACCCGATCCGCAATCAGTAGCGGTAGTGCTCGGGCTTGTAGGGGCCTTCCGGCGCAACACCTATATAGGCCGCTTGTTCATTGTCCATCTTGGTCAGCTTCACGCCGATACGATCCAGATGCAGGCGGGCCACTTTCTCATCCAGATGCTTGGGCAGGATGTAGACCTTGTTTTCGTACTGATCCCCTTTGGTGAACAGCTCGATCTGCGCCAGAACCTGGTTGGTGAAGGACGCCGACATCACGAAGGACGGGTGACCGGTGGCGTTACCGAGGTTCAGCAGACGGCCTTCGGACAGCAGGATGATGCGGTTGCCCGAGGGCATCTCGATCATGTCCACCTGTTCCTTGATGTTGGTCCATTTGTGGTTCTTCAGGCTGGCCACCTGAATTTCGTTGTCGAAGTGACCGATGTTGCCAACGATGGCCATGTCCTTCATCGCGCGCATATGCTCGATGCGGATCACGTCCTTGTTGCCGGTGGTGGTGATGAAGATATCGGCTGTCGCGACTTCGTCTTCCAGCAGGGTGACTTCGAACCCGTCCATCGCGGCTTGCAGCGCGCAGATCGGGTCGACCTCGGTCACTTTCACGCGGGCACCTGCGCCACGCAGCGAAGCAGCCGAGCCTTTGCCCACATCGCCATATCCGCAGACCACGGCAACCTTACCAGCCATCATGGTGTCGGTGGCGCGGCGGATACCGTCGACCAGCGACTCTTTACAGCCGTATTTGTTGTCAAACTTCGACTTGGTAACGCTGTCATTCACGTTGATCGCCGGGAACGGCAGGTGGCCGTCTTTAACCAGTTGATACAGACGGTTCACACCGGTGGTGGTTTCCTCGGACACGCCTTGAATCTGATCACGCATCTTGGTGAACCAACCCGGGCTAGCCGCCATACGCTTGGCGATCTGCTTCTTGATCACCTCTTCCTCTTCCGAACTCGGAACGGGGATAATGTCTTCACCCGCTTCGGCACGAGCGCCCAGCAGGATATACAGCGTCGCGTCGCCGCCATCGTCCAGGATCATGTTAGGGCCATCTTCGAACAGGAAGGATTTGTCCAAGTAGTCCCAATGCTCTTCCAGCGTCTGACCTTTGATGGCGAAGACAGGGATACCTGCTTCGGCAATGGCCGCTGCCGCGTGGTCCTGGGTCGAGAAGATGTTGCACGACGCCCAGCGCACATCCGCGCCCAGGGCAACCAGCGTTTCGATCAGAACGGCGGTCTGGATGGTCATGTGCAACGACCCAACGATCCGCGCACCGCTCAGAGGCTTGCTTTCACCATATTCCGAACGCAGCGCCATCAGGCCCGGCATTTCAGTTTCGGCGATATCCAGTTCCTTGCGGCCAAACCCGGCCAGCGAAATGTCTTTGACGATATAGTCCCCGGCCATAAGGCGCTCCATTTTTGCGGTCAATCACAGTTCCGGCTGCCCCTAGCATCCCTTGGGGCAGGTGGCAATGTGGATGACCGAAAACGGGATGTTACGCCACAAAATCAGCTGGGCGTGCCGTCAACCTTGACCTTCGGAATCGCTTCGAAAAAATCGGTGCCAACGGCGACAATACAACTTAAGCCGTTCGCATGGGTCACCAAAACGGTGTAGCTACCCGTTTCTCGTGAGGTCCAGACCTCCATGACCGATTGTGCGCCGCGTGTTTTCTGCAAACCCCCAAAAACCAGCTCTTCCGAGTAGCTTTTCTGCAGCTTGTCAACCACATGCTCGCGCTCTGCACAATTCTGGGCAAAGGCGGGCGGGGCCGTGGCGGCCATGCCAAAGGTCAGGGCGACTGCGAATATACGTTTGAACATAGCAAACTCCTTTCGTTTTACTTTGTGAGAGGAGCGCACCGGGAGAAGCCAGTGCCCCCCTCGGTTTGAATGTCGGGATCAGTTGGTGTGGTTTCAAAGCACGAATGCTCAAGAAAACGTTGGCAGCTGGTGATCCTGACAGGTACATCATAGCAGAAACAATTTGGTTTTATTGTGTCCCACTTCACAAGGCATGGCAGAATGGCAACACAACCCCGCGCATGGCAGAGGATGCTGTCGGGCCGCAGGCTGGACCTGCTGGACCCGACCCCGGTCGATATCGAGATCGAGGATATCGCCCATGGTCTGGCCTTTGTGGCGCGCTGGAACGGACAAACGGCGGGCGATTTCGCCTATTCCGTGGCCGAGCATTCACTTTTGGTCGAAGACCTTTTTGGCCGTATCGCACCCAAAGCGCCCGTGAAATGGCGGCTGGCAGCTTTGCTGCACGACGCGCCGGAATACGTAATCGGAGACATGATCTCACCCGTCAAATCCGCCGTAGGCCCGGACTACGGCGCACTGGATGACCGTCTGGCGGCAGCGATCCACATTCGCTTTGGACTTCCCGCCGAGGTGCCTAAATCGGTAAAACGGCAGATCAAAAAGGCCGACAAGATAAGCGCCTGGATGGAGGCCACCCAGATAGCGGGCTTTTCCGAGGCGGAGGCGACGAAGTTCTTTGGCCGTCCGGATCGGGCGGTGATGGAGGGGTTGGAGATCAGGCTAAGGCCGCCTGTGGACGTGCGAAAGGCCTATACTGAGCGGCATTGCGAATTACTCAATTTGTTTTGCTGATTGAAGGCTAAGTAGAAAGTTGGAGAATGCTGGCTTTAGTTCGACGCCTCTTAGTCTACGGGCCCTTCATAGCGTTGAATTTCTGTTGCTTTATCATTTCAGCTGTTCTGTTTGATCGCTGCACCAAGTGTTATGTGGACTCAAACGCAGAGCGATGGTCGATGGCAGTTACAGCGATCAGCATTTGGGTTTGGCCGTATCTGTTCTTGACTATTTGGATCGGCACCAAAGCTTACTCTGCGCGATGCAAGAACAGACCCCTGCTGCCGCTCTTGGGTGCCTTTTTCTTTGGCTTCGTAGTTTACTCGAGTACTTGGCTAGTTTGGGCCGGAATCGCTTTGCGCTGCGGCAAGGACTGCTTTCCGCCGCATAGGCTGGCATATGTATTTGAAACGGCAGGCCATTGGGGGTTCTTCATAGGTCTGGTGGGGTTGTTTGTCTGCTACTTAAAAGAAAAGGCAATGGAGTAACCCATATGTCGCAATCAAGTAAGCTCGCAGACTGACAGCAAGTCCAAGTTGCAAACACTAGCGCGAGTTGCGCTTCGCCAAAACCAGCCGCAGTGTTTGGCGGTGCACGTTCAGGCAACGTCCAGTGATCAAAACTTCGGTTGCAGATTCGCCTAAAATCTCACCATTTTGTCTTGACGTTGTAGCAGAGAACCGGCGAAATCTTGCCGTGTGCTGACAAGCCTCTTTTCACAACACATCAGGTCACCCTAAAACTTGCGTGTCTTCAAAATGGGCAGTGAAGATTCTTGAATACGGGCAAACGCAAAACGGACACCACTTGGCCGCGCCTATCCGGCGGCGCGCGAACCGCGGTTGCGGTGGGGCTTTTGAGTCTAGTCTCTGCGTGCGCCCACGGCCCGACCGACGCGCAACTTGATCCGGAACGTCAGTCAATGGCCCTGCAAGAGGTCTCGCAAAAGCAGGCTCGGGGACAAAGGGTGTGGTGCGTGCCCTACGCACGTAGCCTCAGCGGTATCCAAATTCGCGGCAATGCCAAGGACTGGTGGGGCAAGGCGCGCAGTGCGTTTGAGCGAGGCAACGAACCGGCTGTCGGTTCGGTCATGTCGTTTCGGGCAACGCGCGGGATGCCGCTGGGCCATGTGGCTGTCGTGTCCGATGTTGTTAGCGACCGGGTCGTCATCGTGAACCACGCCAATTGGCACCGCAACAAAGTGTCGTTGAAAATGGGCGTGAAAGATGTCTCCAAGAACAATGACTGGACACTGGTCCGGGTCGAGAGCGTTCCGGGGCAATACGGCAGTTTGTACCCGGTAAACGGGTTCATCTATCCGAAGTCTGGCGAGTAGCCTGAAAGACTACCCTCTGAACATACTAGTCAAAGCTCTGCTTTTTACCGCGGGCTGCGCTTCGCCAAAATACGCTGCAACGTCCGACGGTGCATGTTCAGGCGCCGCGCGGTTTCCGAGACGTTCCTGTCGCACAGTTCATAGACCCGCTGGATATGTTCCCACCGCACGCGGTCCGCGCTCATCGGGTTTTCAGGTGGCGGGGGCAGTTCGTCGCCCTTGGCCAGCAGCGCGTTGGTGATGTCTGTGGCGTCGGCGGGTTTGGATAGGTAGTCGGTTGCGCCGATTTTGACAGCGGCGACGGCGGTGGCGATGGCCCCGTAGCCGGTCAGCACCACGACCCGACTGTCGGGGCGCTTTTCGCGCAGCACCTCGACGACATCCAGACCGTTGCCATCCTCTAGCCGCAGATCGACAACCGCATAGGCCGGCGGACGAGCGGTGGAAATGGCGCGGCCTGCGGCGACGGAACCGGCGGTTTCAACCTCGAAACCGCGTTTTTCCATGGCTTTGGCAAGGCGTCTCAGGAACGGCTCGTCATCATCCACCAGAAGCAGAGATTTATCGGGGCCGATATCAAGCTGGGAACTGTCTGCCATCGTTGAGTCTTTCCGCTATTTCATGCCTTTGGCTTTACCTAGAAGTAATAGCAGCGCGGGGCCAAAGGTCAAACTGGCTTGTCAGGACCCGGCTTGGTCCAAAAAGCAGCCGACCTTGTCTGCCATTTGCTGCGCTGTGTCTTCGCGTTTGAAGAACTCAAGAAACCCATCTTCGGGTGTGACCAGATAGGTGAAGGTGGAATGGTCGACCAGATAGTATTCGTCGCTTTTGTCATGGGCCTTGTAGTAGGTCTTGTAGGCCTGGCTGGCGGCCTTGACCTGCTCGGGTGAACCGGTCAGAGCGATCAGACGTTCATGCAGGTTAAAGGCGTAGTCTCCGACCACTTCAGGCGTGTCGCGATCGGGGTCGATCGAGATGAACAGCGGTGTCACGGATTGTCCACGCTCGGCCAGAATGTCTACTGCCTCAGCGTTGCGGGACATGTCAAACGGGCAGACATCGGGACAGAACGTATAGCCGAAATAAACCAGCGTCGGCTCGGTGATCACATCCTTGTCGGTGACCGTCTCGCCCTTGCCGTTGACCAGTTCGAACGGACCGCCAATTGCCGCCGCTCCGCCCGCGATCTGGCTGGACCGGCATTGCGCGTATTTGTCATCCGACCCAGACCCCATTGTCAAAAGCCACATGGCGCCAAGGCCGATGGCAAGAATGACAGCTGCGAGAATAGCATACAGGCGGGTCATGATCGTTTTCCGTGTGCAAGGGGTTGTTGATCGTATCAGCCGGGACACCTATCAAGATGATCAGCCGATGCAACAGGACATAAGTGACCAATGGCAGAATCCAACCAGAGTTTATGGGGCGGTCAGGAACGAAGCAGCTGGATCAGGCTGCGCACCCTTATCCTACTGCGCTGGGTGGCCATCTTTGGCCAGATCACGGCTATTACGGTGGCTCAGCACAGCTATCATGTGCAGCTTGAGGTCACCCTGTGTTACTTGGCGATCGGCGTTTCGGTGATCGGCAACCTGACGGCCAGCTTCCTGTTCCCGCAGAACAAACGCCTGACCGAGTTCCAAAACTTCCTGATGGTGCTGTTCGACCTGTTTCAACTGGCGATCCTGCTGTATCTGACCGGCGGATTGAACAATCCATTTGCCCTTCTGCTGCTGGGTCCGGTCACGATCTCGGCCAATGTCATGAGCACCCGTTCTACGCTGATCGTGGGGGCCGTGGCGATTGCGCTGGCCACGCTTCTGGCTGAGTTTCACCTGCCCTTGCGGACCGAGATTGGCCTGGTCCTGCAGATCCCCGACATTCTTCTGTTCGGCAACTGGGCCGCGATCATCATCGCCATTGTCTTTATCGGGGCCTACTCGCACCGGGTCAGCTCCGAGGCGCGTTCGATGTCCGAGGCGCTTGCAGCCACGCATATGGCGCTGGCGCGTGAACAGAAGCTGACTGATCTTGGCGGTGTTGTTGCGGCTGCCGCGCATGAGCTGGGGACCCCTCTGGCGACGATTAAACTAGCCAGTTCCGAGTTGATCGAGGAACTCGACGACCGACCCGAACTGAAAGAAGACGCCGCCCTGATCCGTGAGCAGGCGGACAGATGCCGGGACATCCTGCGCGATATGGGACGTGCGGGCAAAGACGATCTGCATCTCCGTCAAGCGCCCCTGTCGACGGTGGTCCACGAAGCGGCTGAGCCGCATATAGACAGGGGCAAAACCGTGCATTTCGCCGAAGGACCGGTGCTGGATGGAGATGTGCAGCAACCCTCGATCCTGCGTAAACCCGAGATCATTCACGGGCTGCGCAACCTGATCCAGAATGCCGTGGATTTCTCCCGCGCGAATGTCTGGGTCGAGGCGGAGTGGACCTCGGACAAGATCACCGTCTGTATCATGGATGACGGGCGCGGTTACCCCTCGCATCTGATCGGGCGGATTGGTGATCCATTGATGCGGCGTAGACGGGCCGAGACCGACCAGCGCGCGCGCCCTGAATATGAAGGAATGGGACTTGGCCTGTTCATCGCCAAAACCCTATTGGAACGCAGCGGGGCGGATCTGGAATTTGCCAACGGCTCGGACCCCTATCAGCACCTCTCGGACAAGCCTGACCGCCGGGGAGCCATCGTCAAAGTCGAATGGCCCCGCAAACGCATTGACGCGCAGCAAGGCGATACCCCGGTTCCATCCGGGCGCAACCAGCCTATCCAGGTCTGAGTTAAGACACCGTTAACCATTCTCGCCTTAGGTTGCGTTGGGGTTCCGCAGTCGTAAGGGTAGAAGATGGCAGACTGGATCATTCTGGCCGCGATCAGCTTGGTCTCGTGCTGTTTTGCGGTCATGTGGCTGCTGCCGCGTCGTGCCCGGCGGGACAACAGCTATGGCATGTTCACCGCAAGCTCCTTGTTCGACGCCGTTTTTCTGTTTGATGGCGACCGCCTGATCAGCCACTCTGACATAGCGCTCGCCGGTTTCGAACATGTTGCGGACTGGAACGATTTGCGGCGCTTGTTACAGCGTGATTTCCCCACCTTCCCGGAAACACCTGACCTCGTGCGCGATCAGGGCAACCTGGTTGTCTCAGCCATCGACTGCACGGTTGAGCGTGAGGTTCTGTGCGAATGGATTGACGGGATCGTTCGGATTCAACTGCACGAACCGGCAAGAGAAAAGAAATCCAAACTGCGCGATCCAAATGATCCGATCCGGCTGGCGATGGATCAGGCCCCTTACCCGGTCTGGCTGCTGGATCAGAACGCCAGCGTGCGCTGGTGCAACGCGGCCTATGTCGCCCTTGTCCGCAAGGCGCGCGGGCTGGATGCCGACCTGACCCTGCCCCTGTTCCCGGACACCGGGGCCGAGCCGCGGCGCAGCGGGAAATCCCGCGTCTCGATCGACGTGGCAGGAAGTGACAGCAAATTGTGGTTTGATTTGACCCAGGTGAACCATGCGGAAGGCCGCCTGTTCTATGCGGTTGATATCAATGCAATTGTGCAAGCTGAAACCGCACAGCGCAAATTCGTGCAGACGATGACCAAGACCTTTGCGCAGCTGTCGATCGGCTTGGCTATTTTCGACCGCAACCGTCAACTGGCCCTGTTCAACCCGGCGCTAATCGACCTGACCACTCTGCCGCCGGATTTCCTCAGCTGCCGTCCCAATATTTCCAGCTTTTTTGACCGGCTGCGGGATCAGCACATGATGCCTGAGCCCAAAAACTACCGGTCATGGCGCAACCAGATGAACGACCTGCTCGAGGCGGCCGAGGACGGGAACTATCAGGAGACATGGTCCCTGCCCTCGGGCTCGGTCTATTCGGTCAGCGGCCGCCCGCATCCCGATGGCGCCGTAGCATTTCTGTTCGAAGACATCACTGCCGAGATCACCCTGACCCGGCGGTTCCGGTCCGAGATGGACCTGATGCAATCCATCCTCGACAAGCTGGCCGACGCAATCGCGGTCTTTTCCGAAGACGGCACATTGGCCCTGACCAACTATGCCTACCAGCAGCTTTGGGGAACCCAGGATGAGGCCGGATTTCACAGTGAAACGGTAACCGAGGTCACGCGCATCTGGCAGGATCATTGCGTCGCTACCCCGGTCCTGGGAGAGATCCGCGATTTCGTGGATATGCGCGATGACCGTACCGAATGGAGCGCCGAGATTCAGATGCGCAACGGCACCGCGCTGGACTGTACCGTTATGCCCATGCAGAACGGTGCCACGATCGTGCGCTTTGCGACGGCAAGCAATTCTCTGACCGCCGAACCCATGGCCCAGATCAGCGCCTGAACCGGGTTGCAGCCGCTGGGGCGCAGGTCCATTGTGGCGCCATGACTTCGGCACCTGTTACCCTCACTCTGCAAAGCCCTCAGGACACCGCAGATTTTGCGGCACGTCTTGGCGCGACCCTGAGACCTGCGGATGTGGTGCTGCTGCAAGGTGAGATCGGCAGCGGCAAGACCCACTTTGCCCGTAGCCTCATCCAATCACTGATGAACCCGCCTGAGGATGTCCCCTCACCGACCTTCACACTGGTGCAGGCCTATGACACGCAGATCGGCGAGATCTGGCATTGTGACCTCTACCGGCTGACCTCGGTAGATGAGGTGGACGAGCTGGGCCTGACCGAAGCCTTCGACACTGCGCTCTGTCTTGTGGAATGGCCCGACAAACTTGGGTCGTTGACCCCCGACACCGCATTGACGCTTGCCTTCCAAACCGACCCGATTGAGACCGAGACACGCCATCTGACCCTGTCCTGGTCTGATCCGAAATGGCTTGGGAAAGTGGAGAATACTCTATGACAGATCGCACTGTGCTGGCCGAGGCCCTGATTGCACAGACGCCATGGGCCAATGCCACGCGCGCACCTTTGGCCGGGGATGCCTCGAACCGCAGGTATGAGCGTCTGACTGATCCGGCGACCGGTCGCTCGGCGGTTCTGATGGACGCCCCGCCGGATCGCGGAGAGGATGTCGAACCCTTCGTCCGGATCGCGAACCATCTGCGTGCAGTGGGCCTCAGCGCGCCCGAGATTTACGCCGAAGACAATCAGAATGGCTTCTTGGTGCTGGAGGATCTGGGCGATGATCTGTTTTCACGCGTTCTGACCAAGGACCCGAGCCAGGAACGCCGCCTATATGAGGCAGCGACGGATGTTCTTCTGCACCTGCATGAGGCCCCGATCCTGCCCCTGCCCTCATACGATCCCACATTGATGACCGAGCTGGCCGCTCTGGCCTTCACCAAATACGCACACGCCATTTTGGGCGACCTCGATGAAGACGCGCAGGAGAGGTTCGAGCTACGCTTTGCTGATATCCTGCTCCAGGAAACCTCGGGCACCAAAGTCGTCGTACAGCGGGACTACCACGCCGAAAACCTGATCTGGCTGCCAGAGCGTGACGGTGTGCAGCGCGTCGGGCTTCTGGACTTCCAACTAGCGATGCTGGGGCACCCGGCTTACGATCTGGTGTCGCTCTTGCAGGATGTGCGCCGGACCGTGCCGACCGGGATCGAAATGCAAATGGTCAATCGCTATATCGCGGTCTCTGGTATGGATGACCATGACTTCCGCACCGCCTACAGCATTCTGGGCGCGCAACGAAACCTGCGTATTCTGGGTGTTTTCGCCCGGCTGGCCACGGATTATGGCAAGCCACATTACGTCGATCTGATCCCCGCCACATGGGCGCATCTGATGCGCGATCTGGAGCATCCCGCGCTGATCCCGGTTGCCGGTATCCTGCGCGACGCCCTGCCTGAACCAACCGCAGAAAACCTCGCAAGGCTGAAAGCGTCATGAGCCAATCTCCCGATGCCGTGATGTTGTTTGCCGCCGGGTTCGGCACCCGGATGGGCGCGCTGACCAAGGACCGGCCAAAACCTCTGATTGAGGTCGCCGGGCGCCCGCTGATCGACCACGCGCTTGCGCTGGTGGATGCCGTTCATCCGTCCCGTGTGGTTGCAAACCTCCACTATCACGCCGATCAGTTGCAGGCGCATCTAGCGCCCAAAGGTATCTTGCTTTCGCATGAAACACCCGAGATTCTGGAAACCGGCGGCGGCTTGCGGGCGGCTTTGCCTCTGCTTGGCACAGGCCCGGTTTTCACCATGAACACCGATGCGATCTGGGCCGGTCCCAACCCGCTGAGCCTACTACAACAGTCATGGGACCCGGACCGGATGGATGCGCTTTTGATGTGCGTCCCGATTGGTCAAACCATCGGGCATGCGGGCGAAGGGGACTTTACCGCTGATGCCGACGGCCGGATCACGCGAGGTCCGGGTCTGGTCTATGGCGGCGTGCAGATTCTGAAAACCGACGGGCTGCGGCATATCCCGGAGCAGGCCTTCTCGCTAAACCTGTTGTGGAACCAGATGCACGACCGCAACCGCCTGTTTGCGCTGGAGTATCCCGGTCGTTGGTGCGATGTCGGACGCCCCGAAGGGATCGTACTGGCTGAGGGGATGCTGGCGGATGTTTGACCTCAGCGCTCATCCACGGGTGTTCGCAGTTCCTCCGGGCACAGATTTTCCCAAAGCGCTTGTTGCAGGGCTACGACAGCGTGCCTCCGGCCCGCCCGAGGCGTTGGCCCGTGTGCAATTGGTGGTCAACACGCGCCGCATGGCCCGACGAGTGCGCGACCTGTTCGATCAGGGGCCGCCCTGCCTGTTGCCCAAGCTTTCTCTGGTCACCGATCTGGGCGAAAGCGTTGATCTGGCACAGATTCCGCCCGCCATGCCCGCGCTGAGGCGGCGGTTGGAGCTGACCCAGCTGATCTCAAAACTGCTCGACCAACAGCCTGATCTGGCTGCACGGGCCTCCCTGTTCGATCTGTCCGACAGTCTGGCCGCCTTGATTGATGAGATGCAGGGTGAGGGCGTGTCGCCAGAGGCGATCCGCCAATTGGATGTCAGCGATATGTCCGGCCATTGGGCCCGCGCACAGGCGTTTATCGGAATCGCAGACCATTTTGTCGATGCAAGTGATCAGGCGATGGACGCACAGGCGCGGCAACGTCGAGTGGTCGAAAACCTGATCGACCGCTGGCAGGAGGCTCCGCCGCAACATCCCGTCATTTTGGCCGGCTCGACCGGATCGCGTGGTACCACGCTAATGCTGATGCAAGCCGTCGCACGCCTGCCGCAAGGGGCCTTGATCCTGCCGGGCTATGATTTCGACCAGCCGCGTGCCGTTTGGAACCGTCTGGACGAGGCGCTGACCTCTGAGGATCACCCGCAATATCGGTTCCGCAAATTGATGCGAGAGCTGGGGTTGGAGCATGACCAGATCCTGCCCTGGACGGATGAACAATCGCCCTCATCCGCGCGTAACCGATTGGTTTCGCTGGCTTTGCGCCCTGCCCCTATCACCGACGCGTGGATGTCCGAAGGCCCACAGTTGACCGAGTTGGACCAGGCCACGCGCGACCTGACACTAGTCGAGGCAGACTCGCCCCGGTCCGAGGCCCTCGCCATCGCCCTTCGCCTACGGCAGGCGGCCGAAACGGGCCAGACCGCCGCTTTGATTACACCCGATCGGATGCTGACCCGGCAGGTCAGCGCGGCATTGGATCGCTGGAACATCCTACCCGATGATAGTGCTGGTCTTCCGCTGCAATTGTCTCCGCCCGGCCGGTTTCTGCGCCATGTGGCGGGCCTTTTTGCGCGTCGCCTGGAGGGTGAGGCGCTGCTGACGCTGCTGAAACATCCTCTGTGCCATGACGGGGGTGAACGGGGGGCTCATCTGCTGCATACCCGCGATCTCGAGCTGGACCTGCGCCGCAATGGCCCTCCATTCCCGGATCAAAACAGTCTGAACGCATCCGCGATCCGCACTGAAGCGCCCGAAGGATGGGTAAGCTGGGTCAGCGCGCATTTCTGCGATCAGCAAATCACCGGGGAACTCCCCCTGTCCGAATGGGTCGACCGATTGCTGTCTCTGTCCGAGGCGATCTCGGCCGGACATGCAGGCGACCAAGGCACCTTGTTGGACAAGAACGCGGGCCAAAAGGCCCTGTCGGTGTTGACCAATCTGCGGGATGAGGCGCATCACGGCGGTCCCATGACCGCCCATGACTTCGCCGATCTGCTAGGCGCGCTTTTGGCCGGAGAAGAGGTCCGCGACCGCGACGCCCCGCACCCGCATATCATGATCTGGGGCACGCTCGAGGCCCGGGTGCAGGGTGCAGATCTGCTGATCCTCGGTGGTTTGAACGAGGGCAGCTGGCCCGAAGCCCCAGCCCCGGACCCGTGGTTGAACCGCCAGATGCGCGACAAGGCGGGTTTGTTGTTGCCCGAACGGCGGATTGGGCTTTCGGCGCATGACTTCCAACAGGCCATCGGCGCGCCCGAAGTCTGGCTGACCCGCGCCACCCGCTCAGACGATGCGGAAACCGTGCCCTCGCGCTGGCTGAACCGTCTGACGAACCTGTTGCAGGGCCTGCCCGACCAAGGCGGCCAGACGGCCCTCGCAGATATGCGCGCGCGGGGACGGACCTATCTGAACTGGGCTAAAACACTGGAGCAAGCCCCTCGGATAGAGACGGCGCATCGCCCCTCGCCCAAACCTCCGGTTGCCGCCCGACCGCGACGCCTTTCAGTCACCGAGATCAAACGCCTGATCCGCGACCCTTATGCGATTTACGCCAAACATGTGCTGCGCCTGAAACCGCTCGATCCGTTGGTGCAGGCCCCCGATGCGCTGCTGCGCGGGATCGTGATCCATGAAATTCTGGAGCATTTTGTCAAGGACAGCGTGCTGGATACCGCCTTGCTGACCCGCGAAAACTTCCTGAAACGCGCACATGACCTGCTAGAAACACACGTCGCCTGGCCGACCGCGCGCAAACTGTGGTTGGCGCGGCTAGAACGGATCGCCGACGACTTTCTAAGTGCCGAAATCAATCGCCGAGGCGACGGTGGCCCGGTTGCGTTTGAGGCCGTGATGAAACTGGTGTTGGAGCCTCTGGATTTCACCATCGCCGGACGTGCCGACCGGATCGATTGCAACAGCCGAGGCGCGTTGCGGATTGTGGATTACAAAACCGGCGCGCCGCCTACAGAAAGCCAGCAGGCGAAGTTCGACAAACAGCTGCTGATCGAAGCCGCCATGGCCGAGCAGGGCGCCGTCGAAGGGATCGACCCCAACGACGTGGCCGAGGCGATCTTCATCGGTATGGGCGGCAGCTACAAAGAGGTCGCAGCACCGTTGACCAAAGAGCCCGCCGACAAGGTGCTGGCTGAGTTAAAAGAGCTGATTTCTGCCTACTTAGACCCTGATCAGGGTTTTTCATCGCGCCGCATGCTGCACAAGGACACCGATATCGGCGACTATGATCATCTGGCCCGGTTCGGCGAATGGGATCGCACGGCCGAAACCCTGCCTGAGGATCTGACATGAGCGCCCGCAACGATGCCACCGAGCGGCAAGTGCAGGCCGCGCGCCCCGATGCTTCGACCTGGTTGGCGGCGAATGCCGGGTCGGGCAAGACCCGCGTGCTGACCGACCGCGTGGCGCGGCTGCTGCTGAGCGGGGTGCAGCCGCAGCACATCCTGTGCCTGACCTATACCAAGGCTGCCGCAAGCGAGATGCAGAACCGGCTGTTCAAACGGCTGGGGGAATGGGCGATGTTGGGGGACGCGCCGTTGCTGGCGCAGCTGACGGATCTGGGCGTCGAAGGCGCAATCGACTCGGACCGTCTCGCGCAGGCCCGCACCCTGTTTGCCCGTGCGATTGAGACCCCGGGCGGGTTGAAAATCCAGACCATCCACTCTTTCTGTGCCTCACTGCTGCGTCGCTTCCCGCTTGAGGCCGGTGTCAGCCCTCAATTTGCCGAAATGGAGGACCGCGCCGCCGCATTGCTGCGCGAAGAGATCATCGAGGATTTCGCCGAGGGCCCTCAGGCCGGTTTGATCGAGGATATTGCGCGGTTCATCACTGATACCGGGTTCGACAGGCTGACCGCAGCAGTGACTCAAAAGCGGAACCTGTTCGCGCAGCCCTTGCAGCGCTCGGACCTGCTGCAGCGATTTGGCCTGCCAGAGGGCTTTGACGACGACACCCTTGCGGGGCAGGTGTTTCTGGGCGGTGAGGTTGATCTGATCCAATCCATGTTGCCTGCGCTGATCGAAAGCGGCGGCAACAACGCCAAGGCCGCCGCAAAACTCGCAGCGTTCACTGAGGCAAAACTGGCTCATCTACCTACGCTGGAAGGCGTCTTGCTGACGGGCAAGGGCGCGAAGGAGCCGTTCACCGCCAAGATCAACGGCTTCCCGACCAAAGCCTTGCGCGAAGGGGTTCTGGCGGATCGCATGCCACAGCTGGAATCGCTGATGTTGCGGGTTGAGGTTGCGCGCGAACAACGGCTGGCTCTGGTCGCTGCGCAAAAAACCACTGTTTTGCATCGCTTCGCTGCAGCTTTCCTGCCGGAATATGAACGCCGTAAGCAGCTGCGCGGATGGCTGGACTTTGACGATCTGATCCTGCGCGCGCGACAGGTTTTGAACGACCCGGCGGTCGCGGAATGGGTTCTGTACCGGTTGGACGGCGGCATCGACCACATTCTGGTGGACGAGGCGCAAGACACCAGCCCGGACCAATGGGACGTGGTCGAGAAGCTGGCGCAAGAATTCACCAGCGGGGAAGGGGCCCGATCCGAGGTTGAACGCACGATCTTTGTGGTCGGCGACAAGAAACAGTCGATCTATTCCTTCCAGGGCGCCGACCCTCAGGCCTTTGACCGGATGCAGGCCGAGTTTGGGCGAAAGCTTGATGAATCAGGCTCTAAACTGTGGGATTCGACGCTTGAATACTCATTCCGATCCTCCAGTGCGATCCTGTCATTGGTTGATCTTCTGTTCGAAAATCAGGCCGAGGCCGGGTTTCACAAGGAAAGCCAGCACCGTGCTTTCAAGGCAGACCTGCCTGGACGCGTAGACCTCTGGCCCGTGGTGGAAAAGGTCGAGGATGACGAGGATGGCGATTGGACTGATCCGGTGGATCGGCCCGGGTCGCGCCACCACACCGTCATTCTGGCCGAGCAGGTGGCGCAGTCTATCAAGCACATGATCGACACTGGGGCCACAATCCCCGAGGATGGCGAAACGCCCGGCACATTCGTGCGCCGCAGGGTTCAGCCGGGGGATTTCCTGATCCTGGTCCAGCGCCGCTCGGACCTGTTTGCTGAGATCATCCGCGCCTGCAAAGCCCTGCATCTGCCCATCGCCGGGGCCGACCGTTTGAAAGTCGGAGCCGAGCTGGCCGTGAAGGATTTGGCGGCGCTGCTGAGCTTTCTGGCCACGCCCGAAGACAGCCTGTCGCTGGCGACGGTCCTGAAATCCCCTCTGTTCGGCTGGTCCGAGCAGGCTCTGTTCGATCTGGCCCATCGCCGGCAAGAGAAATTCCTGTGGGCCGCGCTGCGCAATCGCTCGGACGAGTTTCCTGAGACGCTTGCGATCCTCAACGATCTGCGCGGACAGATCGACTTTCTGAGGCCTTTTGACCTGATCGAGCGCATCCTGACCCGCCATGACGGGAGGCGAAAGCTGCTGGGTCGGCTGGGGGCCGAGGCCGAAGATGGGATCAACGCGCTGCTCTCGCAGGCTTTGGCTTATGAGCGGACCGATATTCCCAGCCTGACCGGCTTTCTGATCTGGATGCAGACCGACGATCTGGAGATCAAACGCCAGATGAGCGGCGTGGGCAACATGATCCGGGTGATGACCGTGCATGGCTCAAAAGGGTTGGAAGCGCCCATCGTGATCCTGCCGGATACCGGCAAACGGCAGGCCCCGCGCGATGCCGAGATCATGGTGGCTGATGGAACGCCCCTGTGGAAAGTCCCTGCCGATGTCTCGCCCAAGCTGATCTCAACCGCCCGCGAGGAGGCCCGAAACCGCGAGGAGAATGAGCGCCTTCGATTGCTCTATGTGGCTCTAACACGGGCGGAAAGGTGGTTAATCGTGGCCGCTGCTGGGGATGTCGGAAAGGATGGAACCAGCTGGTATCAGATGGTCGAGGCCGCGATGGAGCGCGCGGGCGCGACACAGATAGAGGGGTCGCAGACACGGCAACTGGCCCATGGCGATTGGGAGGGGTTGCCGCTGGTCGAACACAGCGAACACGTCGAGCCTAGTCAGGACCTGCCTGCGTACTTCCAGCATCCCGCCGAGGATCCGCCTGCAGAATCAGAATCCCTCAGCCCTTCTGATCTTGGTGGGACAAAGGCGCTGCCGGGTGATGCGGGGCAGGATGAAGAGGCCGCAAAGCTGCGCGGCACCCGATTGCACTTGCTGCTGGAACATCTTCCCAGCGCGCCTCGGGATGACTGGCACATGCTGTGCGCTCGGGTTCTACCCGATATGCAGGATCAGGCGAGAGCCGAGTTGTTGTCTGAGGTCACCAAGGTTCTGACAGCAGATCACCTGAAACCAGTCTTCGCGCCGGATGCGCTGGCCGAGGTCCCCGTTTCAGCGGAACTGAACGGGCGGCGGATGCATGGCATCATCGACCGGCTGATCATAACGGATACCGAAGTACAAGTGATTGATTTCAAAACAAATGCCACGGTGCCCGACCAGCCAGAAGCCTGCCCCGAAGGCCTGTTGCGACAGATGGGGGCCTATGCGCAGGCGTTAAGCCAGATTTACCCGGACAAAACCATCCGTACCGCCATCCTGTGGACGCGGACGGCCGCGTTGATGTGGCTGCCACACGATCTTGTGACGCAATCGCTGACCCGCGCCCAGATATCTTGACCTTACCCGACGCGGCACCTACGTTCCTTTCCCGAGTTTACCCCATTCAGGAGACAGAATATGTCGACCGTAGCCGTTACCGACGATACCTTTGATGCCGAAGTCAAGAACTCGACCGTTCCCGTGGTTGTGGACTTCTGGGCGGAATGGTGTGGTCCTTGCAAACAGATCGGCCCCGCACTGGAAGAACTGGCCGCTGAGTATGGCGACAAGGTGAAAATCGCCAAGGTGGACGTGGACAGCAACCCGAACGCAGCCGCTGCGATGGGCGTGCGCGGCATCCCGGCACTGTTCATCTTCAAGGACGGTCAGGTTGTCTCTAACCGCGCAGGCGCAGCACCCAAAGCCGCGCTGCAAAGCTGGATCGACGAATCCATCTGATCCGGATTGGAATGCGATTGATCAAAGGCGCCCCGAACCGGGCGCCTTTTTTATGACCCTTTTTTGACCCTGAGGTTTTGATGGCAAAAACACGAGTACTTGTGGAATTTGGTATGGGCACGTCCCTGCGGCGTGAGGACTATACCGAGGCCGCCGTGCGCGCGATCAAGGATGCGCTGTGGCACAACTCGGTCAATATGGCTGAGCTGTTCGATTTTCCCAAAGAGGCAATGATCATTGATGCCGAGATCGGCGTGCAGCAACCCGATAAAGTGGACCGCGAGGCGTTGAAGGCCGTGTTCCCATACGGTCAACCGAACATCACAGTCACCCGCGGTGGGCTAGACATCGAAAAACCGCACGCCGATGGCCACACAGTGATCGCAAACGCCGCCATCATCGTCTCATTCGACATGGAGCCCGCGCAATGATTGAAAAACGTATCATTCTTGAGATGGGCACCGGCAACGACCTCTATGGTCAGGATTACACCAAAGCCGCACGGCGGGCGGTGCAGGACGCGCTGCATCATTCCTCGATCACTCTGTTTTCGCGCTTGGGCGTGGACCACAAGGAGATGCGCGTCGTGGTGACGATTGGCGTGCAACAGCCCGAGGCCGTGGATTGTGATCTGGTCGCGCAGGATTTGTCACGGGGCAGGGCCGAGGTGCAGGCCGTGTTGGGCGGGCTGGATGTCGAGGACAGCGATGCAGGCACCCGCCACGTCATCGCAACCGCAGCGATTGAGGCCTATCTGCCTGATATATCGGGTAAATACAGGCTGGTTTAAAAAGAAAAAGCCGCTCGGACGAGCGGCTCATCTTTACTACGGCTGATCTGAAACGGATCAGATGGTGATGATGTCTTTGCGGGTCAGACCGATATCTTCCAGCTGAGCGTCGCTCAGTTGCGACAACGCCTTGCGTGTCTTACGAGTTTCGTTCCACTCAACCGCTTTTTCGAAAGCCACAGTGAACGCGTCCACTACGTGCAGGATGGTAGCTGCTCCGAGCGGCGCAGTGTTTTGTGCAGTATTTGCCATTTGCGCAGTCCTTCAAACTGAAACAGCCGACCCAATGTCGGTTGTAAGCCTCATGTAGTGCAGGGGTCTGAGTCTCACAATTGCCAGTCTGGTAGACCCGATCTGCGTTTCTTGCATATCTTTTGGGCAGTTTGTGAACAGTTGCGTTGGCGCTGGCTCCGGCCCATATAGGGTGCCAGTGATGAACGGAGGCCCTGATGGCAGACAGCGATTTTCCCGGTTGGCATGGCACAACGATCATTGGCGTCAAGAAAGACGGCCAGGTGGTGATTGCCGGCGACGGACAGGTCAGCCTAGGCCAGACCGTGATCAAGGGCACCGCCCGCAAGGTCCGCCGCTTGTCACCCGGTGGATTCGAGGTCGTGGCAGGCTTTGCCGGATCGACGGCGGATGCGTTCACTCTGCTCGAGCGGCTGGAGGCCAAGCTTGAGGCCACCCCCGGCCAACTGGCCCGCGCCTCGGTCGAGCTGGCCAAGGATTGGCGCACCGACAAATACCTGCAAAAGCTCGAAGCGATGCTGATCGTCACCGATGGCAAGGACTTGCTGGTGATCACCGGGGCAGGGGACGTGCTCGAGCCGGAACACAACGTGGCCGCCATCGGATCGGGCGGCAACTTTGCCCTCGCCGCTGCGCGCGCGATGATGGACAGCGACAAGCCCGCCGAAACGGTTGCACGCGAAGCCATGGCGATTGCCGCTGATATCTGCGTCTATACCAACGGCAACCTTACGGTCGAGACAATCTAGGGCGTTCTGCGTTTCACCAAAACACTGTATCGAAATGCAGCTTTGACCGAAGGGAAAGGCAGCGCATTTCGATTCAAATCAAACGCAGACCTGCCTCAAGCTAACAGCGCCTTGATCTCTTTGCCTTTCCATCGGCGGTGCATCCCGATCAAGCCGAAGATCGCGGCGATGATCACGATGTAGTAGGGCACGCGGATGTCGATGCTCATCAACCCACCGCCGATCAGGGACATGACCCCTCCGGCCAGGCAGAAGACTGCGGTGGTCACGCCCATGACCCAACCTTGATCCGCCTCACTGACGCTGGATGAAAACAGGCCCAGAAGGGTCGGGTATGAAACACCAAAAAAGAAGTAGAAGAAAAAGACCGGAATGTAACTCAGCGCGCCGCTGGGGCTGAAGGCAAAGGCAAGCCCGCAGATCACCATCGTGATCAGTGAGACATAGATGATCTTGTGCTTGCTGAACCTCTCTTGCGCGGGTTTCACAAGGAAGGTGCTGGAAAAGGCCAGCGCAAAGCCGATGACGACCATGGCCATACTGCCTCCGATCACGCCATAGCCGAACCGGCTGGTCAGGAAATTGTCGACGAACACATAAAAGGTGACGTTGGCGATCATGAAGAACGAGTAGACCGGCAGGATTTTCAGAACCATCGGATGGCCACGTACAGCGATCAGGCTGTCGGTGATATCGCGCGGGCGAAAGACAAAGGGCGCGCGTTCGCTGCGGGTGTCCTTGAAGAAGGCCAGCACGAGGAAGATGGCGATCAGCACCAGAACAAAGGCGCCATAGAAGGGTGTCCTGAGCGTGGCAAAACTACCCAACAGGGCGGAATCCGACAGGACGGCGCCGATGATCGGTCCTCCGACAAGGCCAAAGCTGACGCCGGTCACGATATACCCCATATTGCGGTCACGATCGGCAGCATCGGTACTACCGTCAATCATCGCCGCTTGCGCGATAGGCTGGTTGCCAGCCGTAAAACCAGTGATCGACCGGCCCAGGATCAGCAGCAACAGACTGTCGAGGTAGAGCGAGGCGATGGTAATGGCGTAGCCTGCCAACGCTCCGCCCAGACAAACCAAAAGCGCGTTCTTGCGCCCGATGGAATCCGAGACTTTCGATACGTAAACGACCCCAAGAAACCACGACAGGAAGAAACACCCGATCACCAGCCCATAGTAGAAATGGCGACGGCCGTCGGGTGTGCCTTCCGGCAGGAACCCGGATTTCGTCTCCATGATCAGAGAGTTGATGATCGGAAAGACAAGCCCCTGTCCGATCAGGTCCACAAACACCACAAACAGCAGGGTGATCTTGGCAATCTTTGTCATGAAAAACGCCCCCGGTTCCAATAACTTGGGGCGAGTGTAGCAGACACTTGTGCCGTTACCTAACGATGTGTCAGAGGCCGGAGAACCCGACCTCTGACGACGCGATTACTTCAGCGATGCTACGCCCAAAGGTACTCCGGCGACCTCGCACCAGATGTATACTTCGTTGTATCCCGACACATCCATGGTCGGCGGGACTGCATAGGATTGCTTACCTGCAAGGTGCAGCAGCGCCCCGAGTTTGCTGTCAGGGGCGTAAGTGCCGTCTTTCCCAAATGCGACGCGCGGGTCGGGGCCGTTGTCCAGCGAAAAGTCCTCGCCCAGTTCAACAATGTAGCGGTCGCCATCCTTGACCAGTTTTACCGAACCGGTGGTGATGTGGTTCGAACGGCCCTCGAACGTGCCTTTCTTTTTGGCTCCACCAGCCACAGCACTGGTGGTGCTAGCCAAGGTAAGGGCCGCGCCGGTGGCAGCAGCTTTCACGAAAAGAGAACGACGAGTCATCATGATCAGGTATCTCCATAAGATCGATACGGGCCTGTTTGCCCGTCGCCATTTTTTATGCCGCACGCGACCCTCGCATGGCGATTCACATCACTACGAATATCCGTGTGTCTTCTGTGAGTTGTCGTGATGTTTTCGTGATCGGCTTGTGTTTTCGCGGCGTATGATTAGGTTCCGCTTCGAAACAGACGGATAAAACACATATGACCGACCTGACCCCGCGCGAGATTGTCTCGGAACTGGACCGCTTCATCATCGGGCAAAAAGACGCCAAACGCGCCGTGGCCGTAGCTCTGCGCAACCGCTGGCGACGCAAGCAGTTGGCCGATGATATCCGGGATGAGGTCTACCCCAAGAACATCCTGATGATCGGCCCCACCGGCGTCGGAAAAACCGAAATCAGCCGCCGTTTGGCCAAACTGGCCCGCGCGCCCTTCATCAAGGTCGAGGCCACCAAGTTCACCGAAGTCGGATATGTCGGTCGTGACGTGGAACAGATCGTGCGCGATCTGGCTGATGCCGCGATCATCCAGACCCGCGAATACATGCGTGAAGATGTGAAAGCCCGCGCCCATCAGGCCGCGGAGGATCGCGTGATCGAAGCCATTGCTGGCACCGATGCCCGCGAAGCGACCCGTGAAATGTTCCGCAAGAAGTTAAAATCGGGTGAGCTGGACGACACAGAGATCGAGCTGGAGTTGTCTGACACCTCAAACCCGATGCCAATGTTCGACGTACCCGGCCAGCCCGGCAGCCAGATGGGTATGATGAATCTCGGCGATATCTTCGGCAAGGCCTTCGGCGGACGCACGGTGAAAAAGAAAGTAACCGTGGCCGAAAGCTATGACCTGCTGATCGGGGAAGAGGCCGACAAGCTGCTGGATGATGAAACCGTCAACCGCGTGGCGCTGGAGTCGGTCGAACAGAACGGCATCGTGTTTCTGGACGAGATCGACAAGGTTTGCGCGCGCGCGGAAGCGCGTGGCGGCGATGTCAGCCGTGAAGGGGTTCAGCGCGACCTGCTGCCTCTTATCGAGGGCACGACGGTGTCCACCAAACATGGCCCGGTGAAAACCGACCACATCCTGTTTATTGCCTCGGGTGCGTTCCACATCGCGAAACCCTCGGACCTGCTGCCGGAACTCCAGGGCCGTTTGCCGATCCGAGTGGAGTTGCGCGCGCTGACAGAAGAGGATTTCGTCCGCATCCTGACCGAAACGGACAACGCGCTGACCCTCCAATACAGCGCACTTATGGGCACCGAAGAGGTTACCGTCAGCTTCACCGATGACGGCATCGCGGCGCTGGCCAAGATCGCTGCGGATGTGAACCAGAGCGTTGAAAACATCGGCGCCCGGCGGCTTTACACAGTGATGGAACGTGTGTTCGAAGAACTCTCGTTCACCGCGCCCGATCAGGCCGGGACCGAGATCACGGTGAACGCGCAATTCGTAGATGACAATCTGGGTGAGTTGACGAAATCAACTGACCTCAGCCGTTACGTATTGTAACAAATCCAGCTGTATTTCGCCGCCGATTTGGCGGCGAATTTTCGTTCCGGCTGGACCTTGCACCAGAAACTGGTAACCGTGACTCAAACTCTGTTTCTTTGAGGGTTGAGCCGTGTTGCGTTTGAGTATTGCCTTTCTTGCTGTTGCTACACTGAGCGCTTGCGTCGACAGAACTGCGCAGGTGACAGTGCCATCCGCGTTGAATGTGGGATCCGCAGAAACCGTCTACGCGGCCACAACCCGGGGGCGGAACCCCGACGGAACGTTTAACGCCGACCGGGGCGAGCGGGTTCAGTACCACAAAATGACGGTCTCAATCCCGCCAAACCACACGCCAGGCACGTTGGAGTTTTCTTACGCAAACCCCAATCCGGAAAAGCAGTTTGTTTTGGCCAACACAACGGACCTGTCCGGCCCGCGTGAGTTGGCAAACCAGCTGCGCGGAGAAGATGATGTGTCGATCTTCGTGCACGGGTATAACTCAACCCATACCGAGACCGCGTTTCGCGCGGCGCAGTTGGCGCATGACCTTGATATTCCCGGATCGGTGCTGATTTATTCCTGGCCCAGTCAGGCGCGCGGGGCAGGGTATGCCTATGATCTGGACAGCATGTTGTTCGCCCGTGACGGGTTGGAGAAGACAATCCGCGACCTGAAATCCATCGGCGTGAAACGGGTTGTGCTGGTCGCCCACTCCATGGGCGGTGCCCTGTCGATGGAGATGATGCGTCAGGCAGAGCTACGCTCGCCCGGCTGGTCGCGGCGCAACCTTGATGGCGTATTCCTGATCTCACCCGATCTGGATATTGACGTATTTCGCTCGCAAATGGACAGCATCAAAACTCCGCCTGATCCCTTTGTCGTGATGGTATCGCAAAAGGACAAAATCCTGAATATCTCGGCCCGGATTCGCGGTACACCGGGGAGTGAACGGCTGGGCAATATCAGCACCATCGAGGCGCTGGCCGAATATCCGATCGAAGTGATCGACGCGACCGCGTTCAACAGCGATGCCGAGTCCTCGCATTTCGTTGCTGCAACCTCACCCGCCTTGCTGTCGCTGCTCAGTTCGGCCCGGCGTGTTGGAAACACCCTTGGAAACCGACGCCGGGGCATCGACTATTTGATCCCCAACAGTCAACGCAACCCCTCGGGTGCGACCGAGGTTGTTCTGTCTGAGACCGGACAGGCGCAGGTCGCTACTCAGTAGGATTCAAGGGTTTGCCAGAGGGTCTCTAACTATTTCGGTCGGTGGGCGAAGCCTAGCGGACACGTCTGAGATAAACGTAGTAGGCACCATCCCCGCCGTGACTGATATGCGCAGGTGTCACCTGCATTACCGCCTGCGCCAAAGGCGGGATCGACAGCCAATGCGGCACCTGATTGCGCAACACACCGCGCGGGGTCGGGATCGGCCCTGGCTCGTCGCGGTCTTTCCCCTTGCCCGTGATCACCAGAACCAGGCGTTTACCCTGCGCTTGCGCCGTTAGCACAAAGCGCACGAGCGCCGGATGCGCGGTGTCAATCCGCATCCCATGCAGGTCAAGCTTGCCCTCGGGTTTGAGCTTACCACGCTTCATGCGGCCAAAGGCCTTTGTGTCCATCTGAACGGGGGCGGCGCGCAGCGTCTCGGTGATCGACGGCTTCAACCGGTTGGAAGAAGGCTTGGGAGGTTGGTTCTGCCCCAGCTCAAACGCCTCAATCCGCGGTTTTGGCAGTTTCTTGGGCGTGGGTTTGGGCAGAGTTGTCGGATGCACGGTCTGAGGGATCTCGGGGTGCAGCCGCTCAGCCTGTTTGGCGACCTTGCGCCACAGCTCGATCTCATCGCTGGTCAGTTTGCGCCGGGTCATCAGTAGTCATCCGTCGCCATGGCAAAGGCGCGCTGGATCGGCAGCAACACGACCATGCGACCTGGGTCCTTTAACCGACCGGCAGCTTGCCCGGCCTCATCGCCGGTTCCAAAGAAGATATCAGCGCGTTGCGCGCCCTTGATCGCCGCGCCGGTATCCTGCGCGATCATCAGGCGGCGCAAGGGCTTCTTGCCGTCTTTCTCAACCCAGACTGGAGCACCTAGCGGCGTATAGGCAGGATCGGCCGCGATGCTGCGCATGGTCGTGATTGAGCGGTTCATAGCACCTAAAGGCCCCAGTTCCGGCGCGACGCGGCTGACCTCGCGGAAGAACACGTATGAGGGATTGTGAAACAAGAGCTCAGCCCCAGCTTCGGGGTTCTTGCGTACCCAGGCCTGGATCATCTGCGCGCTGACCGCGTGGGCACCCAAAGCGCCGCGCCGGACCAACTCAACCCCGATGGAACGGTAGGGCTGCCCGTTCGCGCCACCATATCCCACACGCAAGGCACCGCCGTCCGGCAGGCGCACCCGGCCAGAGCCCTGAATTTGCAGAAAGAACAGCTCAACCGGGTCATCGACCCAAGCGATCTCGAGCCCCCGGCCCTGCATCACGTCGCTGGTCAGGATCTCGCGCCGGCTGAGCCACGGCCCGTCCCGCGCCTCGGGCGGCATCTTGTAGATCGGATACTTGAAACGATCCGTCCGGGTTCTGGAGCCGTCGAGCTCGGGTTCAAAATACCCGGTAAAAAGACCGTCCATACCATCTTCGACCAAAACGGGCCGGAAGAAGAGTTCAAAGAAAGACCGCGCGGCATCCCCCTCATAGGTCCGGGCGACACCGCAAAGCGCACGCCAATCCGGGTCGTTCAGATCACCGCACGTGTTCAGAAAAACGGAAAGGGCCGCGCCGTGGTCATCCTCGGCCCAGCCCTGAAGGTCATCAAACGACAGAACGGATCGCGTCGCCTCGGCTCCGGCGGCGCTGGCAGAGGTCATCGCACCCACCAGAATAAGCGACCGGAGCGTGGCAATCATGCGTCCGTGGCGACAAGCAGCCAGTTCGGATCGTCCTTGCCCATCACGCGGGCAAAGGTCCAGCTGTCCTTTTGGCGTTTTACGGTGTTCGGGTTGCCTTCAATAATGTCACCACCACGATCCCGCACAACTGAGGTCAGCTCACCAATGAACTTCATGGTGATTTCGGCCTCATTCGTATCCTTGTCAAAGGACACATCGGTCAGGGTGGTTTCGCGCACTCCGATAAATTCGGCCTCGATCGTCAGGCCTTGATCTTCGCGCGCGGACACAACCGAGACGAAGGTTTCGAACACATCTTCGGCCAGGAAGGGCTGGATCTCATCCAGATTGCCCTTCTCAAACCCCATCACGATCATCTCATAGGCACCACGGGCGCCCTGAACAAATTCACTGACCGAAAAACTGGGCTCGACCCGCTTCATCGCAGCCAGAGTTTGCGCTTGCTCGCTGTCTTCGGGGACGTGGTCAGTGATGTCATGATCCGGACCACCTTCGATCACCTCGAAATCACGACGGGACGTACCCGCATCGGGCTGATGCGGAACAGGGGGTTTTTCGAAACCTTCACGCGTTCCCAGCACGCTTTTCAAACGCAGGATCAGGAAAACGGCAATTCCGGCCAGTACCAGCAGCTGGATCATGGGTTCGTTCATTTCATCCTCTTTTCAGAACCGAGACTTTGTGTACGCGGCCTCCTGCCACTATGTAGGTGACAGTTGGTGGCAAGTCCACAGTTCGGCCATAGGTAAAGGATAACGCAAATGTACCTGTTCTTGGCATTTTTATTGGTTCCGATCCTCGAGATCGCCCTGTTCATCCAGGTTGGCGGTCTGATCGGCCTGTGGCCAACCCTTGCCATCGTGGTTCTGACAGCGGTTCTGGGCACTACATTGGTGCGGACACAAGGTCGCATGGCGCTGGGGCAATTGCAGCAATCCTTCGCCACTCTGGACGACCCAACCGAGCCCTTGGCACATGGCGCAATGATCCTTCTATCCGGCGCGTTGCTGCTGACACCCGGCTTTTTCACCGATGCCGTTGGGTTTGCACTGTTAATCCCCGGCGTGCGGATCGCCGTTTTCCGCTATCTGAAGACCAAAGTGACCGTGACCCAGTTCCAGATGGGGCCCGGCGCGGGCTTTCAACAGCCGCGCGAACCGTTTGATCAGGGCGACGTGATTGACGGCGAGTTTACCGAAGTGCGCCCACGCAAAGACCCCTCGAAACCGTCAAAATGGGTGGAAGGTCCCCACCAGCATTGAGGTGCCGCGCGCAACTTGCTAAGCAGTGTCGAATTTCATTTTTGGAGTAGATCCATGGCCGAAGAAAACGCTGCAGAAAACACTGCGGCTCAAGCCGCCCCTCAGGTTCAGATGCGCGTTCTGGGACAGTTCATTCGTGATATGTCCTTTGAAAACGTCATGGCGCAAAAAGGCGTGTCCGGTGACGTACAGCCCGAGATTCAGGTTCAGGTAAACCTGGACGCGAAAAAGCGTCAGGTCGAGCATCAGTACGAAGTTTCGATCAAGCTGAAGCTGACCTCGAAAGCCAAGGGCATGGACGATGTCCTGTTCCTGTGTGAGCTGGACTATTGCGGGCTGTTCCACGTGGAAGGCGTGCCAGAAGATCAGCTACACCCGTTCCTGATGATCGAATGCCCGCGCATGCTGTTCCCGTTCCTGCGCCGTATCGTCAGCGACGTCACCCGTGACGGTGGCTATCCGCCGGTGAACCTGGACAACATTGATTTCGTTGCACTTTACCGCAACGAGCTAATGCGCCGTCAGGCCGCTCAGGCGGAACAGGCCGAGCAGACCGACGCCTAAATCCCTTGACCCGTGCCTGACCGGATCAGGCGCGGGTCCACAGGGCGCTTTCGCCCAGTTTCTCGACAAATGCCTCATGCGCTGCGCGCTCATCCTCGGTGATCCGGGATGGCAGAGGCGTTGTGCGCGGTGTCGGACGCCAGTCATCTGCCCCACCCGCGCCGGACACGGCGGAAGTGGAGAGGCCGAAATCCGGTTGGCGTCCTCCGATCAGCTCCAGATAGACCTCAGCGAGTATCTCCGAGTCCAAAAGCGCGCCGTGCAGCACTCGGTTCGAGTTGTCGATATTGAATCGCCGGCACAGCGCATCCAACGACGCCGGAGAACCCGGAAACCGTTTCCGCGCAATGGCGAGCGTATCGAGCGCCTGATCCATCGGAATCGGCGGCAGGCCCATCCATTTCAGCTCGGCGTTCAGGAACTTCATGTCGAAAGACGCGTTGTGGATCACCAATTTCGCGTCGCCAACAAAATCGCGAAACCCCTGACCCACTTTGGCAAAAACCGGTTTGTCTTTCAGCGTCACCTCACCCTTTTCGGGCGGGCGCGGGGTTTCCAGCAGGTCGGGACCGATGCCATGTACGCCAAACGCCTCTTCCGGCATGCCGCGTTCGGGGTTGATATAGACATGATAGGTCTCGCCTGTGGCCACGTGGTTCCACAGCTCAACCGCGCCGATCTCGACAATCCGGTCACCGCTTTCAGGATCAAAGCCCGTGGTTTCGGTATCGAGTACAATCTCACGCATCTGCCATCCCCGCCCGTATCTGCCTGATCACATCCTGCACCTGCGCGCGGGCATGGTCCAGTGTGTCGGTGTCTATCACATAGTCCGAGCGCGCGCATTTCTCGTCATTCGGCATCTGCTTGGCGCGGATCTGTTCGAACTGAGCCTCGGACATCGTGCCGCGTTCCATCACGCGGCGCTTTTGTTCGTCTGGCGATACCCGAACGCAAGCGACCGCATCCATCGCGGCCTCACCGCCCGTTTCAAACAGAAGCGGAATGTCGAACACCAGAATATCGGCCGCAGCACTTTCGCGAAACGCCGCACGGTCCGCGGCGACTAGGGGGTGAACGATCCCTTCGATCCGTTTCAACGCAGACCTGTCTTCGGAGATAATCCGTTTCAATGCCTCGCGGCTGACTGCGCCCTCGAC
The DNA here is from genome assembly GCF_056539825.1 of Ruegeria sp. B10. NCBI lineage: Bacteria > Pseudomonadati > Pseudomonadota > Alphaproteobacteria > Rhodobacterales > Roseobacteraceae > Ruegeria > Ruegeria sp. B10. Next base: position 35,582 of record NZ_JBQFVP010000012.1, read on the forward strand.
GATGGCCGAGGGAAAATCCTCACCCATCGGCCCAACCGCCGCGCCACCTTTGGCATAGAGACGATGCACCGCTGCATCCGCATCCCAAAGCGCGCAGCCTTCATCGACGAACATCTGCGCCGTCGTACTTTTGCCCATCCCGATCGAGCCTGTCAGGCCGAGCGCAAACCTCATGCCAGCACAGCTGCGCGCAATGCGTCATTGACCTCGGGGCGCACGCCGAACCAACGTTCAAAGCCCGGAACTGCCTGATGCAGCAACATGCCCAGCCCATCGACCACGGTGCATCCGGCCTCTTCCGCCGTTTCCAACAGGTTGGTCTTGAGCGGCGCGTAGACCAGATCGGTCACCACGGCGCCCGGCTGCAACCCATCCAATGGCACCCTCAGCTCGGGCTGGCCCTGCATGCCCAGAGATGTCGTGTTGACCACAAGTTCCGCGTTTTCGATCACGTTTCCGGCCTGTACCCAATCCACAACGGTGATGCGCTGGCCGAATTCTTCTTTCAGATGATCGGCACGGGCACGGGTCCGGTTGGTCAGCAGGATCTCGGGCACGCCTGCATCCGCGAGCGCCTGCAACACAGCGCGTGCCGCTCCGCCCGCGCCAAAGACCACCGCCGGGCCATCCTTCGCGTTCCAATCCGGAGCGCCCGCGCGCAAGTTCTCCATGAACCCATACCCATCGGTGTTGTCCGCATGGATCGAGCCATCCTCGCGGAAAACCAGCGTATTCGCGGCCCCGATCACGGTCGCCCGGTCCGAGACATGGTCTGCAATACGCAAGGCAGCCTCTTTATGCGGTACCGTCACGTTGGTTCCTACAAAACCGGCCTTGGGCAGGGTGCGCAGGACAGTTTCCAGATCAGCCGGGGCGACATCCATGGGAACATAGTGCCCCTCTAGCCCGTAGGTCTTCAGCCAATGCCCATGCAATTTGGGCGAGCGGGAATGGCCCACAGGGTGCCCGATCACTCCGGCCAGAGGAATCTTGTGGTCCGTCATTGATCAATCACCCCTTTGACAGCCAGATAGTTGAGCAACTCCAACAGTGGCATACCCAAAACGTTAAAGTAATCACCGTCAATGGTGGCGAACAGGCGCACGCCTTCTTCCTCGAGCTTATATGCACCCACCGCATGGCGGATGCTGTCCCAATTGCGGTCGATATAGTCTCGCAGGTAGGCATCCGAGCTCATCCGCATCCGCAGGCGCACCTGACCGACATGGCGCCAGATCGGCTCACCATCCTGATAAATCACCGCTGCGGAGAGCAACATGTGCCGTTTGCCCCGCATCATCTTCAACTGGGCAAAGGCATCCTCAGGGGTCTGAGGTTTCGACAATAGCTCTCCGTCGAAATCCAGAACCTGATCGCAGCCCAGCACCATCGCTCCGGGTGTCTTGTCACTCACCTTGCGCGCTTTCATTTCCGCCAGCGCATCGGCAATATCACGCGGCGAGGCGCCTTCGGCCAACAAGGCACGCTTTATGCTATCCTCGTCCACGCGCGCGATCTGAACAGAGAAAGGCACGCCTGCGTTTTCCAGCAGTTGCGCGCGAATGGAGGATCCTGAGGCCAGGACAATGGGGACAGACATGTGGACAACCCCGTGGGCAAATCGTTGAGCGGTCTTGGACGCTTTGTATGGTTTTCAGATTGACACGCAAGCCCGGGAATTTCGCCAAAAACTTCCCTGAGTCGCTCAAACATCATCCAGCCGGGGTAAGGATAACTTCGAAACAGCGGATAACCGGGAAATCTGGATTTATTCAAGGTGTTATCCCCAGATACATCCTCGGAATTTAGATCTAACTGTATGTTTTAACTTGATTATTTTTGACATTCACAGAATCACTCATATCTCGTGCGAAACTGTCCACCTGGGGAAAACCAATGGGTAAAAAAGTAATCCACGGATTTTACCCACCCTACAAAACCATCTTCCTTTCTTCTTTCTTATTTTTTTATTAGGGAGAGTTCCGAGCAACACCCGGAGCCAAGATGACTGATCTTCTTTTCACGATTTACCCGTGGGTGAAGTCCCTTCATATCATGGCGGTGATTTCGTGGATGGCAGGACTGTTTTACCTTCCCCGTCTGTTCGTCTATCACGTAGAAAAGGCACAATCGGTTAACGGGGCCGAGACCATCTTCTTTGAAATGGAAGAGAAGCTGCTACGCGTGATCATGCGCCCTGCGATGATCGCGGCCTGGGTTTGTGGCCTGATCATGGTGTTCACGCCCGGCATCGTCGGCTGGGATTTTGCATGGCCCTGGCTAAAAGGCGCAGCCGTGATTGGCATGACCTGGTTTCATCATTGGCTGATGGCCCGCCGTAAGGATTTCGCTGAGGGGCGAAATAAGCTCACTGGGCGGCAGTATCGCATGATGAACGAGGTTCCCACCGTTCTGATGGTTATCATCGTTCTCGCGGTCATTCTGAAGTTCTGAGAGCCATTCCAGCAAGGGCCTGTTTGACTCCGTAGATCGACGCAACTATGTAGGGGTCAACACGCCCGTCCGGGCGGCGTCTTTTCCGTACTAAAATTCCACTTCGAACCGCAGTCCGCGGTGAAGGTATGCATCATGTCTAATGAATCCCTGAATCTGGCCGATCTGAAAGCCAAGAGCCCCAAAGACCTTCTGGCGATGGCCGAAGAGCTGGAGATCGAAAACGCCTCGACCATGCGTAAAGGCGAGATGATGTTCCAGATCCTGCGCGAACGCGCGGATGAGGGCTGGACTGTTGGCGGTGATGGCGTTCTTGAGGTCCTGCAAGACGGCTTCGGCTTCTTGCGTTCGCCTGAGGCGAACTATCTGCCGGGTCCGGACGACATCTATGTCTCGCCTGACATGATCCGTCAGCACTCGCTGCGAACCGGTGACACCGTTGAAGGTGAAATCAAAGCGCCCGACGATAGCGAGCGTTACTTTGCGCTAACCAAGGTCACCAAGATCAACTTTGAAGATCCAGAGAAGGCCAAGCACAAGATCCTGTTCGATAACTTGACGCCACTTTACCCGGATGAACGTCTGAAGATGGAGATTGAAGATCCGACCATCAAAGACAAGTCGGCCCGTGTGATCGATCTGGTCTCACCCATCGGTAAAGGCCAGCGGTCGCTGATCGTGGCTCCGCCGCGGACCGGTAAAACGGTGATCCTGCAGAACATCGCGCATTCTATCGAACAGAACCACCCGGAGTGCTACCTGATCGTCCTGCTGATCGACGAACGCCCGGAAGAGGTGACGGACATGCAGCGCTCGGTGAAGGGTGAAGTTGTGTCCTCGACCTTTGACGAACCTGCAACGCGCCACGTCGCCGTGTCCGAAATGGTGATCGAAAAAGCCAAGCGTCTGGTCGAACATAAACGAGATGTTGTTATTCTTCTCGACTCGATCACAAGACTTGGTAGGGCTTTTAACACTGTTGTGCCTTCTTCGGGTAAAGTTCTGACCGGCGGTGTGGATGCGAATGCTCTGCAACGGCCCAAGCGGTTCTTTGGTGCCGCGCGGAACATTGAAGAGGGTGGCTCGCTGACCATCATCGCTACTGCGCTGATCGATACCGGCAGCCGGATGGACGAGGTGATCTTCGAAGAATTCAAAGGCACAGGTAACTCGGAAATCGTTCTGGATCGGAAGATTGCAGACAAGCGTGTATTCCCGGCCATCGACATCCTTAAATCTGGTACCCGGAAAGAGGACCTGCTGGTGGACAAGGGCGATCTGGCCAAGACCTTCGTTCTGCGCCGTATCCTCAACCCGATGGGGACCACCGATGCAATCGAGTTCCTGTTGTCCAAGTTGAAACAGACGAAGACAAACGGCGAGTTCTTCGATTCGATGAACACCTGACACAGGTCTTAACTGACGCGAGGCCTTCGAATGGATACGATATTCGCCTTGGCCAGCGCGCAAGGCAAAGCAGGGGTGGCGGTCATCCGCCTCTCTGGTCCTGACGCGCATAGTGCCGCGGCTGGGATGACTGGCGGCGCGCTTCCGGCGCGTGGGATGTCTCTGCGGGTTTTGCGGGATGCTGACGGTGCTCGTCTGGATGATGGTCTGGTGCTGACCTTCAAGGCTCCGGCTAGCTTCACCGGTGAAGATGTAGCTGAGTTGCAGATTCACGGAAGTACGGCCTCGGTTAATGCTGTCATGCGCTGCTTGTCGGAAACGGACGGTTTGCGCCTTGCCGATCCGGGAGAGTTCACCCGCCGTGCGTTGGAAAACGGTAAGATGGATTTGGCCCAGGTCGAAGGCCTTGCCGATTTGATCGACGCCGAGACGGAAGCCCAACGCAAACAGGCGCAAACGATCCTCGCTGGTGAGTTGGGAAAACTTGCCGAGCGATGGAGGAGGGACCTGATCCGAGCGGCTTCTCTGTTGGAGGCCTTAATCGACTTTGCTGATGAAGAGGTTCCAACCGATGTCACTCCCGAGGTGCGCGAGTTGATCTCGGGCGTCATGGCGGATTTGAAGCGCGAAGCAGATGGCGTTCAGATCGCGGAACGCATCCGAACCGGGTTCGAAGTTGCAATCGTCGGCCTTCCCAACGCGGGCAAGTCTACCTTGCTGAATGCTTTGGCAGGTCGAGATGCCGCGATAACATCAGAATATGCCGGGACAACGCGGGACGTCATTGAGGTTCGTATGGATCTGGCAGGGCTTCCGGTGACACTTCTGGACACCGCCGGGCTACGCGACACCGATGACCACGTCGAAAGCCTTGGTATCGCACTGGCTAAGAAACGCGCTGAAGCTGCCGATCTGCGTGTGTTCCTGTCTGACGAACCGTTGCATCTTGGTGTAGATATTCAGCCGGATGATATTCAGGTGGCACCGAAAGCGGATCTTCGTAGACCCCAAGTCGGTGGGGTTTCCGGGAAAACGGGTCAGGGGATTGATCAGCTGATATCCAACATATCGCGTGTACTGAGTGATCGAACCACTAGCCATGGTATTGCGATACGAGAACGCCATCGCATTGCTTTGACTAAAGCACTGGACGCTCTGACTGCGGCAATGTCGGTTCTGGAATCGGGTCCGGACCTGTATGATATAGCAGCAGAAGAGATGCGCACTGCGATCCGCGCACTTGAAACTTTGGTGGGCAGAATAGGTGTCGAGGATCTATTGGATGAAATATTCTCGAGTTTCTGCCTGGGAAAATAAGGAGTGTTTCACGTGAAACATTCAGACTTCGATGTAGTCGTCATTGGCGCGGGGCACGCGGGCACCGAGGCTGCGCATGCTGCAGCCAGAATGGGCGTTTCGACAGCATTGGTCACGTTATCCGCCGCAGATATCGGTGTGATGTCCTGCAATCCTGCAATCGGAGGTCTGGGAAAAGGCCACTTGGTTCGCGAGATAGATGCCCTGGACGGCGTCATGGGTCGTGTTGCAGACCAGGCAGGGATCCAGTTCCGACTGTTGAACCGTCGCAAAGGGCCAGCTGTACAAGGTCCAAGGACGCAAGCGGATAGGGCGCTTTACCGAGCTGCGATGCAAAAGGAAACGGATAGGCAAGAAAACCTGTCTGTTATTGTTGGCGAAGTCGTAGACTTTCTGATGAATCAGGATCGAGTTGCCGGCGTTAGGTTGGGCGACGGATCAGAAATCTCGACAAAGTCTGTCATTCTTACGTCCGGCACGTTCCTTCGAGGTGTCATTCACATCGGAGATGTCTCGCGACCCGGAGGTCGCATGGGAGATCGCCCTTCTGTCAGATTGGCGGAACGTTTGGATGCATATGACCTTCCAACTGGACGGTTGAAGACGGGAACCCCACCGAGGCTGGATGGACGCACAATTGATTGGTCAGGGTTGGAGCGTCAGGACGGCGACGACGAGCCAACCTTGTTCTCGTTCCTATCGACTTCAGTTGTTGCGCCTCAGATTTCGTGTGGGATTACCCATACGAATGCTCAGACACATGAAATAATTGAAAAGAACCTAAGCAAGTCAGCAATGTATGGCGGCCAAATCGATGGAGTCGGTCCAAGATACTGCCCGTCGATCGAAGACAAGATTGTTCGATTTGCAGAGAAAGATTCGCACCAGATCTTCCTTGAGCCCGAAGGGGTGAATGATCACACGATATACCCCAACGGTATTTCAACGTCTCTGCCGCAGGATGTGCAGCTACAATATGTTCGTTCGATAAAAGGTCTGGAGAATGCTGATATTCTTCAACCCGGTTACGCCATCGAGTACGACTATATAGACCCCCGTGTCCTATCAGCGACTTTGGCCTTGCCCGAGATTCCAGGCCTATATTTAGCGGGTCAGATCAACGGAACCACAGGATATGAGGAAGCTGCCGCTCAGGGTATGGTTGCTGGTCTCAATGCGGCTTTGGCTGTTCAAGGTAAAGACCCGGTCCATTTCACCCGCGCCGATAGCTATATCGGTGTCATGATAGATGATCTTACCACCCGAGGCGTTGCTGAACCGTATCGAATGTTCACCTCTCGCGCTGAATTCAGATTGTCGCTTCGAGCAGATAATGCTGATCAGCGTTTGACGCCTATCGGATTGCAGTTGAGTTGCGTTGGAAGCAGGCGTCGACAAGCTTTCACAGAAAAGATGGATCAATTGAGCGACGCGAAATCGCTTTTGAGCGAAAAAACCTATACGCCAAAAGAGGTTTTGGCCGCTGGCATCAATGTTAATCAGGACGGCAATAGGCGTGATGGCATGGCGATTCTGGCTTTTCCGGATGTGGCTTTTGAGGACCTGCTGCCCTTGATACCCGAGCTGGATATGGTGACGCCAGATATCCGGCTTCAGGTCGCTAGGGATGCGCTTTACGCAAACTACATCGCACGGCAGCAGCGGGATGTCGAAGCGATGAAGAGGGATGAATCCTATCAGATTCCCAGGGATTTCGACTATTTTGCTTTAGATGGCCTTTCATCTGAAATGAAGCAAAAGCTGTCTCAGACAAAACCCGGAAATATTGCTCAGGCCAGTAGGGTAGAAGGCGTTACACCCGCGGCCTTGACCTTGGTTTTGGCAAAACTTCGGCGCGATCAAAAAGTTAAACAAGCATGAAGCCTGAATTTTCCAAGTTCGATGTTTCACGTGAAACATTCGACCGGCTGGATACGTATGTGGAGCTGCTGAAGCGTTGGAATCCCAAGATCAATCTAGTCTCAAGGAACAGTCTGGAGGATATCTGGGATCGACATATTCTGGATTCCGTCCAGGTATTCCGATGTGCAATGGCCGCAGAAACCTGGGTTGATATCGGAACTGGAGGCGGATTTCCGGGGATGGTGTGTGCGATTATGGCACTGGAAGAGTCGCCAAACACCCGTTTCCAATTTGTTGAAAGTGATCAGAGAAAATCAGCATTCCTGAGGAACGTTGCTCGCGAATGCGGGGTGACGTGTCAGGTCATCTCAAAGCGAATCGAATCCGTTGAGCCACTTGAAGCGGATATTCTATCGGCCCGTGCTTTGGCAGATCTGCGCACATTATTGTCCTTTTGTGACAGGCATTTAAGCGAGAACGGAACTGCTTTGTTGCCGAAAGGCGCGAACTGGAAAAAAGAACTGTCAGAGGCTCAGGAAGAATGGAAATTCGATGTTGAGCCGATTACAAGTTTAACAGAGCCCCAAGCCGTAATCCTTAAAATCAAAGGAGTATCTCGTGGTTGATCTTTCTCGTCCTTCAGGGCCCCGGATAATTGCGGTTGCCAATCAGAAGGGCGGAGTTGGGAAAACCACGACGGCGATCAATCTGGCTGCGGGTTTGGCCGAAGCTGGCTGCCGGGTTCTGGTTGTTGATCTCGATCCGCAGGGCAACGCGTCGACTGGATTGGGTGTCGAAGACCGAGATTGGACCACGTACGATCTTATTTTGGACGACGCACCGCTCGAGGCGGTCATACAAGAGACTGAGATAGGTGGTCTTTTCGTCATTCCGGCCACTGTCGATCTGAGTTCGGCGGATATCGAACTGATTTCGAACGAAAAACGCAGCTACTTGTTGCATGATGCATTGCGACAAACCTCAATAGATGGATTCGAGCTGGATTTCGTGTTGATTGACTGCCCACCGTCCTTGAACCTGCTGACGGTGAACGCGATGGTCGCCTCGCATTCGGTTCTTGTTCCATTGCAGAGCGAGTTCTTCGCTCTGGAGGGTTTGTCTCAGCTGATGCTGACGATCCGAGAGGTTCGCCAAACTGCGAACCCGGATCTGAGAATCGAAGGTATTGTGTTGACAATGTATGACAACCGCAACAACTTGTCCCGTCAGGTCGAAAAAGACGCGCGTGACAATTTGGGTGAGATGGTCTTTAAGACCAAGATACCCAGAAATGTGCGGGTCAGTGAGGCACCATCTTACGCGTTGCCAGTTTTGCAATATGACTCGGGCTCGCTTGGGGCGATGGCATATCGCCATCTGGCCCGCGAAGTCATGCAAAAGAACAACAAAGTCGCCGCTTAAGCGACAATGAGGAGGGCGACATGAGCGCCAAAAAAGCGAAACCCAGGGGTCTTGGTCGTGGTCTTTCGGCCCTTATGGCGGATGTCACGCAGGAAACGGATGGACGCTCACCAGCTGAGCCGCGCCGGCCAGATATGACGGTTCCCATCGAAAAGCTGAAGGCGAACCCAAACCAGCCGCGCCGGACTTTCCAGCCTGAACAACTGGATGAGTTGGCATCCTCGGTTAAGGAAAAGGGAATCATCCAACCATTGATCGTGCGGTCGATCGGAGCCGGAGAGTATGAAATCGTTGCGGGGGAACGCCGTTGGCGTGCAGCGCAGATGGCGCAACTGCATGATATTCCAGTTATTATTCGCGACTTTGATGATACCGAAGTTCTGGAAGTCGCGATTATTGAGAATATCCAACGGGCGGACCTGAATTCCGTCGAAGAAGCGGCTGGTTACAAGCAGCTCATGGATCGTTTCGGCCACACGCAGGAAAAACTGGCCGAGGCTTTGGGCAAAAGTCGCAGCCATATCGCTAACCTCTTGCGGCTTTTGTCTCTACCAATGGATGTGCAAACCCTTGTGATCGAAGGGAAATTGTCCGCGGGCCATGCACGAGCTTTGATCACAGCTGAGAAACCATCCGAGCTGGCCAAACAGGTCGTGAAAGAGGGGCTTTCGGTGCGAGCCACAGAAGCCCTGGTGAAAAAGCAACAGCAGGCCTCAGGTGATCGTCCCGCACCGAAGCCTCGGGATCTGAATGCAGGCAAAGATGCAGATACCCGCGCGTTGGAGAAAGACCTCTCGGCCATTTTGGCTATGAAGGTTTCGATCAATCACAAGGCAGGGACAGAAACGGGTCAGGTTGTTTTGACCTATGAAAACCTGGATCAGTTGGACGATCTTTGCGCCAAGCTCAGCCGTTAGGGCGGGTCCAGATAAAGATCATGACGCCGGACAGAACCACGGCCTGAATGATCAGGACATGGGACGGTAAAGACAGCAGAACCGAGATACCAAAAACGGCGGCAACCGACACGGTGGCCGCCTTTTTTGCGCTCGGGCGGATCGCGCCGGAGCTTTGCCAATCGATAATCATCGGACCAAACACCTGATGTGTTAGAAGCCAATTGTGAAGCCGGGACGATGAGCGGGCAAAGAAAAACGCCGCCAGCAGCAGAAAGGGAACGGTTGGGAGAAGCGGCAAGACCACTCCGACCATGGCGAGCGCGACGCAGAGCAAACCAAGACCGGCCCAAAGGTACTGCATCGGTTACTCCAACAACTCGCGGATCACCGCGTTCAGAACGGCACGCCCGTCTTTGGTTGCCCTTAGGCGCGTGTTTGACAGCTCGATCATGCCAAGGTCAGACAGAGAGACGAGTTTATCATTGGGAAGAGGGTGTCCGGAGAGAGCGCTAAACCTTTCCATATCTAGGCCTTCAGTGAGTCGGATACACATCATAAGGTATTCAGCTGCCTGTTCGACTGGAAGAACCTCAGTTCGATCACTTTCTCCGGATCCGTTGGAAACCGCCTTTAGCCAAGTATTTGGCGACAAATGGGTCTCCGTCGCGAATTTACGCCTGTTCAAAGTGACACGACCATGCGCGCCAGGTCCGATCCCAATATAGTCGCCGTAGCGCCAATAGATCTTGTTGTGCTGCGACTCGGCGCCGGGGCGGGCATGGTTGGAGACTTCATAGGCTGGTAGGCCGTGCGCCTCGCAGATCTCTTGCGTCACCAGATACATGTCAGCAGCGTGGTCATCCTCGGGCAAACCGCGCAATTTACCGACTGCATAGCGATCCCCAAAGGCGGTGCCTTCCTCGATCGTCAGCTGATAGAGCGACAGGTGATCGACAGCCATTGACAGTGCTTCGGTCAACTCGGCCTGCCAAGCTTCAAGGGTTTGGTGTTGGCGCGCATAGATCAGGTCAAAACTGACGCGGTCGAAACAGGCGCGCGCGATGTCGAAAGCGGCGCGTGCTTCGGAGACGGTGTGGATGCGGCCCAAGCGGCGGAGGTCTTCATCGTTCAGCGCCTGCACACCCATCGAAATCCGATTGACGCCAGCGTCACGATAGGCGGCAAAACGCCCAGCATCGACCGAGCCAGGGTTTGCCTCGAGCGATATTTCCATGTCGTTGGCGGGTCGCCAGAGGCTGCGGGCTTCGTCAATGACGGCTAAAACGGTGTCGGGGTTCATCAATGACGGGGTGCCACCGCCAAAAAAGATCGTATTGAGAACCCTGTTAGGCGTTTCACTGGCCGAGCGGCGCAGTTCGGCTAGATAAGCATCAAGCCATTGTTTTTGATTAATATTTTTAGAAACATGGCTGTTGAAATCGCAATAGGGGCACTTGGCCTCGCAAAAGGGCCAATGCACATACAGGCCAAAGCCCCCATTGCGCCAATCATCCGTCAAAGCAGCCCTTCACGAACATCTCCACCGCGCGGCCGCGATGGCTGATCTTGTTCTTTTCCCAACGATCCATCTCGGCAAAGGTAATGTCGTGACCTTCGGGGACAAACATAGGGTCATACCCGAAGCCGTCCTTACCTCGGATTGGCCAGACGAGATGACCGGGTGCGATGCCTTCGAACACTTCATCATGACCGTCGGGCCAGGCCAGAACCAGCGTGCAGCGAAATTGCGCGGTGCGCGGATGCGCTGCGTTCTTGGCCTCTAGTTCGTCATGTGCACGGGTCATGGCCATCATGAAATCTCGGCCATTGTCGGTTTCGGCCCAGTCGGCCGTATAGACGCCCGGCGCACCGTCCAGCGCGTCGATGGTGATCCCGGAATCGTCCGACAGGGCAGGCAGGCCGGTGGCCTTGGCGGCAGCATGCGCTTTAATCCGGGCATTGCCGACAAAGGTATCTTCAGTCTCGTCCGGTTCGGGCAGGTTCATTTCTGCCGCGCCAACCACGGTCACGCCAAAGGGGTTGAGGAGATGTGCCATCTCCTCAAGCTTGCCTTTGTTATGTGTGGCGACCAACAGCCTGTCGCCGTCGAACTTGCGGGTCATGCGGTGGCTGCCTTTTGGGCGGCAGCCAGCTCACCCGCGCCTTTTTCGGCCAGATCCATCAGTTGATCCATCTCTGCGCGGCTGAAGACCGAGCCTTCGGCGCTCATCTGGACTTCGATCAGTTTGCCCGAGCCGGTCATGATGAAGTTGCCGTCCACGCCCGCCTCGCTGTCTTCGGGGTAGTCGAGGTCCAGCACTGGCTGACCGGCGTAAATTCCGCAAGAAACCGCCGCAACAGGGTCTACCAAGGGATCCGAGATCACATCGCCCGCTTTCATCAGCTTATTCACGGCCAGACGCAGCGCCACCCAGCCGCCGGTGATCGAGGCGCAGCGGGTACCGCCATCCGCCTGGATGACATCACAATCGACGGTGATCTGGCGCTCACCCAATGCAACCCGGTCGACGCCGGCACGCAGGGCGCGGCCGATCAGGCGCTGGATTTCAACGGTACGACCGCCTTGCTTACCCGAGGCCGCCTCACGCCGCATCCGTGTGTTGGTTGCGCGGGGCAGCATACCGTATTCGGCAGTGACCCAACCCAGGCCCGAACCCTTGATGAAGGGCGGCACGCGATCCTCGATCGTAGCGGTGCACAGCACATGGGTGTCGCCCATCTTGATCAGGCAAGACCCTTCGGCATGTTTGGTGAAGCCCGTCTCGATTGAAACGGCGCGCATTTCGTTTAGATCACGTCCTGAGGGTCGCATGGGAATTCCTTTGTTTGCTGGGTTGGGGATAACGTCCTGCGGCATTACGATGCAACCCCGATTGACCTTTCATTTACCTGCGATTTAATGGCAGTCCAGCAGGGGACCGAGAATGAGCGAAGCCAGCAGAATTCTGTCAGAGATGAACGACCGGTCGCGTGAGGTGTTTCGGCTGATCGTGGAAAGCTACCTGGAAAGCGGTGAGCCGGTGGGAAGCCGCACCCTGACGCGGACTCTCTCAGAAAAAGTCAGCGCAGCGACCGTGCGCAACGTGATGCAGGATCTCGAGTTTCTGGGTTTGCTTGACAGCCCCCACGTGTCTGCAGGGCGAATTCCGACGCAGCAGGGGCTGCGGATGTTCGTGGACGGATTGCTTGAGGTCGGCGATCTGGGTGCCGATGATCGGCAGAAATTGGATGAGACTTTAGGCTCTAACGCAGGCGATGTTGGCGGAATGTTGGATCGCGTGGGCTCGGCCTTGTCACACGTGACACATGGCGCTTCGCTGGTTCTGACGCCAAAACACGAGGCCGAGATCAAGCATATAGAGTTCGTTTCCTTGGCGCATGACCGGGCGTTGGTGGTTCTGGTGTTCTCGGATGGGCATGTTGAAAACCGGCTGTTCACGCCGCCGCCGGGTCAGACGCCCAGTTCGATGCGAGAGGCGGCAAATTTCCTGAATGCGCTGATCGAGGGGCGAACCCTCAGCGAAGTGCGCCGTCAAATGCTGTCGCAGATTGATGCGCGTCGGCAAGAGATCGACGTTTTGGCCCGCGAGATGGTGGAAAGCGGGATTGCGGCCTGGGACGGGGATGGAAGCGACTCAGCCCGCCTAATCGTGCGCGGTCGGGCGAATCTTTTGGCGGATTCGGGTGAGGCCGAGGAGTTGGACCGCATTCGCACCCTGTTCGATGATCTTGAACGCAAGCGCGACATTGCCGAATTCCTTGAATTGACCGAGGAAGGCGAGGGTGTGCGCATTTTTATTGGCTCCGAGAACAAACTTTTCTCACTTTCGGGTTCCTCTTTGGTGGTGTCTCCTTATATGAACGCTGATCGTAAGATAATTGGTGCGGTTGGGGTCATCGGGCCCACACGTTTGAATTATGGACGGATCGTACCGATCGTGGATTATACGGCGCAACTGGTCGGCAAGCTGATATCCGACCGGAGCTAGAGGGTAAGAGATGGCAGAGCCCAAGAACGAAGAATTTCTGGACGACATCATGGCGGCCGAAGCGGAAGAACTGGCCGAAGAGTTCGCTGAGATCAGCGATGAAGCGCTGGAACTGGATGAGTTGCGCGCCGAGCGGGATGACTACAAAGACAAGTTCATGCGCGCTTTGGCTGACGCGGAAAACGCGCGCAAGCGTGGCGACAAGGCCCGCCGGGACGCGGAGCAATATGGTGGGTCGAAACTGGCCCGCGACATGTTGCCGGTTTATGACAACATGAAGCGCGCACTTGAAGCAGCGACCGATGAGCAGAAAGAAGTGGCTGCTGGTTTGCTAGAAGGTGTTGAGCTGACCATGCGCGCGCTGAAGGACGTATTCCAGAAGCACGGGATCGAAGTGATCACGCCTGAGGTTGGGGATCGGTTCGATCCGAATGTGCATGAAGCGATGTTTGAAGCGCCAGTGCCGGGAACGCGCGCCGGGGACATCATTCAGGTTTCGGCTGAAGGGTTTATGTTGCACGACCGTTTGCTGCGCCCGGCGCAGGTTGGGGTGTCGTCGACACCTGCGAGCTGATTGGCCTCTGCGAGGCCAAGCCTCCGGCGGAGGTATTTTTGAACAGAAGAAGGGGCGGTCAGGATTTGGCCGCCTCTTTCAGTTTGTAGATCAGGTCGAGTGCTTCGCGAGGGGTCAGCTCGTCTGGCAGGATGTCGTTCAGCATGTCTGCGACCGGTGAGGCTTTCGGTGCAGGCGGCAGCGGTGACGGAGCGGCAGAGAAGAGCGGAAGGTCGTCGATCAGGGATTTTTGTTTACCGCCCTCACGCTCGGTTTTTTCCAGTTGATCCAACACGATGCGGGCACGCTCGACGACTGAGGCAGGCAGGCCCGCGAGTTGGGCGACCTGCACACCGTAAGACCGGTCGGCGGCGCCTTTGTGGACCTCGTGCAGGAAGATGACCTCACCTTCCCATTCCTTCACGGCGACGGTGGCGTTGTCGACGCCTTTGAGCTTTCCAGCCAGCGCGGTGAGTTCGTGGTAATGCGTGGCAAACAAGGCACGGCATTGGTTGGCGGCGTGTAGATGCTCCAGCGTGGCCCAGGCGATGGAGAGGCCGTCATAGGTGGCGGTCCCGCGGCCGATTTCATCCAGAATGACCAGGGCGCGGTCATCGGCTTGGTTCAGAATGGCGGCAGTTTCGACCATTTCGACCATGAAGGTCGAGCGGCCTCGGGCCAGATCGTCTGATGCTCCGACACGGCTGAAAAGCTGGCTGACAAGGCCGATTTGGGCCTGTTCCGCAGGGACGTAGCTGCCCATTTGGGCCAGTAGGGCGATCAGAGCGTTCTGGCGGAGGAAGGTTGATTTACCGGCCATGTTGGGCCCGGTCAGCAGCCAAATGGCGGCCCCGTCTTCGGCACTGAGATCGCAGTCATTTGCGACGAAGGCATCGCCAATTTGCTGGCGCAGCGCGTGTTCGACCACCGGGTGGCGTCCGCCCTGAACCTCAAAGGCGCGCGAGGTGTCGACTTGTGGGCGGCACCAGTTCTCACCGCGTGCGAGATCGGAAAGGGCTGTGGTTAAATCAAGTTCGGCTAGTCCTCTGGCAGCTTGGTTGAGGCGGGCGGCGAGAGCCAGAATTTCGTCAGAAAGCCTTTTATAGAGCCGCTTTTCGATCTCAAGCGCCAAGTTTCCAGCATTCAAGATACGGGTTTCGATCTCCGAGAGTTCGACGGTGGTAAACCGCACTTGGTTGGCGGTGGTTTGGCGATGGATATAGGTCTCAGAGAACGGCGGGTTCAGCATCTTCTCGGCATGCGTAGCCGTGGTTTCGATGAAATAGCCCAAGACGTTGTTGTGCTTGATCTTCAGCGAGGTAATGCCCGTGTGTTCCGCATATTTCTGCTGAAACCCGGCGATGACAGATCGGCCCTCGTCGCGCAGGGTGCGCGCTTCGTCCAGTTCGGGGTCAAAACCGGGAGCGATGAAACCTCCGTCGCGGGCCAGCAGGGGCGGTTCGGCCACCAAAGCCTCATCCAGCAAGTTCAGGAGGTCGTCGAAGCCAACAAGGTTTTGCAAGGCAGTTGCCAGCAGGACCGGCATATCTTGTCCCTCGCAGATGCCGGCAATTGCGGCGGCTTGGGTCAGGCCGTTGCGGATGGCGGCTAGATCGCGAGGCCCGCCACGTTCAAGCGACAGGCGAGACAGGGCGCGGTCCAGATCGGGGGTTTTGCGCAGGGCCTCGCGCAGGTCCGAGGCGATCAGGTTGTCTTCGGCGGCAAAGCTGACAGCGTCCAGACGGGAATGGATCACATCCAGATTGCGGGACGGACTCGAAAGACGCTGTTCCAGCAACCGTGCCCCGCCCGGCGTGACTGTGCGGTCAACCACCGACAACAACGATCCGGCGCGACCGCCCGACAGAGATCGGGTTAGTTCCAGATTGCGGCGCGTGGCGGCATCGATCTGCACCGCACGGTCTTCGGATTCCTTCAAGGGTGTTTGCAGGAGGGGCAGTTTGCCCTTCTGCGTGATCTCAAGATAGTCGATCAGGGCACCCATCGCGGATACTTCAGCCCGGCCAAAGGACCCGAACGCCTCCAGCGCGCCCACGTGAAACAACCCGCAGATGCGTTTTTCCGCTGCGGTACTGTCGAAACTGGCCCGCCCGACTGGTGTCAGCGAAATCCCCAGATCGCGGACGGTTTCGTTCAGCGACTGTTCCATTCCGTCGGCAACGATCAGCTCGGATGGGGCGAGCCGGGCCAGCTCGGGGCTGAGCCGCACGGAGGTCAAAGGCATCACGTGAAACGCCCCGGTCGAGATATCGGCCCAGGCCAATGCGGCCTCGTCCCGGACTTCGGCATAAGTGGCCAGAAAGTTGTGGCGGCGGGCTTCCAGCAGGGCGTCTTCGGTCAGCGTGCCGGGCGTTACCAGACGCACGACATCGCGCTTTACCACCGATTTAGAGCCTCTTTTCTTCGCTTCCGCCGGGCTTTCCATCTGTTCGCAGACGGCCACGCGAAACCCTTTGCGGATGAGGGTCAGCAAATAGCCCTCGGCCGCATGCACCGGGACACCACACATCGGGATATCGTTACCATTGTGTTTGCCGCGCTTGGTCAGGGCGATGTCCAGCGCTTCGGCGGCGTTGACGGCGTCCTCGAAGAACATCTCGTAGAAATCGCCCATACGGTAGAACAGCAGGGCGTCGGCATGGGCCTCTTTGATCTCGAGATATTGCGCCATCATCGGCGTGACTGTTAACAAAAGCGGCCCCCTTCTGGCGTGTTCCGGACGTGACCTTACAAATCCCCCATCTTCTGTAAAAGCCGAAAACTCATTCTCGTTGAGGCCCGCGCGTGGCTGCGCTATGACGCATCAGCCCCGAAGTCATGGAAACGACATTTAAGATGCCCAAAGCGAAGATCACCAAAGAAGAGGCGCTGGCCTTTCACCTCGACCCGACCCCCGGCAAGTGGGAGGTGCAGGCCACCGTTCCCATGACCACACAGCGCGATCTTTCGCTGGCCTATAGCCCCGGCGTCGCTGTTCCATGTGAAGCAATCGCCGAAGCGCCCGAGACCGCTTATGACTATACCAACAAGGGCAATTTGGTCGCTGTGATCTCGAACGGGACCGCCGTGCTGGGTCTTGGCAATCTGGGTGCGCTGGGGTCGAAGCCGGTAATGGAGGGAAAATCCGTCCTGTTCAAACGGTTCGCCGACGTGAACTCGATCGATATCGAGTTGGACACTGAGGACCCAGATGAGTTCTGTCGCGCTGTTCGTCTGATGGGGCCGACCTTTGGTGGTATCAACCTCGAAGACATCAAGGCGCCGGAATGTTTCATCATCGAACAGCGCCTTAAGGAAGAGATGGATATCCCGGTCTTCCACGATGACCAGCACGGCACGGCGGTGATCTGCGCGGCGGGTCTGCTGAACGCTTTGCATATCTCGGGCAAAAAGATTGAAGACGTTAAGATCGTGCTGAACGGTGCGGGTGCCGCTGGGATTGCCTGTATCGAACTACTCAAGTCGATGGGCGCGCGGCATGAGAACTGCATCGTCTGTGACACCAAAGGCGTGATCTATCAGGGCCGGACCGAAGGGATGAACCAGTGGAAATCGGCTCATGCGATCTCAACCGATTTGCGGTCGCTTGAAGATGCTATGAAGGGTGCGGATGTATTCCTGGGCGTTTCGGTCAAGGGCGCCGTGACGCAGGATATGGTTGCCAGCATGGCCGATAATCCGGTGATTTTCGCGATGGCGAACCCGGATCCCGAGATCACGCCGGAAGAGGCGCATGAGGTTCGCGTGGATGCGATCGTTGCCACCGGTCGCAGCGATTATCCGAACCAGGTGAACAACGTTCTGGGCTTCCCCTACCTGTTCCGCGGTGCGCTGGATATCCATGCGCGCGCCATCAATGACGAGATGAAGATCGCCTGTGCCCATGCTCTGGCCCGTCTGGCGCGTGAGGATGTGCCGGATGAGGTCGCCATGGCCTATGGCAAATCGCTGACCTTTGGCCGCGACTACATCATCCCGACGCCGTTTGACCCGCGCCTGATCCACCGCATTCCGCCTGCTGTGGCAAAGGCCGGGATGGATACCGGAGCGGCCCGCCGTCCGATCATCGACATGGAGGCGTATGAGCTGAGCCTCAAGTCCCGTATGGATCCGACCGCCAGCATTCTGCGCGGCCTGAACGCCCGTGCCCGCCAGGCACAAAGCCGCATGATCTTTGCCGAGGGCGACGATCCGCGCGTGTTGCGCGCGGCCGTGACCTATCAGCGCTCGGGCTTTGGCAAGGCGCTGGTTGTGGGCCGTCCAGATGACGTGAAACAGAAACTGGAAGAGGCTGGTCTGGGCGATGCCGTGCGCGAGCTTGAGGTGGTGAACGCCGCCAACACCTCGCATCTCGAGACTTATTCGAATTTTCTGTATAACCGTTTGCAACGCAAAGGTTTTGACCCCAAGGATATCCACCGTCTGGCGGCTCGGGACCGGCATGTGTTCTCGTCCCTGATGCTCGCACACGGGCATGGCGACGGCCTGGTAACGGGGGCGACGCGCAAATCGGCCCACGTGTTGGACCGGATCAACCATGTATTTGACGCCGATGCCGCCCACGGCGCGGCGGGCGTGACTGCGTTGCTGCACAAGGGGCGCATTGTTCTGATCGGTGACACTCTGGTGCATGAATGGCCGGATGAGAACGATTTGGCCAATATCGCTGAACGCTCGGCCGACGTCGCCCGCCATATGGGGCTTGAACCCCGCGTGGCGTTTGTCAGCTTCTCGACCTTTGGCTATCCGGTCTCAGAGCGGGCCGAAAAGATGCACCGCGCGCCTGCGGTTCTCGACCAGCGCGGCGTTGATTTCGAATACGAAGGCGAGATGACCGTCGATGTTGCCCTGAACGTGGATCAGCAGGCCGGATACCCGTTCCAGCGCCTGACCGGGCCGGCCAATATCCTGATCGTGCCCGCACGGCACTCGGCGTCGATCTCGACCAAACTGATGCAAGAAATGGGCGGCGCCACCGTGATCGGCCCGATCCTGTCTGGTGTCGATAAACCGATCCAGATTTGCTCGACCGTGTCGACGGCCAATGATATCCTGAACATGGCCATTCTGGCCTCCTGCGATATTGGCAAGTCATGACGATCTGGAACCTGGGATCGATCAATGCCGACATGGTTTACGGCCTGCCGCACCTGCCTGCGGCGGGTGAGACCTTGGCGGCAGAGGGGCTAGAGCGGTTTCTCGGCGGCAAAGGGGCCAATATGTCCGTTGCCGGATCGCGCGCGGGATCCCGGGTCAGCCATATCGGTGCTGTCGGTCCTGATGGGCGCTGGGCCAAGGATCGACTGACTGAATATGGCGTCGACACGCGGTTCATTGCCGAGGTGGATGTGCCGACCGGTCACGCGATCATTGCTGTGGACGCGCAGGGTGAGAACCTGATCATCCTTTACCCCGGTGCCAACCACGCGTTGGATAGAGCGCAGATCGGGCAGGCGCTGGCCTCGGCCAACACCGGGGATATTCTGGTTTTGCAGAATGAAACCAACGCTCAGGTCGAAGCGGCCCGTCTGGGGCATGAGCTTGGCCTGACCGTTTGCTACGCCGCCGCGCCGTTTCAGGCGCAATCGGTGCAAGAGGTTCTGCCTTATCTGGATTTCCTGATCCTCAACGAGGTCGAGGCCGAGCAATTGCGGCAGGAAACCGGGTTGGATGCAGCGGAACTGCCGGTGCGCCATGTGATCGTTACGCTTGGGTCGAGGGGCGCGCGGTATCTGCAGCAGGGTTGTGATCCCGTGGATTTCGCCGCGCATAAGGTGCAGGCGGTGGATACAACGGGCGCAGGGGATACGTTTACCGGCTACGTTCTGGCCGGGATGGACCGTGGCATGCCGATGGAGCAGGCCATTCTACAAGCGAACCGCGCCGCGGCCCTGATGGTCACGCGGCACGGCACTGCAGATGTCATTCCGGATCTGAGGGAAGTCCGTGACGCGCAGTTGGATTAAGATCCGGCAAAGGGCGCGTCACTTCCCCAAAGCTGCTTCACCCGTGCATCCCGACCGCAGGCATTGCGGTAGGCTTTATAGGCGTTCTTCTGGCGTTTGGGGCCAAAGCGGGTGAACACCAGCTTGTCGCCTTTGTAGTAGTCCTGATGGTATGCCTCGGCCGGATAAAACGCGCCCTCCTGCAGGATCGGGGTTACGACCGTTTGGCCAAGCGCTCGTTGCGCGTTGGTCTTTGCCTGTTGCGCAAGCGCTTTTTCCCCTGCGTTAGACACGAAAATTGCCGTTCGGTAGCTCTCTCCACGATCGCAAAACTGACCGCCTGCATCTGTGGGGTCGACCGAGCGGAAGAACATGTTCAGAAGCGTTTCACGTGAGACGCGCGCGGGATCAAACGTGATCTGAACCGCCTCGTAGTGGCCCGTGCCGCCTTTGGTCACCTGATCATATGTCGGGTTCGAGACAGAACCACCCGTGAACCCGGACACAGCGCCTATGACGCCGGGTACGGATTCGAAATCGGATTCAACACACCAGAAGCATCCGCCGGCAACCGTCAGGGTCTCGGTCCCTGCAGCCGGGGCCGGAACGGCGCGCAAGGTTGCGGCCAGTGCAATCAAGGTGAACAACAGGGCAGGTTTGAGGTAGTCGAGATATGCAGTCCGGGTCATGGTATGTCTCCTTCCGAGACTCAAGGTGACCGGTGTTCTAACAAGTTGCAATTACCTGACATGGAATGTCACGCGCTGGTGACCTGAGTTTATTGACCGACCTGTTTACCCACTTACCCCCGCGACCGGCAAGAAAACGCCCGGCCGTGGGGCCGGGCGTTGGCAGGATCACAGACCCCATTTCTTTTGGTTTTCCTCAAAGAAGCCCTGGGCTTTCTTCACCTCGATCCAGTTGTTCACATAGTTGATCCAGACCTGATCGTCCTGCGGCAGGATCATTGCGATGGGTGAAGGGGAACGTGGTCCGGCGTTCTTCACACGCTCGATCGGGAACTTCTCTTCCAGGGTGGAGCCTTCGATGTTCGATGTGATGAACACATCGGCCCGTCCGGCGATCACCTCTTGAAAACCACGTGCGGGGGCTTCGACAACTTTGATCTCGGCATTCGGGAACCACTCGCGGACGCGCTTTTCAAAGGTGGTGCCCAGCGTTGTTGCGACCGTCACACCCGGCTGGTTGATCGACTCGTACCCGTCGAATTTGTCGGCCTTGTCCTTGGTCGTGTAAGGGAACAGCTCAACCGAGATATAACTGTCCGAGAATCCGGCGACCTTCATGCGCGGCGGCGAGATCGAGGCCGAGCCAGTCAGGTGGTATTTCTTCGCCACAACGCCATTCACTAGAGTTTTCCAATCGGTCGGGACGTATTCGACCTCAACCCCCAAATCGGCGGCGAGTTCGTTCATGATGTCGATGTCATAGCCTTTGTAGCTGTTCGTGGCCGGATCCCGCAGGGACATCGGGTTCCAATCACCGGTCGTGCCGACCTTCAACACACCGGAATCCAGGATTTCGTTCAGTGCCGATTGCGCCTGGGCTGCGCCTGACAAGACCAGACCAAGCGCAGCGGCTGCGGCTGCTCTCCAGATTGTGTTCATTTAATTCTCCTGTTGGTGGCAGCTGGGACTTGCTGCCATATATAGTTCGTTGTTTTAAGCGGGATAGGGGGCGCAGGCCCAATAAATCAATCCACCCGCGCAAACTAGGGACAGATCGACCAATGCCAGACCCCGCCATCGAGCTTGTCGATGTGAACAAGTGGTTCGATACGTTCCATGTCCTCAAGAATATCAACCTTACGGTCAATAGTGGTGAAAAGGTTGTGATCTGCGGGCCATCTGGCTCGGGCAAATCCACGGTCGTGCGCTGTATCAACCAGCTAGAGAAACACCAGAAAGGCACCATCCGCATTGACGGCGTCGAGCTGAAGGATGACGCCAGATCCGCAGCCACGATCCGGTCCGAGGTCGGCATGGTGTTTCAGCAGTTCAACCTGTTCCCGCATCTGAGCGTTCTAGACAACTTGACACTTGGCCCCATCAAGGCGAGGGGCCTGAGCCGAGCGCAGGCCGAAGAGCGCGCGCGCCATTATCTTGAGCGTGTTCACATCCCCGATCAGGCCGACAAACGCCCCATCCAACTGTCCGGCGGTCAGCAACAACGCGTCGCCATTGCCCGATCCCTTTGCATGGAGCCGAAAGTTCTTTTGTTTGATGAGCCGACTTCGGCCCTCGATCCAGAAATGATCGCCGAGGTGCTGGACGTTATGGTTGAGCTGGCGCATGAAGGCATGACCATGGTCGTGGTCACTCATGAAATGGGGTTTGCCCGCAAGGTCGCGGACAAGATGATCTTCATGGATGAGGGCGAGATCGTGGAGCAGGGCAAGCCGGAGCATTTCTTCACCAATCCAACCTCGGAGCGGTGCCGCAAGTTCCTCAGCCAGATATTGCAGCACTGAGTGGGTATGATGAAAAAAGCACTTCTCCTCATACCGCTTCTGCTGCTGGCAGGCTGTTCCTCATCCCAGACATGGGGCTGGTATGTCATCGACCCGCGAACTGACTCGGGCTGGACCAATGTGAAATTCCTGATCTCAGGCATGGGCGCGACGATCCTGATCTCTCTGATCGCGGCGGCGCTGTCGATTGTGATCGGCCTGTTGGTTGCCTTGCCCGGACTGTCCGAGAAACGCGGCTGGCGGCTTCTGAACAGGGTCTATGTCGAGTTCATTCGCGCGATTCCACTGCTGCCCATGCTGTTCTGGGTGTTCTACGGACTGCCGATCGTGTTCCAGTCGATGGGCCTGAACATCCCGATTGACCCATTCTGGGGCGCGATCATCACCCTGGCGATTTCCGACAGTGCCTTCACGGCCGAGATCTACCGCGCCGGCATCCAATCCATCGCGCGCGGCCAGCGCGAGGCGGCCCAGACCATCGGGCTGAACTACGTGCAAACGATGCGCTACGTGATCTTGCCGCAAGCGATCCGGCGCATCCTGCCGCCTTTGGCCAACCAGTTCATCTACATCGTCAAGATGAGTGCCTTTGCCAGTGTCATCGGCATGCAGGAACTGACCCGCCGCGCGAATGAGCTGGTGGTGACGGAATACCGCCCGCTGGAAATCTACACCTTGCTGATATTTGAATACCTGATCCTGGTTTTGATCATCAGCGCAGGGGTACGCTGGCTGGAACGCCGCATGGGCGCGGACGAACGCGGATAAGGAGGCACAGTATGGACTGGAAAGACTTCATGGCCGAGACCGAGGCCAATATCGGCACCTTCTCGAAAGAGGTCCCCGAAACGGTGCGCGGCTTCGGGATGATGGGCAAAGCGGCCAAAACCGATGGCGCCCTGAGCGAAAAAACCAAGGAGTTCATCGCGCTGGGCATTGCCATCGCCACACGTTGCGACAGCTGCATCGGGTTTCACGTGAAATCACTAGTGCGTCTTGGCGCCACTCGCGAGGAGTTGTGCGAGGCGCTCTCAATGGCGACCTATATGGGCGGCGGTCCGTCTTTTGCCTACAGCGCAAAGGCGCTGAAGGCGTTTGATGTGTTCTCGGAAGGCGATTAACCCAGCAACTGCCCCAGCTTCATCGCCACACCCATATTGCCCGAGATCTTGAGCTTTCCCAAAGCAACGCCTGTCATCGGGTTCAGCTTGCCGGTGAGCAGCTTGGTCAGGTTGTCCTGCGAGATGCGGATGGTGCAATCGGTATCCTGATCCTGCGTGGTAGCCTGATTGTCGGCCAGCACGATCACACCCGCGTCGCCGCAATCGAACTTGAGCGATCCGTCAAAGTTTTTGCCATTCAGCCCTTTTTGAATTCCGTCGGCGATCTCTTGCAGCATGGTCTGTCCTTTCAAACTTGACGTATGCGTAAAGACATGGCCCCACATTCGGCAAGCATGACGCTGGGTCCGGTGGGCAAAAGAAAACCCCGGCAACCGCGTGATTGCCGGGGTTTCGAATTCTAAGCTGTTGGCCAGGTTACTTGGACAGACGCTTGTCGCGCGCCGCCAGCAGTTTCAAACGCAGCGCGTTCAGCTGGATAAAGCCTGCGGCGTCGGTTTGATCATAGGCACCGGCGTCTTCCTCGAAGGTCACATGCGCCTCGGAATACAGCGAGTGATCGGACCAGCGGCCCACGGTCGAGGCAAGACCTTTATACAGTTTCACCCGCACGGTGCCGGTCACGTGTTCCTGCGATTTGTCGATGGCGGCCTGTAGCATCTCGCGTTCGGGCGAGTACCAGAAACCGTTGTAGATCAGCTCGGCATACTGCGGCATCAGCTGGTCTTTTAGGTGCATCGCGCCACGGTCCATGGTGATGGATTCAATACCACGGTGTGCTTCCAGCAGGATGGTGCCGCCCGGAGTTTCGTAGATGCCGCGCGATTTCATGCCGACGAACCGGCCTTCGACCAGGTCAAGACGACCGATGCCGTGCTTGCCGCCATATTCGTTCAGCTTGGTCAGGATGGTGGCCGGGCTCATTGTTTCGCCATTGATGCTGACCGCGTCGCCCTTTTCGAAACCGATCTCGATGAATTCGGGCTGATCGGGCGCGTCCTCAGGGTGGACGGTGCGCTGATACACATAGTCGGGGGCCATATCGGCGGGGTCTTCCAGAACCTTGCCTTCTGAGGAGGTGTGCAGCAGGTTGGCATCGACCGAGAACGGGGCCTCACCACGTTTGTCCTTGGCGATCGGAATCTGATGCGCTTCGGCCCATTCGATCAGACGGGTACGGCTGGTCAAATCCCACTCGCGCCACGGGGCGATGACCTTGATTTCGGGGTTCAGTGCGTAGGCAGCCAATTCAAAGCGAACCTGATCGTTGCCCTTGCCGGTCGCGCCATGTGCTACGGCATCGGCACCAGTTTCCCGAGCGATCTCTACCAGACGTTTCGAGATCAAGGGGCGCGCGATCGAGGTGCCCAGCAGGTACAGACCTTCATACTGCGCATTTGCACGGAACATCGGGAAAACGAAGTCGCGCACGAACTCTTCGCGGATGTCCTCGATATAGATATTTTCGGGCTTGATCCCCAGCATCTCAGCCTTTTGGCGGGCGGGTTCCAGTTCCTCACCCTGACCCAGATCAGCGGTGAAGGTGACGACCTCACAGCCATACTCGGTCTGCAACCATTTCAGAATGATCGAGGTATCTAGGCCACCGGAATAGGCCAGAACAACTTTCTTTGGCGCGGACATCTGACTTCCCCTTATTCGCAAGACGATTGGCCCCTAACGGGTTTTGTGGGCGGGGGCAAGCTGTGTGGATTGACGCAGGCTGGGAATTGGGGTGAAACGGCCGGGCAAAGAACAAGAAATAGTTGAGCAGGGGCATTTCCAGATGTTGGCGTTCGAGATTTTCATACATTCGATCAAGATGGTTTTGCGGAACCTGAAACAGGCGATTCAGATCACGCTGATCCCCGCACTGATCGGCGGTTTGGCCATCATCGCATTCAGCCTTCTTTTTGGTATTTCGTTCGAAGATATCTCGACCGAGCCAAACGGTCTGCCGGATGCAGCATCGCCAGGCGCGGTCACAGCGTTCCTGTTCTGCGTGCTGGCATCCCTGTTTGCGATCATGGTTTGGATTGTCGTGTCCTGGCATCGCTTTGTGCTGCTCGAAGAATACCCGGCCGGTTTTCTGCCCGCGTTCAGATCGGATCGAATGCTCGCTTATATTGGGCGGATGGTGATGCTGGCTTTGTTGGGTGTGGTCTTCCTGATCCCGGCAATGCTTGTCATCGGATTTTTGACGCAGGCCTCGGCTTCGATGGGCATTTTGGCGTGGCTTCTGGTTGTTGTGGGCCTATCCGTGGCCTTTTACCGGGTGTCCCCGATCATGCCCGCCGCAGCAATAGGCGAACCGTTGAAACTGTCGGATGCGTGGCGGGCAACTGACGGAGCGAACGGCACCATAGTGGCGCTGGTTGTGTTACTGGTGTTGTTCCAGATGGGGCTTCAGCTTCTGTTCGCGGCGCTTCTAATCATCCCGGTGATTGGCGCTTTGGTGGTGGTTTTTGCCAGCATGCTGATCGTGCCCCTAATCAATGTCAGCATCCTGACAACGTTCTACGGCGTCTTCATCGAAAAACGCGCACTGTCGTAGTTCGTACACACATGTATTCCTTGCCCTTTTGCCTAGGATAAGCCACTGAAATCGGCATGAGCGATTTCATGACCCGTGCCCGCGCTGCCGAACAGGCGATGCGCTCTGTGTTTCCGGCAACGCCTTTGCAGCGGAATGCCCATCTGTCTGACCGCTACGGTGCTGATATCTGGCTCAAGCGAGAGGACCTCAGCCCGGTCCGCTCCTACAAGATCCGGGGCGCGTTCAACGCCATGCGCAAACAGCAAGGGCAGGATTTGTTCGTCTGTGCCAGCGCGGGAAACCATGCGCAGGGTGTGGCCTTCATGTGCAAGCATCTGGATGTGAAGGGGGTGATCTTCATGCCGGTCACCACGCCTCAGCAGAAGATCCAGAAGACCCGTATTTTCGGCGGCGACAATATCGAGGTTCACCTCAGCGGTGACTACTTCGACGACACGCTTGCGGCGGCACAAGCTTGGTGCGCAAAGGAGGGCGGGCATTTCCTGTCGCCGTTCGATGATGAGGATGTGATCGAAGGCCAGGCCTCACTTGCGGTCGAAATTGAGGAACAGCTTGGCCGCATGCCCGACCATGTCATCCTGCCGGTCGGCGGAGGTGGCATGTCGTCCGGCGTGGCAACTTGGTTTGGCGATCGGACTCATTGTCTGTTTGTCGAACCCAAGGGTGGGGCCTGTTTGCATGCCGCGATGGCTACGGGGCATCCGGTTGCCTTGGATCACGTAGATAATTTCGTCGATGGCGCGGCGGTCGGCAAGATCGGTGCAAAGCCGTTTGAGCTGTTGAAAGACCGTCACCTGTCGGATGTGCTGGTCCTGTCTGAGGATCGTATCTGCACCACAATGATCGAGATGCTTAATGTGGAAGGCATTGTGCTGGAACCCGCTGGCGCATTGGCGATTGAGGCGGTAGCTGATGTGCAAAGCTTTATCCGTGGCAAGACGGTTGTCTGCGTCACCTCTGGCGGCAATTTCGATTTTGAGCGTCTGCCCGAGGTCAAGGAGCGCGCGCAGCGCTATTCCGGGGTCAAGAAATACTTCATCTTGCGCCTGCCGCAGCGCCCCGGCGCGTTGAAAGAGTTCTTGAACATCCTCGGACCCGAAGACGATATCGCCCGGTTCGAATACATGAAGAAATCGGCGCGCAATTTCGGCTCGGTATTGATCGGGATCGAGACTCGCAAGCCTGAGAACTTCGCCCGCCTCTTTGCGCACCTAGATGAGGCCGGGTTCACCTATACCGACATCACCGAGGATGAGACGCTGGCACAGTTTGTGATCTAGTGCAGATTGTCTTTAAGTTCGGTTTGAAACACTGATTTCGACGCAGCAAACACGGCGAGGATTTCGGATAGATCGACTTTTGCCGCCTCACCTGAGGCGGCCAGCCTTTCGCCATCCTGACAGAGCTTCGAGAACACCTCGAACCCAAGGCTTAAGGCGCTGCCTTTCAGGAAATGCAGGTTCTGTTCAAGATCCTGACGCGCGGTGTCTGCGTGCAGGCGGGCGATGACCTCTTGCACCTCATCCAGAAAGATCTCGACAACCTCATTGAACTCATCAGCGCCAACCTCGTCGCGTAGCTGTCGAACTCGGGGCCAGTGGATCATGGGTGGTGTCCTGCATCGGAATTGAATGGATCCGTGGTAGCCCGGCTTGAGTAAATGTCAGGTTAAGCGTCGGCCCCAATTGGCCTTCACTCGATGTTAAGCCCCGGACGCGTAGGGTCGCACCATCCCGATAAAAGGAAGCGTATGGGGTTGCAGAGTGCCAGCGGCAAGTCTTGAGGAAACCAGATCCGATCTGGACTTCGGTGCAATCCGGAGGGTGCTGGTTGTGGATGACAGCCGCCTGCAACGGCGCATTTTGGTGGCCTCGCTCAAGAAATGGGGTTTTGAGGTACTTGAGGCCGACAATGGCGAGGCGGCGATAGATATCTGCACCGAAGCCGCGCCTGACCTTGTTCTCAGCGATTGGGTCATGCCGGGGATGAGCGGGCTTGAGTTCTGCCGCGCTTTCCGTGCGCTTGAGGCGGAACATTACAGCTATTTCATCCTGCTCACCTCCAAAAGCGAAAAGCAGGAGGTGGCGCGGGGTCTGGACGCAGGCGCGGATGACTTCCTGATCAAACCGCTTGAGGCGGATGAGCTGCGCGCGCGTATCTCGGCCGGGGCGCGGATTCTGGATATGCAGCGTGAGTTGTCACAGAAAAATCGCCTGATCGAATCTGCCCTGCAAGAGTTGAAACTGGCGCATGAGGCCATCGACAAGGACCTGATCCAAGCCCGCAAGATACAGGAATCGCTGGTGCCGGACCTTACGCAAGAATTCGGTAAATCGCGTGTCAGTCTGTTGTTGAAACCCTGCGGGCATATCGGGGGCGATCTGGTGGGGATGTTCTCACCCGGTCCCAACCGCCTTGGGTTCTACAGTATTGATGTGTCCGGGCACGGCATCACTTCGGCGATGATGACAGCACGGTTGGGCGGCTATCTGTCCAGCAAACATTTCGATCAGAACGTCGCCATGGAGAAGCGGTTTGATAAATTCTACGCCCTGCTTCCCCCGGAAGATGTTGCGGGAATGCTGAATTGCCGATTGCTGGCGGATGCCGGGATCGAAGAATATTTTACGATGGTCTATGCCATTGTCGATCTGCGCAACGGGCATATCAGGATGGTTCAGGCGGGGCACCCACATCCGTTGATGGTCCGACGCGATGGCACGACTGAGTTCCTGGGCGAAGGCGGGCTGCCCATCGGGTTGATCCCGGATGTGAAGTTTCAGCAGATTGAGACGAAGATGGAGCCGGGCGACCGGTTGTTGCTGCATTCAGACGGGTTCACGGAATGCGCGTTGGCTGAAGGCGGAATGCTGGATGACGACGGCTTGCGGGACATGGCGCTCGACTGTGCGGCGGGTCGCGGTGGGCCTGAGTTTTTGGACGATCTGTTCTGGCGCCTGACACAGGTGATGTCACCTGAAAGCGGTATGGGCGACGATGTCTCGGCCGTGTTCTTCGAATATAATGGGGCCTAAAGCGTTTTGGATTTTACCTGAATCATCAAGTGAAACAAATGTCCCGAAAACGCTGAAAGCGTGGCAGGGTTTCGTGTCGCAGGTTTAACCCGAAACGATCTAAAGCCCGCGAAGATGCAACGTCGCGAAATGGCGATCGCCATCGTTGCCCAGCGTTTCAACCGCATCGGCGGCGTGCATCCAGAGCGCTTCGTGGAACGGCTCGGTTGGTGGCCCCAAACGACGTACCGGACGCGCTTGATAGATCAGGCAGATCTTCTCGGCCCAAAGGTCATATTCCGGCATATAGGTGAACCGACGGAACGCGCCGACTCGACGGGGTGCAGCGATCAGCCAGCCTGTTTCCTCGAACACTTCCCGGTGCAGAGCGGTTGTAGGCGATTCGCCCGGATCAATTCCACCACCAGGCAATTGCAGATCCGGCCCCGGTTCGGTCTGGCAGGTCAGAAGAAGGTGCCCGGCGCGGGGCAGCAAAGCGTAGACTCCGACCCGCCGAGTATACTTGCGCCCGGGTTCAGGGCTTTCGCCGAACCGTCTGATCATGTATGGCCCCTTACAACCCAATCTCTGCGACCTATATGGTGCCGGTATGCCAACCCTTGGCGTGTAAGGAAACCCCATGTCTCTTGGAACAAAAATCGCGTGGGACGATACCGTCCTGCCCTTTCAACTCGATGTATCGGACATGCGCGGGCGCGTGGCCCGTCTGGATGGCGTGTTGGACGGCATCCTGAAACAGCATGACTATCCGGAAAAGGTTGAGGCCCTGGTGGCCGAGATGGCCCTGCTGACCGCGTTGATCGGCCAGACTGTCTCGCTTCGCTGGAAGTTGTCGTTGCAGGTGCAATCCAAGGGTCCGGTGCGCATGATTGCCACCGACTACTACGCGCCACAGCAAGAGGGCGAACCGGCCCGCATCCGCGCTTACGCTAGTTTCGACCGCGATCGTTTGACTGATGGCGCGCCCTTCGATCAGGTGGGCGAGGGCTATTTCGCGATCATGATCGACCAGGGCGAAGGCACGCAGCCCTATCAGGGCATCACTCCGCTGGCCGGAGGCTCGATCAGTGCTTGTGCCGAAGCCTATTTTGCGCAGTCCGAGCAGTTGCCGACCCGGTTCTCGCTGAGCTTCGGCAAATCGACTGAACCGGGTGTGGGTGAGCATTGGCGCGCAGGCGGCATCATGTTGCAACATATGCCCAAAGCCTCGCCTTTTGCGGCGTCCAGCGAAGGCACCGGAGAGATCCTGACCGCCACTGATCTGGTAGATGGCAAAGAAGGTGAGAACTGGGGCCGTGTCAATATACTGCTGGACACGGTCGAGGATCTTGAACTGATCGGCCCCTCGATTGCGCCAACCGATCTGCTGGTCCGTCTGTTCCACGAGGAAAACCCACGGGTCTATGACGCGCAGCAGGTACAGTTCGGCTGTACCTGCTCGGAAGAGCGTGTGCGCCAAAGCCTGTCGATCTATTCGGCCAAGGACATTGAAAAGATGACCACGTCTGAGGGTCAGGTTACGGCCGATTGTCAGTTCTGCGGCGCGCATTACGTGCTGGATCCTGCCACTGTGGGTTTTGACGCCGAAGACAGCAAAAGTGTCTAAGTTAGAGACGCAACTCCGGACGGCTTTGGCTCGTCCGGGCCATGGGTCCAGTGATTTTGACCTGAACCCAGACACCGTGCTGCCGCCGGGGCGAAAACTGCGCCCGGCGGGAGTGCTGGTGCCGATCACGGTCGCGGACGAGATACCGCGGCTGATCCTGACCAAACGCTCCTCGGCGTTGAAGCACCATCCCGGCCAGATCGCCTTTCCCGGCGGCAAGCAGGATGAAGGTGACGCGGATGTCACCGCCGCTGCCCTTCGCGAGGCGCGGGAAGAGGTCGGTCTGCCCAGCGATCTTCTCGAGGTTCTGGGCTTTTTGCCCAAGCATGAAACCGTGACGTCCTTCTCTGTGACTCCGGTGGTGGCGATCATCCGGCAGGGCTTCGATCCGATGCCTGAGCCCGGCGAAGTCGACGAAATTTTCTCGGTCCCTCTTGCACATGTGCTGAACCCTGCGAATTATGTGATTGAGTCGCGCCGTTGGCAGGGGACAAGACGGAAGTATTTCGCCGTGCCCTATGGCCCTTATTACATATGGGGCGCGACCGCCCGCATATTGCGCGGGCTTGCAGCACGGGTGAGTGAATGAAGCAAATCAGCGCAGCTTGGGTTTCGGACCCTGCGACACAAAAAGTATGCGCGGCCCTAACGGATGGCGGCGCGCAAGCGCTGTTTGTGGGGGGATGCGTGCGCAACGCACTTTTGGGCGCGCCGGTGTCGGACATTGATATCGCAACGGATGCGCATCCCAAAAAGGTGCTGGAGATGGCGCAGAGCGCGGGGCTCAAGGCGATCCCTACTGGGATTGATCACGGAACGATAACTGTGGTCTGCAATCACATCCCGCATGAGATCACCACCTTTCGCCGTGACGTGGAAACCGATGGCCGCCGCGCGGTCGTGGCCTTCTCGGACAAGGTGGAAGAGGATGCAGCCCGGCGCGATTTCACCATGAACGCGATCTACGCAAAGCCAAATGGCGCCGTGTTAGACCCGCTTTTGGGCCTGCCGGACCTTCAGGCGCGCCGTGTGCGGTTTATCGGGACCGCAGAAAACCGCATCCGCGAAGACTACCTGCGATCCCTGCGCTATTTTCGGTTTCATGCCTGGTACGGAGATGTCGAGGCCGGGTTCGATCCGGATGCTCTAGCCGCGATAGCAGCGAATCTGAACGGTTTGTCCACCTTGTCGCGGGAACGTGTCGGGGCCGAGCTGTTGAAGCTTTTGGGTGCGCCCGACCCGGCCCCTTCCGTTGCCGCAATGCGCAGCACAGGGGTGTTGGCGCAGCTTCTGCCGGGCGCGGATGATCGCGCCCTTGCGCCTTTGGTTGCGATCGAGCAGGCCGCAGGTGCCGAACCGGACGCAGTGCGCCGGTTGGCCGCCATTGCTACGCCCGAGGACGCGGAGACGCTGCGCCTGAGCCGCAACCAACTGCAACGTCTGACCCGGATGCGGGAGGAGGCGCAGGCCTCGACCAGTGTGGCGGAACTGGGCTATCGCTACGGCGACGAGGGCGGCTTGCACGAAACACTACTGCGATGCGCACTCCTGGAGCGCCCCTGGTCAGAGGATCTGCGGATAGCACTGCATTCAGGGGCCGCGGCGCAGTTCCCGATCAAGGCAACCGACCTGATCCCCAATTTCTCTGGCCCTGCGCTTGGCAAGAAACTGGCCGATCTTGAGGCAAGCTGGATCGCATCCGGGTTTACCCTGACGCGCGAGGATTTGCTGGCAGGGTAGCGCTAAGTCTCAAAAGGGGATGACAAATCAGAACGTTTGTGCTTACGTGCGCCTGTCACATAGATGGAGGACTGCGAATGTATTACGGGATCTGGTTCGGCTAAAGCCGGGACGCTTACCCCGTATAGGGTGGTGTTCAGGCGCCATTCTTCTTCGCATGTCTAATTTTCTGCTCAATCGGAGCACTCCTCTATGTTTCGCTATTTCGAAAACCTCGTTGACCCTTTTGGCCCCTATAAAGAAGCCGACACCCCACCAACCAAGCTGTGGCCGTTCATGCTGGACTATTCGCGGCCCTTCTATCGTGTGTTTGCCTGGGCGGCGCTGATCTCGATCATCGTTGCCGGGGTTGAGATCGGGTTGATCGCCTACATGGGTCGCGTGGTTGACCTGCTGGGCGGAACCCCGGCCGAGGTCTGGCAGAATCACGGGACTGAGCTGTTGCTTATGGCTGCGTTTGTCCTGCTGCTGCGTCCGTTGCTGCATTTGATCGACGTACTGCTGCTCAACAACACGATCCTCCCGAATTTTGGCACGCTGATCCGCTGGCGGGCGCATAAGCACGTTCTGCGTCAGTCGGTTGGCTGGTTCGAGAATGACTTTGCCGGGCGGATTGCCAACCGGATCATGCAGACCCCTCCTGCCGCGGGCGAGGTGGTGTTTCAGGTCTTTGACGCGATTTCGTTCTCGCTGGCTTATCTGATCGGCGCGGCGATTCTGCTCTATGCGGCAGACCCGCGATTGCTGATCCCGCTGCTGATCTGGTTCGCGCTTTATGCGCTGTTGGTGCGCTGGACGATCCAGCGCGTTGGCCCGGCGTCCAAGGCGGCATCCGATGCGCGCTCGACCGTGACGGGGCGTGTGGTGGACAGCTATACCAATATCCATTCGGTCAAGATGTTCGCCCATGGCCGGCAAGAGATGGACTATGCCCGCGAAGCTATCGAAGAGACGCGCCGCACCTTCCAGATCGAAATGCGGATCTTCACCATCATGGACGCGGTTCTGGTCACTCTGAACGGTCTGCTGATCGTGGGCGTCGTGGGATGGGCGATTTCTCTGTGGATGCAAGGCACAGCTTCGGTTGGTGTTGTTGCTGCGGCGACTGCCTTGACCCTGCGCCTGAACGCGATGACCGGGTGGATCATGTGGGCGCTGACCAGCTTCTTCCGCCAGCTTGGCATCGTCGCTGAGGGGATGGAGACCATCGCCCAACCCATCGACCTGCTGGATGCGCCGACGGCGAAGCCATTGCAACTGAGCGAGGGTAAGATCGAAATCAACGATCTGTCGCACCACTATGGCCGCGAGGCCGGAGGTTTGGACCACATCAACCTGACCATTCAACCGGGTGAGAAGATTGGTCTGATCGGGCGCTCCGGGGCCGGAAAATCGACCCTAGTAAAGCTTCTTTTGCGGTTTTATGACGTTGAACGAGGGGCCATTCTGATCGACGATCAGAACATAGCGCAGGTCACGCAGGACAGTTTGCGCAGCCGTATCGGCATGGTCCAGCAGGACAGCGCCTTGCTGCATCGATCAGTCCGCGACAACATCCTCTATGGCCGCCCGGACGCGACCGAGGATCAGATGATCGCCGCCGCTAAACAGGCCGAAGCGCATGAGTTCATCCTCGACCTGCAGGACCCGCAGGGCAGAACCGGGTATGACGCGCATGTGGGTGAGCGTGGCGTGAAGCTATCAGGAGGTCAGCGGCAGCGGGTGACGCTGGCGCGGGTCATTCTGAAAGACGCGCCGATTTTGCTGTTGGATGAGGCGACATCCGCCCTAGATTCCGAGGTCGAAGCGTCCATTCAGGAAACCCTTTACGGTATGATGCAAGGAAAAACCGTTATCGCCATTGCCCACAGGCTCAGCACCATCGCGCAGATGGACCGTATTTTGGTGATAGATGCGGGTCGGATCGTGGAAGAGGGCGCGCATGCCGATCTTTTGGCGCAGGGTGGCCTTTACGCGCAGTTCTGGGCGCGGCAATCTGGCGGCTTCATGAATCCGGAGGCCGCTGAATGAGGGTTGCCGACCTCATCAACCCGTTCAAAAACATCGAGACGCCCCCACCACAAACGCTGGGGGCGTTCATTCGTTGGAGTCTGTCAGGCGCCTGGCCCATGCTGTTTGTCGCGGCGGCGTTCTCGGCGATCGCTGGCGCGATGGAGGCGGCCACCGCCTGGATTCTGGGCCGGGTGATCGACGTCGCCACCTCGGGCGGGCCCGAGCGTTTTCTGGCCGCTGAGAATATCTGGATGATTGTCGGCGCGGCAGCGTTCTTCATGGTGATCCGCCCAATCCTGTTCGGCCTGTCCTCGGTGTCGAACAACTACATCGTCATGCCGAACATCCCGCCCTTGGTTCTGGCCAAGCTGAACCGTTGGACACTGGGTCAGTCAGTCACCTATTTCGACGACGATTTTGCCGGTCGGATTGCGCAGAAACAGATGCAAACCTCGAACGCGATGGCCTCGGTCGTGTCGGAAACGATCAGTGCGATTGTCTTCGCTTTGGCGTCTCTTGTTGGATCTTTGCTTTTGTTAGGGTCTATTCACCCGTTGGTGATGCTGCCCTTTGCGGGTTGGCTGGTGGTCTATTTCATGCTGGTCCGCTGGTATCTGCCCCGCATTCGCAAACGCTCGGCCGCGCGGGCGGGCGCACGGGCGATGGTGTCGGGGCAGGTGGTGGATACGATCACCAATATCAAAACCGTCAAGCTGTTCGCCCACTCCGCTTATGAAGATCAGACAGCGCGAAACGCGATGGTCGACCTGCGCGAAAGGTCTCTGGATTTCGGCAAACTCTCTGCCGCGTTCCGGTTCATCCTCATGGTTCTGGCAGGGGTCCTGCCAGTGATGTTACTTGGTGCAACGCTATGGCTTTGGCAACTGGGCATGGCAACGGCCGGGGATATCGTGGCGTCAGGTGCGGTTGCGATCCGCATTTCCCAGATGACGGGCTGGGTCAGCTTTACGCTGATGGGTCTCTACGCCAATGTTGGCGAGATCGAAAACGGCATGAAAACGCTGGCCAAGCGGGATCGGGTTGAGGATGCCGCAGCAGCCAAGGACTTGGTTGTGTCTCTGGGCAACATCGCTTTTGAGGCGGTCAGCTTTGCCTATGGTCGGGATATTGGCGGGGTTTCTGATCTGAACCTGACGATCGCACCGGGCGAAAAGCTGGGCATCGTTGGGGCGTCAGGTGCGGGCAAATCCACCCTCGTTTCGCTGTTGTTGCGGCTCTATGACGGGGAAAAAGGCGCGATTTCGATTGACGGGCAGGATGTGTCGCAAGTAACCCAAGACAGCCTGCGCCGTCAGATCGGGATGGTCACGCAGGAAACCGCCATGTTCAACCGTTCAGCGCGCGAGAACATTCTGTATGGCCGCCCCGATGCGTCCGAGGCCGAGATGATCGAGGCCGCCGAGAAAGCTGAAGCGCATGAGTTCATCCTGAGCCTCGAAGACGCGCAGGGCCGGAAAGGCTACGACGCGCATCTGGGTGAGCGGGGCGTGAAACTCAGCGGCGGACAACGGCAGCGGATCGCTCTGGCCCGTGCCATTCTGAAGGACGCGCCTATCCTTGTATTGGATGAGGCGACTTCAGCGCTCGACTCCGAGGTCGAGGCCTCGATCCAGACTGCGCTGCATCGGGTGATGGAGGGTAAAACCGTGCTTGCCATCGCGCATCGCCTGTCGACCCTCAGCGAGATGGACCGGATTGTCGTGCTGGATCAGGGGCGGATCGTTGAGGCCGGCACGCATGAGGCGCTTTTGGATCAGGGCGGGCTGTATGCGCGGTTTTGGCATCGCCAGTCGGGTGGTTTCATTCAGGCCGAGGCCGCAGAATAAGGGTTTTGTTGCAGGCAAAGCCCGGCTATCAGGCCCCCATGACGCAGCAATTCACCATCAACCGCCTTGGTCATCAGGGTGACGGCATCGCAGACGGCCCTGTCTATATTCCCCGGACTTTGCCGGGCGAAGTGGTCAGCGGAACTTTGGTCGGCCAGCTACTGGAAGACATGCGGGTGGAAACCCCTTCAGATCAACGGGTTAAAGCCCCGTGCCGCCACTACAAAGCCTGCGGAGGCTGCCAGTTGCAGCACGCCTCGGACGCGTTTGTGGCGGATTGGAAGGTGGAAATCGTGCGCACAGCACTGTCAGCACAGGGCCTTGAGGCCCCGATGCGGCCGATCCACACTTCGCCCGAGCGGTCTCGTCGGCGGGCAACGATTGCCGTGCGGCGGACGAAGAAAGGCACGCTGGCCGGATTTCACGGTCGCGCGTCCGATACGATCACCGAAATCCCAGATTGCCATCTCCTGGACCCGGCCCTGATCGCCGCGATCCCGGTCGCCGAGGCGCTGGCGCTGCTGGGTGGCAGCCGCAAAGGTGTACTGGCGGTTACGCTGACCCTGTCCGAGGGCGGTCTGGATATCGCGGTGTCAGGCGGCAAGCCCTTGGACGGCCCGCTGGAGCTTGCCTTGGCACAAGCGACCGAGAAACACGGGTTGGCGCGCCTCAGCTGGGATGGTGAGGTGATCGCGATGCGGCAACCGCCTGTCCAGCGTTTTGGAACCGCCGGGGTCATCCCGCCACCGGGGGCCTTTCTGCAGGCGACAAAGGACGGAGAACAGGCTCTAACACAGGCTGTTTTGGAAGCCACGCAAGGTGCAAAGCGGATTGTGGACTTGTTTGCTGGCAGTGGAACCTTCTCTCTACCGCTCGCGCACGAAGCTGAGGTTCACGCGGTCGAAGGTGAATCCGCTATGACGCAGGCACTTGATCAGGGATGGCGCAAGGCGACGGGGCTGAAACGCGTCACATGTGAGGCCCGTGATCTGTTCTGGCGCCCGCTGATGCCGGATGAGTTCAAGGACTTCGATGCCGTGGTCCTTGACCCGCCGCGTGCAGGGGCCGAAGCGCAGGTGGCGGAACTGGCGCAGGCGCAGCCGTCGGTGATCGCCTATGTCTCGTGCAATCCGATAACCTTTGCGCGGGATGCAAAAACGCTGGTTGACGCAGGCTACACCCTTGAATGGGTGCAGGTCGTTGACCAATTTCGGTGGTCATCCCATACGGAACTGGCCGCGCGGTTTGTGCTGAACCCCGCACGTTAAGGAGACAGCAACCCATGGCGTTCAAACAGCGCTTGCAGAGCATCATCGAAGCCCCCCTCTTCGGGCAGTTCATCACGGCTGTGATCATTTTCAACGCAATTCTGCTGGGGATGGAGACCTCACCCACGCTGATGGATGCGGCGGGGCCACTGATCGTCATTCTCGATAAGCTATGCCTTGCGGTTTTCGTGGTCGAGATCGCGATGAAGCTCATCGTCTCTGGTCGCAACTTCTTCAAGAGTGGTTGGAATCTATTCGATTTCACGATCGTCGGCATCGCTCTGGTCCCAAGCGCGGGCGGTTTGTCGGTGCTGCGGGCCCTGCGAATCCTGCGGGTCTTGCGCGTGATCTCGGTTGCACCGCGCCTGCGCCGCGTGGTCGAGGGCTTTATCTCGGCCCTTCCGGGCATGGCCAGCGTGTTCCTGCTGATGGCGATCCTGTTTTATATTGGCGCGGTGATATCGACCAAGCTGTTCTCTTATTCCTTCCCGGCTTGGTTTGGGGATCTGGGCCTGTCAGCCTATACGCTGTTCCAGATCATGACGCTGGAAAGCTGGTCCATGGGCATCGTGCGCCCGGTGATGGAGGTTTACCCCTACGCCTGGCTGTTCTTTGTGCCTTTCATCATGGTCACCACCTTCGCGGTTGTGAACTTGCTGGTCGGTCTGATCGTGAATTCGATGCAGGATGCGCACCACGCCGAGGACGAAGTGAAGACCGATGCCTACCGAGATGAGGTGCTAGAGCGGTTGGAAGCAATAGAACGCCGTCTAATTGAGCAATCAAACATCAAAAAGTGATTTCAGTTTTTTCAGTTTTTGGCATAATACCCAAAAAAAAGCAGCAGGCAGTGAATCATGGATCGTCGAGCATTTGGATTGGGTGCAATGGCAACGCTGAGCCTTTCGGCTTGTGCCTCAGCCGGCCCCAGATTTCTGACATATGATGGACCCGAGGTGACCTCGCTGGTCGTCAACAAGAGCGCGCGCAAGATGTACCTTTTGCATCATGAGCATGTTTTGCGGGAATATGATGTTGATCTGGGCTTTGCGCCCAATGGCACCAAAACCAAGCGTGGTGATGGTCGGACCCCCGAGGGGAGCTATCTGATCGACCGACGCAACCCGAGAAGCCGCTATCATCTGTCTTTGGGCATTTCCTATCCCAACTCACAGGATGTAGCTCAGGCCAAGGCGGCGGGCGTTGATCCGGGTGGTGATATCTTTATCCACGGTCAGCCCAATCTGCGCTCTGAGTTGAAGCGCGCCAAGAAGACCCCGGACTGGACCGCCGGATGCATCGCCGTCAAGAATAACGAGATCGAAGAGATCTATGCGATGGTCAATCAAGGTACGCTGATCACCTTGCGCCCCTAACGCCAGGCATCAAACCCGAATTTCACATAGTCGCGCTGGTAGGCTTTTGCTGCCAGCGCCTCGAGTTGTGAGTCGTAGATCTTTTCCAATCCGTACGGCGTATCCGCGGTGCGACTTTCTGGCGTAGGCGGGTTTGTATGCCCCATACTTATGGCGAGATCGGGCAGAGCAGTCTGCAGGTCATCCTCTCGTAGGATCAGATCGGGCAGGGCGATGGGCGTCATGGCCTCAATCACCTTTGACTGGCTGCACCACATCGCATCGACCCGGATCGGGGTTTGGCCCTTTAAATTGTGATGCAGAAAGGTCAGGAAAGCCGCAAACGCCGCATGGTGCTGATCCTTCGAGTAGTTCTTTTCACGCAACTGTCCGGGGATCGGCAGTTTGAACCGATTGCGCAGCATGTGGCGGATATCGGCATAGTCGTCATGGTCCTTGGCCAGAACATAGTCGCAAAACGCAGTATGTGCGCGGGCGATCGGATGTTGCAGAACGGTGAATTTGCGGTGCCCGGGGTGGGTTTGCATCCAGCTTGCGACCGCGTCGGGGATGTCGTGCAATGCGCCCTTGTCGCACCCATCCAACCGGGTCAGCCACTGGGTAACAACAGGCTCTAACCCGCCAGGAACAGGTAAAAATACCAGTGGTGTTGTTGGGGCCGCGATGAGCTTTTGCAGCTTTGGCGCGCGTCGTGGTTCCAGATCTGGCGTGCGG
The DNA here is from genome assembly GCF_056539825.1 of Ruegeria sp. B10. NCBI lineage: Bacteria > Pseudomonadati > Pseudomonadota > Alphaproteobacteria > Rhodobacterales > Roseobacteraceae > Ruegeria > Ruegeria sp. B10. Next base: position 75,241 of record NZ_JBQFVP010000012.1, read on the forward strand.
TGCAGGGCGAAACGGTCCATCCCTGACACTGCACGCGCCATCTCGTCCGGGTTGGTCACTTTGGTCACGGCGGCTGACGGGTTCTGCGGCTTGAGCGTATCGTCCAGCGCATCCAACCGCCCATCGACTCCCAGCCACTTGGCGAGACCGTTCAAAACCTCAAGATCGCTCAGGTCATCATAGTTGATGTAAAAGGCGGTCTGGCCCGATCTTTGCAGGTGGTTAAGCAGAGACGTCTGGAAAGAGGCGAGGGTGTCGACGTAGTCCGAGAACTCAGCCGCGTCGAATGCGACTGTTTCCTCCAAACGACGCTTGATGTTCTTCAACTGCCATTGCTTGGTTTTTCGGACGATCTTCAGCGACAGATAGCTGTCCAGCGGATTGCGACTGAGGATGATCTTGGCGCAGAGCGGGTCGTTCAGGACCTCAGGCAGGACGCGCGGGTCGTGTTCCTGAAAATACCGAAACCCGTGCAACCCGTCCGGGGCTGCGCGTATGGCTGACAGAAGCCTGCCCGGATCTTTGTCCCTTTCGTCTAGTGTTAGACCCAGAATTTGGTCGGATTTCACCCGACCGATGAAATGCGGATTGAAGGCCTCGCCATGGCAGGTGAGGCCGTCGATCCGGTTCAGGTTGGCCTCTAGCAGGTTTGATCCGGTGCGCATCGCACCCAGGATCACGAACGATTCAAAGAGACTGGCCATCGGGGATCACTGCACCAGATAAGGTTTGCGGAAAGGCTTGGTGCGGGTTCCAAACACATCATCGACGGGGAAATCGCCCATCAGTTGCGGATGCATGCCCTGGTTTTTGAGGTTCTGAAGGAACTGCCCAAAGCCCGCCAGATCGACCATCAGCGGGGCCTCGGTCAGGTGGCGGGCCGTCTGCGGTGCGATCTCGTCCAGAATGGTTTGCAGAGGCTCCATCGGAGCCTCAATGAAATCTGCCAGTGTCCAGCTCCGTACACGCGCTTTTGTCCAAACCGAGCTCAGCACTTCAAGCTGTTTGCTCTCGATCTGTTGCAAACGGGCGGCTTCGCAACGGATATCGGCGAAGTTCATGTTTGACCGGAACAGCGGGATTGCCCACGCCCCGGTAATCACCGAGATCTGCGCGTTCTTGTCCCGCGCCAGAAACCAGTTGATGTCCTGCGTGTCTCGCGGGCCGAACTGGAAACACTGGCGCTGACCGCGTGTGTTCCAGATCAGGTTCGACAGGAACGCCTTGGGGTTATAGTCGCGCAACGTGGCACTGTCGCTGAGTGCGCCATTGGTGACCGTCTCACCCTGCGCGAATTCGGCGCGGTTCGGGGCAAAGAGGTGCCCGTGAACCCGCGTGTTGGTCGCTGTTTCCAGCCAGGTTTCGAACTCTTCAAACAGGTCCGAGAAGCCCTGAAACACCGAATAACCCGCAGCTGTCAGACCGTTCTCGCTGCCGTGGCGGGGAAAGCGGCTTTGCATATAGAGGCCATCGCGCCCATGAGTGCGCCGCTCGACCGCTTTAGAAAAGACACGGTCGATCTTGCCCGGGTTAGGCTCGGCCGGCCGCATCGCGCTGGACTGGTCGGTCAGGAAAGAGTGATAAAGTCTCTCGGCACGGGGCCAGATTTTACGGGCAACAAAGCAGTCCGACCGGCGCAGCAGTTGCAGATGATCATCGTAAAAGATGTGAGGCCGCCCCTGATAGTCGAATTTCGACAGGGTCAGGGACCGGCTTTCGATATGCGTGGAATAGAGCCGCGCAAGGGTCTGAAAATAGCTTTCATCCGGTATCCAGACATGGCGGAAATAGCGGTCATAGACCTTACGCCTGGGGTCCTGCAAAATGGCCGAGAGGGTCTGCCGCGTCAGGCACCACCATTGGCTGCCCATATGCGGAGTCAAACCGTCCGGGATGCGGCGGCGCATGCCGGTCGCCCGTTGCAGTTTCACATAGGCGTCAAACAGTTTGCGCTGATTGCGCCAGGAAAACGGGAACCGCAGGGTAAAGCGTTCGTGGTCCAGCCCTCCGATTGTCCAACTGACATCAGCGGTTGTGGCGCTTTCGATGAAATCGACGCGGGGACGGTCGGACAGGTAGTCGATCAGCTCTCGCACCGGGCGCAGAGGCAGACACGCGCCGGACGACAGGAAGACATGCCGCACATCCGGGTAGGACTCCAGCATCTGCTCGGATGCGGATTGAGACGCCGCAACGATACCCCAACGGCCCCAATCGCACGTATGACGATCCGAGAAACTGATCAGGGGATTGTCCGCGCAGGAGGCGACAAAGTTGGAATACGTCTTTTCGGCGACCTTGCTGTCCACATGGATCACAACCGGGCAGCCCGCAGCAGTCCAGTGGCGGGCGACCTGCTCGGCCCGGTCCAGAGCCGTGTGAACCAGCATGACGACACCCAGCGAACTCATGCCCAGTTGCCTTTCGACATGAGGCCCAGAATCTCAAGCTGTCGCCAGTTGATATATTGTTCGGACCAACCGCAGCTGAAAATGGGCTGCTCCTCCAGCTGTTTGGCGTAGGCCTTGTACTCACCGGATCCGCGATAGTGCTGCCTGCGCTGCATCTCTTCGCGCGCCTTGTCGCCCAGTGTGTTGATCAGCTTGGCATGCAGCAGCGCGCCACTGGTCTTTTCCCCACCCCATTCGTCATACACTTGGTTCAAACCCCTCGGCAGCAGTGAATGGGTCGAGCTGATGTAGACATAGCGCCGATCCCACTTCACCAAGGGTATCTTGTTCAGCGCCGGGGCCTTCCATGGGTTGTCCTGAAAGAAAACACGGGCCCTTGGGCCACCCTGAATCCAAAGGTTCTTGTATTCGGGGTTCTTGGAAATCATGTAATTCCCGGCATCGAACCAACGCGCGATTTCAAACGGATCCTGACCCTCGTGATAGGGTTCGTCGTCTACTGGACCCTCGGGATACATGTCGATCAGCATGGTGCCGAAACTTCGCACCGCACAGCTGTCCAGCCAATCCGTCAGCGCGCTGATCGGGCGAGTGTCGCAGTACGGATAGATGAAGAACTCATCAGGATCGACGGTCAGAACCCAATGGCCATGCGCGTATTTGCGCAGCAGATAGTTGGACCAGTCCAACCCGAACCCCGCCTTTTTGTAGCTGGTTTTCGTCTGCCAGACCGAGACATCGGGCTGCGCGCGCAGAAACTCGAGACTGCCGTCGTCGCTGTCATTGTCGACAACCAGAAAATGGTTCACGCCCAGCTTGCGGTAGTAGTCCAGAAAGAAGTGCAGGCGGATCTTCTCGTTGCGAACAACGCTCATCAGTAACACATCGTCCGGGCGGATGGCGGCGGTATTGGTGCTGATGGGCTTCAGCTCACGCCGTCTTTTGACGCAGCGCACGATACGGCGCTTGCGCCGCAACCTCATGCGATAAGACTCCAAAAGGCCCACGCGACTGCCCAACCCTTGTTATTGACGCGAGCTTCCCCGGATTGCTTGCTGAGTGTCCAACACCCGGGTTTTGCTGACTATGCCATTTTTTCATCTTGAGAGGCAATGCATTTACAACAGGTTAGTGATATGTGTCTCAGTCCTGCTGATCCGACCAGCCCCCTGCATTCATCAGCCCCAGCTGCTGTAGTTTTGGCCAGCCAGTATATGCCTCGGACTGGTCGGTCCACATATCCGGCTGCGCGATGATCCCATCATAGTATGTCTGGAATTGGTCGGGATCATGAAAATGCTGGCGGCGCTGTTTCTCGATTTGCGACTTTGTGGTGATCTCGGGCAGGAACTTCGTGTGCAAAAGCACGCCCGACGGCGCGGCTCCGTTCGGCCCATCATAAAGCGCATTCAGGCAACGCGGCAGCGCGGAATGGGTCGAGTTTACATAAGCATAGCGCCGAGACCACTTGACCAGAGGGATCTTGTTCAAAGTCGGTGAGCGCTGGCGTATATTGGCGAAAAACACCCGCTCGCGCGCGCCGCCCTGGACCCATAGATTGCCCATCGGGGTTTGCCGCTGCGCGCGATAGGGGCTGGCGTCGAAGCAGTTCAGGGTTTTGGTCGGATCACTTTCCGGGTCATGGGTTTGCGACCCCAGCGGGCCTTTCGGGTAGAGATCCAGCATCAAAGCACCGAACCCGACGCGGCCTTGCTCTTCCAGCCAGCGGGTCAGGTCCTGCAAAACTCGGGTATCGTGATGCGCGTAGATCAGCAGCTCATCCGCGTCGACAGTCAGGCACCAGTGACCGTGGCCATACTGGATTTGCAGAGAGGTCAGCCAATCCAGCCCAAAGCGTGCGGCGCGGTAGCTGGCCTGCGTGTGCCAGAGCGATACGTCAGATTGCTGCGCCAGAAACTCGGTCGATCCGTCGTCGCTGCCATTGTCCACGATCAGAAAATGGTCGACGCCCAAGGCGCGGTAGTGCCGGAAAAACCACGGTAGACGTTCCAACTCGTTGCGCAGGGTGACGAAGGCCAGAATATCTCCGCGCTGGATATCCAAGGTTCTGTTCTGCAAACAGGCCAACTGGTGCCGGCTGCGCCAGGATTGCCACAGCAGCCTGCGCCGTTTCCAGCGCAGCCGGTATTTCTGGGCCGGGCTGATGCGAGGAAGTTGGGCGCTGACGGGGGTCAACGGCGGCTCATTTCTCGTAGGCGCCGGTTTGATGCCAGCGCCACGCGTCAGTGATCATCGTCTCTAACGTTGAGCGTTTTGGCTTCCATCCCAGCTCATCTTCGGCGCGGAGTGAGCCTGACACCAGTTTGGTACAATCCCCTGCGCGGCGCGGTCCGACGGTGTAGGGAACGGCGCGATTGGTGACGGTTTTGGACTGCTCGATAACCTCAAGAACCGAGAACCCCGACCCGGTGCCCAGATTGAACACACGGCTGTCTTTACCCTGCCGCAGCCAGTTCAGGCCCAGAACATGCGCATCAACCAGATCGCAGACATGCACATAGTCGCGGATGCAGGTACCGTCCGGCGTGTCGTAGTCGGTGCCAAACACAGTCAGGCCATCCCGCTTGCCATCAATCGCATCCAGCATCAGCGGGATCAGATGGGTCTCAGGCCGGTGGAACTCTCCAACCTGGCCTTCGGGATCGGCACCGGCCACGTTGAAATAGCGGAAGATCACATGGCGCAGGCCATGAGCGGCCTCGAAATCCCGCAAGATATCCTCAATCGCCCGTTTCGAGGCGCCATAAGCGTTTATCGGGTGCTGAGGTGTGCTCTCGTCCAGCACAACATTGTCCTGATCGCCATAGGTCGCGCAGGTTGAGGAAAATACGAAATCCAGACAGCCTGCGGCCACTGCAGCTTCGATCAGAGTCAGCGAGCCAGTCACATTGTTCGACCAATAACGCGAGGGCTCTTTCATGGCCTCGCCAACCTGGCTGAGCGCGGCGAAATGCATCACGGCCTGAGGCTGATACTTGGCAAAAACCTCGTCCAGCCGCGCGCGGTCAAGCAGGTCGCCCTGTTCAAACGGGCCAAACTTGACCGCATCCTGCCAGCCGGTGACTAGGTTGTCGTAGGTCACCGGTACAAAGCCCGCTTGCGCCAACGCCTTGCAAGCGTGAGAGCCGATGTAGCCTGCGCCACCCGTGACAAGGATCGTTTTCATATCAGGTCCATTGGTCATATTTGGGCGCTTCTACGCCAGATTCGCAGGTTTGGTCAGGGGGAAAAGGGATCACTCCAGCCCCATATCCGCCATCATCGCTTCGATCTTGGGCACGTCCTGAGGGTTGTTCAGCTCCCAGAACTGGCGACCTTTGGCTTCGACCTCGACGCATAGAACCTTGCGGCCGTTTTCCATGAAGCGCAGCTGTTCCAGACCTTCCAACTGCTCCAGCGGGCCGGTAGGCCAGCTGGGGTAGGCGGACAACGCATCTGGGCGGTAGGCGTATACACCTACATGGTGAAACACCGGGGTTGGATCCGTTCCTGCATAGCTGTCAGACGTGAAGGGCACCACTTCTTTCGAGAAATACATCGCGCTGTTATCGCTTGCAAAAACGGCAGTCGTGCCGCCGACGCGCCCGTGTTTGCGATCATTGAGCAAGCTGTTCAGCGCATCCCCGTCGCAACGCAGAACGGGCGTCGCGACACCGGCCTCGGGCGCGTCGCGCAGGCCGGAGATCAGGTCCTCGACAAACCAATGCGGTGTCAGCGGCGCGTCGCCTTGCAAGTTTACGATGATCTCGTAGCCACCACTCAAAACCTCATGTGCCTCGGCACAGCGTTCGGTGCCGTTCTGGCAGGTTTCCGAGGTCATCACGACCTCGGCCCCGAACCCCTCGGCGGCGTCCCGGATGCGGTCGTCATCTGTGGCGACAACGACCTTGTCCACGCCTGACACAGACTTGGCCGCTCGCCATGAGCGCTCGATCAGTGTCATGGCTTTGCCCGTTGCGCCAGTCAGCGGCACCAAAGGCTTGCCCGGATAGCGGGATGAGGCGTAGCGGGCGGGAATGGCGATCAGAACGGACATCAGGCTTCCTTCAACTCAACACCCGGAGCGTAGGCGATGAAGAACGGGTTTGCATAGCCGTCCTTGCCATAGGTCAACGGTGTGTGGTCGTCGAACCGGACCACCTGACCACCAGCCCCTGCCAGTACAGCGTGCCCGGCGGCGGTGTCCCACTCCATCGTGCGTCCGACCCGTGGGTAGAGATCCGCCTCACCCGTTGCGACCAGACAGAACTTGAGGGACGAGCCCGCGCTCTTGCTGTCCTGCACCTGATATTTGTTGATGTAATCCTCGGTTGCCTGATCCCGGTGCGATTTGGAGGCGACGATCAAAAGGGCGGAATTGTCCGGATTAGAGACTGAAATCGGCGCGATCTCACCGGCGTGGGCCTTGTCCAATGCGCCTGTTTCCTCGACCGATTGCCCATCGGCTTGGGTGTAGAACATGCGACCGCGCGCAGGGGCATAGACGACGCCGCGCGTGGGGGTACCGTTTTCGACCAGAGCGATATTGACCGTGAAATCCCCGCGCCGATTGATGAACTCCTTGGTGCCATCCAGCGGATCAACGATAAGGAATGTCTCGCCCTTCTCGGAATGCGAGGCGGCCTGTTCTTCTGTCACCAGCAGGATGTCGGGGAAGGCCGCGCGCAGTCCTTCTGAGATCAACGCATCGGCGGCCTCATCGGCCTCGGTCACGGGGCTTTCGTCGGACTTGACCTTCACATCGAAGGTGTCCGAGTTGTAGATCTCCATGATCTTGTCACCGGCTTCCAGTGCCAGACGTCGGATGACGGGGATAAGGGCGTCGTAGGTCACAAAAAAGCTCCGATTTGGTGGTTTGTTGATCGAATGTGGTGACGGACTTATGATGTGCTGGTTACCGAACGGCAAGGTATTCGTGAAAGACTGAGGTCAACAGAGCAGGAAAGACCCGACACGTGTTCTATTTCAGGAATAACAAGACCCTGCTGGGTGGTGCCTTCACCACGGCGGAGCTGATCTTTCATGCGGTTGTGCGTGACATCCGGACCCAACACGCAAACGCGGTGGTCGCGATTATCCGAAGTGTTGTTCAAGTCCTTGCGATGGTTCTCGTGTTCTACCTGATCATGTCCTTTATGGGCACACGGGTGGCCAAGGTGCGAGGCGACATTGTTTTGTACCTCTTGTCGGGTGTGTTCCTGTTCATGTTGCACATCAAATCGGTAAAAAAGGTCGCGGGTGTCGGGGCGGGTAACAACCCAATGATGCTGCATTCACCTATGAATATGGTGATCACGATTTTGGCCACGGCTTTTGGGACGCTCTACACCATGATGGTGACGATGTTTGTCATCCTGTTCATCTACCATGCCGCGGTAAATCCATTGGTAATCGAACAGCCCGGGCCTGCCTTTGCTATGGTCCTTTTGTCATGGTTCACCGGATGTGCGGTGGGGCTGGTTTTGATGGCGCTGCGGCCTTGGTTTCCAATGACGGCAGGCATTCTGACCACGGTGTACCGACGGTTGCAAATGATCTTCTCGGGCAAGATGTTTCTGGCCAATGCACTGGGCGGATACATGTTGATGTTGTTCGCTTGGAACCCGCTTTTTCATTTGATTGACCAGTGTCGCGGTTATGTTTTCCGCAATTATTACCCGCGCAACACAAGCTGGGAATATGCGGTCTGGGTTGGCGTCGCGTTGGTGATGATCGGTCTGTTGGGCGTCTTCTTTACCAAAAAACACGTCTCACAAAGCTGGAGTGCGCGCCGCTAGAGCGCAACGCGCAGGGTTAGGTTGATCCGCCCGCCCTTGGGCAGCAGTTTGGATGATTTGAACCGGATGCGATCTACGCCATGATAGGTCAATCGCGCTGGGCCGCCCATGATCACCACATCGCCCGAGTTCAGCCAGATGGATTCCGTTTTGCCTCCGCGTGTTGTGTTGCCGATGCGGAACAGCGCATCATCGCCGAGCGAGACCGACAACACAGGCCACGAGAAATCGGCCTCATCTTTGTCCTGATGCAGGCCCATCTTCGCGTCTTCGCCATAATAGTTGATCAGGCAGCAATCCGGTGCGCGCTCTGGGCCCACCAGATCTTGCCAGATCGCAAGGACAAGTTCGGGGATCTTGGGCCAGTTCATGCCCCCGGGATGCTGGCCCTGATAGCGGTAGCCCGCCTTGTCCGTCACCCAACCCAAATCCCCGGCAGAGGTCATGCGCACCGACATCTCTTTGCCCGATGGTGTCACGGGGCGGAACAGGGGCGCAGATTTCAGAATCGGGCGCAGCGCATCGATCAGCCGGCTTTGGGCGGCACTGTTCAGATAGCCCTTCCTGATCTCGAATCCCCGTAAAAGCAGCCTAGCCATGCCGGATTCCCCATTCCTTACCTAATCCTTGCCAAAAAAGGCCGCAGATTCCCGAAAACCTGCAATTCAGAATGCTTGCAGGCCTCTGGTCCGGCCCTTATATACGCCGAGACGCGCGATGGTGTAGTGCTGTCGCGCACATCAGATCGGGGACGGGATGCCATAACGGGTCCGGCCCTCGGGACATCGCCTTGAAGAGAAAGGGATTGAAAATATGGGAAAAGTAATCGGGATTGACCTCGGCACCACCAACTCGTGTGTTGCGATCATGGATGGCTCGCAGCCGAAGGTCATCGAAAACGCCGAAGGGGCGCGGACCACGCCCTCGATCGTCGCCTTCACCGAAGATGAGCGACTGGTCGGTCAGCCTGCAAAACGTCAGGCGGTCACCAACCCCGACAACACGATCTTTGGCGTCAAGCGTCTGATCGGTCGTCGTGTGGATGATGCAGAAGTCGAAAAAGATAAGAAAATGGTGCCATATGCCATCGTAAATGGCGGCAATGGCGACGCATGGGTTGAAGCTCGCGGTGAAAAGTACTCCCCAAGCCAGATCTCGGCCTTCACTCTGGGCAAGATGAAGGAAACCGCAGAAAGCTATCTGGGTGAGGAAGTCACGCAGGCGGTTATCACCGTTCCGGCATATTTCAACGATGCTCAGCGTCAGGCCACCAAAGACGCCGGTAAAATCGCCGGTCTGGAAGTGCTGCGCATCATCAACGAACCGACAGCGGCTGCTCTGGCCTATGGTCTGGATAAAGAAGAAACCCAAACCATCGCGGTCTATGACCTTGGTGGCGGTACCTTCGACGTGACCATCCTGGAAATCGACGACGGCCTGTTCGAAGTTAAGTCGACCAACGGTGACACCTTCCTGGGTGGTGAAGACTTTGACATGCGCATCGTCAATTACCTGGCGGACGAGTTCAAAAAGGAACACGGTGTCGACCTGTCGCAAGACAAGATGGCCCTGCAGCGTCTGAAAGAAGCCGCTGAAAAAGCCAAGATCGAGCTGTCCTCGACCTCGCAGACCGAAATCAACCAGCCGTTCATCTCAATGGGTTCGAACGGTCAGCCGCTGCACATGGTCATGAAACTGACCCGTGCCAAGCTGGAATCGCTGGTTTCGGACCTGATCAAAAAGTCGATGAAGCCTTGCGCCGCCGCTTTGAAAGACGCCGGTCTGTCGGCTGCTGACGTGGACGAAGTTGTTCTGGTCGGTGGTATGACCCGGATGCCGAAAGTGATCGAAGAGGTCACCAAATTCTTCGGTAAAGAGCCGCATAAAGGTGTGAACCCGGACGAAGTGGTTGCCATGGGCGCGGCTATCCAAGCAGGTGTTCTGCAGGGCGACGTTAAAGACGTGGTTCTGCTAGACGTTACCCCGCTGTCGCTGGGTATTGAGACGCTGGGTGGCGTGTTCACCCGCCTGATCGACCGTAACACCACGATCCCGACCAAGAAGTCTCAGGTCTTCTCGACTGCCGAAGACAACCAGAACGCCGTAACCATCCGCGTGTTCCAGGGTGAGCGTGAAATGGCTGCGGACAACAAGATCCTGGGTCAGTTCAACCTCGAAGACATCCCACCGGCACCGCGCGGTATGCCTCAGATCGAGGTGACTTTTGATATCGACGCCAACGGCATTGTCTCGGTTTCGGCCAAAGACAAAGGCACTGGCAAAGAGCAGAAGATCACTATCCAGGCTTCGGGCGGTCTGTCCGATGAGGACATCGAAAAGATGGTCAAGGACGCCGAAGAGAACGCGGAAGCCGACAAGGAACGCCGCGAGCTGGTCGACGCCAAGAACCAGGCGGAAAGCCTCATCCACTCAACCGAGAAGTCGATGGAAGAGCACTCCGACAAGGTCGATCCGACCACCATCGAAGCCATTGAGCTGGCAATTGCCGCGCTGAAGGACGAGCTGGAAACCGAGAACGCCGACAAGATCAAGTCCGGCATCCAGAACGTCACCGAAGCCGCTATGAAGCTGGGCGAAGCCATCTACAAGGCGCAAGCCGAAGAGGGCGAGGAAGAGCCTGCAGCGGCAGATGCGGGTCCTGTGGATGATGACATTGTCGACGCCGAGTTCGAAGATCTGGACGACGACAAGCGTAAGTAACCGGTAACCGGGCCAATCTGGGCCGGTCCGCTTGCCGGGCCGGCCCGATTACGTTGAGGCAGAAGGGAAAACTGATGTCAAAACGCGACTACTATGATGTGCTTGGTGTCACCAAGGGCGCATCTGCGGATGAGATCAAGAAAGGTTTTCGCAAGAAAGCCAAGGAATTGCATCCCGACCGCAACAAAGACAACCCGGATGCCGAGGCGCAGTTCAAAGAAGCGAACGAAGCCTATGACGTGCTGCGCGATGCTGACAAAAAAGCAGCCTACGACCGTTTTGGTCATGCCGCTTTTGAAAATGGCATGGGCGGTGGTGGCCGTCCGGGCGGTGGCTTTGGTCAGGGTGACTTTTCCAGCGCGTTCTCGGATGTGTTCGACGATCTGTTTGGCGATTTCATGGGCGGCCAACGCGGTGGCGGCGGCGGACGTCGCGCGGCACGCGGGTCCGACCTGCGCTATAACCTGCGCGTAACGCTGGAAGAGGCTTTCTCGGGCCTGCAGAAAACCATCAACGTTCCTGCTGCCGTGGCTTGTTCGGCCTGTGATGGCTCGGGCGCTGAAGGTGGCGTTGAACCTACGACATGTCCAACCTGCTCCGGCATGGGTAAGGTCCGGGCGCAGCAAGGGTTCTTTACCGTTGAACGCACCTGCCCGACCTGTTCGGGCTTGGGACAGATCATCAAAAATCCCTGTAAATCCTGCAATGGCGCGGGCCGTGTGGAAAAAGAACGCGCCCTGTCGGTCAATATCCCTGCCGGTGTTGAGACCGGTACACGCATCCGCCTGGCGGGTGAGGGTGAGGCCGGTATGCGCGGTGGCCCTCCGGGTGACCTCTATATCTTTGTTGAGGTCTCGGACCACAAACTGTTCGAACGTGACAGCGTGAATCTCTATTGCCGCGTGCCTGTCAGCATGGCCAAAGCCGCGCTGGGCGGGTCCATCGAGGTGCCTACCATTGATGGCGGGCGCGGACGGGTGCAGATCCCGGCGGGCAGCCAGTCGGGTCGCCAAATGCGCCTGCGCGGAAAGGGCATGCCTGCTTTGCGGGGTGGTGGCATCGGTGACATGTTCATCGAACTGGCTGTGGAAACTCCGGTCAACCTCACCTCTCGCCAGAAAGAGCTTTTGCGTGAGTTTGATGATTTGGGTGAGGATAACCATCCAGAATCAAAAAGCTTTTTCTCATCCGTGAAGTCCTTCTGGGACGGGATGAAAAGCTAAGTTCAGGCCGCTCCAATTGGGGCGGCCTTTTTAAATCGAGACTCTGATCCCGCCGCCCCACAGGTATCTGTCGCCAGGTGGCTCGGTCTCGCAAACGATGTGATCCTTCATTCATCTGTCGCAAATAGCTTCAGAGCTTGCGGTAGTTACGCCGCAAACTCCACCGTTCTTCTGGCCTTATTTTATTGAAGATATTGGCCATACGATACGTGGATTGAGGCTTGATTTTCCAGACCGGTCCTGAGATTGTCCGCATCAACCGTTGGGGTGCCCTTATCGAAGGGCTGAGAGGCGCAAGCGCTAACCCATCGAACCTGATCCGGGCAATTCCGGCGTAGGGAACGGTCTAAAGCAAACAGACGTTTTCCATGCCCGAGTTGCTCACAATAGATGGAGCAACGACGTGGCACCTATTGCCTTGACCATAGCAGGATCCGACAGCGGCGGCGGCGCGGGCATTCAGGCCGATCTCAAGGCGATGTCGGCTTTGGGTGTTTTCGGGGCCAGCGTGATCACCGCCGTTACCGCTCAGAACACACAAGCGGTTACGGCCGTGCATGGCATCCCGTTAGAGGTGATCTCGGCCCAGATCGAAGCAGTCCTAAGCGATCTGGATGTACGCGCCATCAAGATCGGAATGCTGGCGACGCTAGAAATCATTGAAACTGTGGCGCAGGGGATTTCCGGGTTTCGAGGGCCAGTCGTTCTGGACCCCGTGATGATTGCGAAATCCGGTGATGCCCTTCTGGCCGATGAAGCGGTTCAAACCCTGCGCGATGTCTTGCTGCCTCGTGCAACCGTTCTGACGCCAAACCTGCCCGAGGCGGCATGTTTGCTGGATCAGGGTGATGCCCACACGCCCGAGGCGATGGTTGAACAGGGTAAAGCTCTGTGTGCGTTGGGTGCAAAAGCGGTCTTGATGAAGGGCGGTCATGGCAAGGGAGATATCTGCCATGATCTGCTGATCGACGAAACCGGGGTGATTGCCGAATTTCAGGCCCCACGGAAAGCAACCCGAAACACCCATGGAACGGGTTGCACGCTTTCTTCATCCATCGCTGCCGGTTTGGCCAAGGACCTGACGCTTGTCGATGCCGTGGCGGAGGCGCATGAGTATCTGCAGGGTGCAATCGCGCGGGCCGATGAGCTGAAGATCGGTGCGGGCCACGGGCCTGTTCATCACTTCCACCGGGTGTGGCCCGCGTGACGCTCTGGTCTGTCATAGGGGCCGGTGTCGCCGGTTTGGCCGTTGCCTCAGAGCTGGTCTCGCGCGGGGCAAAGGTGCAGGTTTTCGATCCAGGCGGCCCTCCGGGTCCGCATGGATGTTCCTGGTGGGCGGGCGGTATGTTGGCCCCGTGGTGCGAGTATGAAAACGCGGAGGAACCTGTCCTCAGGCTGGGTAAATCCGCCATTGACTGGTGGGCCTCCCGAACACCTGTGCAACGATGCGGCACTCTGGTCGTGGCAAATGCGCGGGACATTCCGGATTTGCGAAGATTTGCCCGCCGGACGAATTCCTATTCCGAGGTAGATCGGGCGAAAATCGCTAAATTAGAGCCTGATCTGCATGGATTCGGAAAAGGATTGTACTTCGATCAAGAAGCGCATCTCGACCCCCGTCAGGCGTTGCTCGACCTGCACCGAGGTCTCAAAGACAAGGGCGTTGAATTCCACCGCAAACTCGCACCTGCGCAGTTGGAAAACGCCATTGATTGTCGAGGGCTGCACGCGCGCGAATATCTGCATGATCTGCGTGGCGTAAAGGGCGAGATGCTGGTGGTGCGATGCCCTGATGTGATGCTGACACGCCCCGTACGCCTGTTGCACCCGCGGATGCCCCTCTACATCGTGCCGCGTGGTGAGGGCATTTACATGCTGGGCGCGACCATGATCGAAAGCGAAGACAGCAGCCGGATCACCGCGCGCTCGATGCTGGAACTGCTCAGCGCGGCCTACGCCTTGAACCCGGCCTTTGGTGAGGCCGAGGTGCTGGAAATCGGGGTCGATCTGCGCCCTGCCTTTCCCGACAACCTGCCGCGTATCCGGCGCTTGGGTCGGACGATCTATGCCAATGGCCTCTACCGCCATGGCTACCTGTTGGCGCCTGCCTTGGCACAGGGCGTGGCCGATCTGGCGCTTGAGAACAAACATTCGGAGATGGTCGATGAAGATCGTGCTTAATGGCGACCCCAAGGAGGTAAAGGCCTCTACCTTGGCAGAGCTGCTAGAGGAATGCGGTTTCTCTGGCCGTGTCGCAACGGCGGTGAACGAGGAATTCGTGCCCTCCAGCCTGCGCATTGCCCATGCCCTGTCCGAAGGTGACCGGGTCGAAATCCTGTCGCCGATGCAAGGAGGGTGAGGATGAAGAGCTTCTATGGCGTCGACCTGCCCAACCCGCTGATGCTGGGCACCGCGTTATATCCCAGCCCCGCTATCCTCGAACAGGCGTTCCGCGACAGCGGCGCGGGTGTGGCGACGGTCTCTTTGCGGCGGGAATCGGGGGCCGGGCAGACCTTTTGGCAGATGATCCGCGATCTGGGTGTGCTGGTGCTGCCCAACACCGCCGGGTGTCATACGGTCAAAGAGGCGGTGACCACCGCGCATATGGCCCGCGAAGTGTTTGAAACCAAGTGGATCAAGCTGGAGCTGATCGGCCATACCGACAGTCTGCAGCCAGACGTCTTCCAGCTGGTCGAGGCCGCGCGCATCCTGACCGAGGATGGGTTCGAGGTCTTCCCTTACACCACCGACGACTTGATCGTGGGTGAACGGCTGCTTGAGGCCGGGTGTGAGGTTTTGATGCCCTGGGGAGCGCCCATCGGCTCGGGCCGGGGGCTGAACAATGAATACGCCCTGCGCGCGATGCGGGCCGAGTTTCCGGATGTGCCGCTGGTGATTGATGCCGGGATCGGCCTGCCCAGCCATGCGGCCCACGCGATGGAGCTGGGCTATGACTCGGTATTGTTGAACACAGCCGTCGCTCGCGCTGGTGATCCGGCGTTGATGGCAAAGGCCATGATGCGCGCGGTTGAGGCAGGACAGCTGGCCCATCAGGCCGACCCGATCGAGGCCCGCGACATGGCTGAACCCTCAACCCCCGTTGTTGGAAAGGCGTTCCTGTCATGAGTTTGGACCGTTTCTACCCGATCTTTGACCACTCCGACTGGCTGCGGCGGATGCTGCCTTTGGGTGTAAAGCTGGTACAGCTGCGCATGAAGGATCAGCCGGATGAAGTTGTTCGGGCCGAGATCGCGACCTCTCGCGATCTGTGCAAAAAGCATGGCGCAGTTTTGGTGGTAAATGACTATTGGCAGGCCGCGATTGATGCGGGCTGCGACTGGATCCATCTGGGGCAGGAAGATCTGGATGACGCCGACCTCAAAGCAATCCAAAAAGCGGGTCTAAAGCTGGGCGTTTCCACCCATGACGATGATGAGCTAGAACGCGTTCTGGCCATGGACCCCGACTACGTCGCGCTGGGACCGGTCTATCCGACGATCCTGAAAAAGATGAAGTGGGAGCAGCAAGGACTGCCACGAGTCACGGAATGGAAAGCCCGAGTGGGCGACATTCCTCTGGTCGGGATCGGGGGTATGAGCGTCGAACGCGCGCCCGGCGTGCTTGAGGCGGGGGCAGACATTGTCTCGGTCGTCACAGACATCACCCTGAACGCCGTCCCCGAGGCGCGGGTGCGCCAGTGGATCGAGGCCACCAGATGAGCCGCTACGCCCGACAGATGATCCTGCCTGAGGTGGGGGCCGAAGGGCAGGCGCGCCTGTCCAAGGCGCGGGTTTTGGTTGTCGGGGCGGGTGGATTGGCGGCTCCGGTTCTGCCTTTGCTGACCGGGGCAGGCGTTGGCCATTTCACGATCCTTGATGCGGATGACGTAGCTCTGTCAAACCTGCATCGCCAGACGCTGTTTACCGAGGCAGATTGCGGGCGCCCAAAGGCCAAAGTTGCAGCCGATCGCTGCCGTTCTTTGAATTCTGATATCGACGTCGTCGCGCAAAAACAGGCTCTAACAAACGAGAATGCGGCCGGTTTTGTTTCACAGGCCGATGTGATTCTCGACTGTGCGGACAGCTATGCCGCCAGCTACACCTTGTCGGATGTTTGCCTGGCCTTGGGCAAACCTTTGGTCAGCGCCTCGGTGTTGGGCCTGTCTGGCTATGTGGGCGCGTTCTGCGGCGGTGCGCCTTCACTGCGGGCCGTGTTCCCCGACGCGCCAACCAGCAGGGCGAGCTGTGCCACGGCAGGCGTGCTGGGGCCGGTCGTGGGCATGATCGGTGCGATGCAGGCGCAAATGGCGTTGGCTTTGATCCTGGGCCTCGACCCGTCGCCTCTTGGCCTGATGGTGCAGGTGGATGCCCAGACCTTCCGAAGCTCCAGCTTCCGTTTTGATACAGCGCCTGAGCCTGAGCAATTCTTCGCCTTCGTTGCCGCCTCGCAGCTGTCTTCAGACGATGTAATTGTTGAGCTTCGGGACGAGGATGAAGCTCCTCAACCCATCCACCCTCTGGCACGTCGCCTAAGCGTGGAACACCTGAAATCAGAGCCTAACAAAGAAAAAAGGCTGGCTTTGTGCTGTGCAACCGGCCTGCGTGCCTGGCGCGCAGCTGAACAGATAGAACCGGATTGGTCGGGCGAGATTGTCCTCGTTGCGGCTTCAACCTCGTGAGTGAAAAGGAAACGCGAGACATGAAAAAGCTGATGACAGCCATCGCCCTTCTGGCCGCTGCGCCGGCCTGGGCCGAAGACAAGATGACCGTTCTGCTGGATTGGTTCATCAACCCCGATCATGGGCCCATCATCGTGGCGCAGGAAAACGGCTATTTCGCCGAGCAAGGGTTGCAGGTCGAGATCGTTCCGCCCGCTGATCCCTCTGCCCCGCCGCGTTTGGTGGCTGCTGGTCAGGCCGAACTGGCCGTATCTTATCAGCCGCAGCTGCACCTGCAGATCCATGAAGGCCTGCCGCTGAAGCGTGTCGGTACGCTGGTTGCGACCCCTCTGAACTGTCTGCTGGTTCTGGAAGACGGCCCGATCAAGTCGCCTGCGGACCTGAAGGGCAAGAAAATCGGCTTCTCGGTCGCTGGTGTGGAAGAGGCTGTTCTGACCACCGTGCTGGGCAAATATGGCGTGGCGCTGGACGATGTTGAACTGATCAACGTGAACTTCTCGCTCTCGCCGTCGCTGATGACCGGTCAGGTAGATGCGGTGATCGGCGCCTATCGGAACTTCGAGTTGAACCAGATGGATATCGAAGGCCGTCCCGGCACCTGCTTCTATATCGAGGAAGAGGGCGTGCCGTCCTATGACGAGTTGATCTACGTTGCTAACCCCGAGACGATGGACAAGGATAAGATCGCGCGTTTCCTGGCGGCGACCGAAAAAGCGACCCAGTACATTGTCAACAACCCCGAAAAAAGCTGGGAGATTTTCGCCGCGACTTCGCCCGAGTTGCAGGATGAGCTGAATGCTCGCGCTTGGGTCGACACCCTGCCGCGCTTTGCTCTGCGCCCGGCGGGTTTTGATGCAGGCCGTTATGCCCGATTTGAGACCTTCCTGAACGAAAGCGGCATGATCGACAGCGTTCTGCCGGTCAGCGACATCACCATCGACGTGACCGCACAATGAGCGACTATGGCAAAGCCTTCACGCTGATGCGTGGCGCGGCACAGGGGCCGTGGCAGGACTACACCCGCCACGCCTTTGTCGAAGGGATGAAGGACGGCTCTCTGCCCCGAGAGGCGTTCTTGCACTACCTGCGTCAGGATTATGTGTTCCTGATCCACTTCAGCCGCGCCTGGGCGCTGGCGGTGGTGAAATCGGAAACGCATGAAGAGATGCTGGCCGCATCCCGCACCGTCAATGGCCTGATCAGCGAAGAGATGAAACTGCATATTGGCGTTTGCGAAGCGGCGGGCATCTCGCAAGCTGAATTGTTCGCCACGCCTGAACGGCAAGAAAATCTGGCCTATACCCGCTTTGTCCTCGAAGCCGGGTATAGCGGCGATCTGCTGGACCTGTTGGCCGCACTTGCGCCCTGTGTGATGGGCTATGGTGAGATCGGCGCTCGGCTGGCCTCCGAAGCCACATCCGAGACGCATCGCGACTGGATCAATACCTATGCTGGTGAGGACTACCAGGGCGCGTGCAAGGCGGTCGGCGAACTGCTAGATTCGGCTCTAACACGACGGATTGGGGCAGATTTCGAGGCCTCTCCGCGTTGGGGTCGTTTGTGCCAGACCTTCCGCACTGCCACGGAGCTGGAGGTCAATTTCTGGCAAATGGGTCTGACTCCATGACCCCTGCGCCCGATCTCACCATCAGCGGACACGCGAGCATTGGTGATGCGCCCTTGTTCGCACCGCTGACCCTAACCCTTGGGGCGGGACAGTGGACTTGTCTGCTAGGTGGATCGGGCGTCGGCAAAACCACGGTTCTGCGCCTGATCGCCGGGTTGGAGACAGGCGCGGATTTCACCGGTCAGATCATGGCCAGCGATGGCCAAACCGTCCCGACTCGCGTGGCCTATATGGCGCAGGATGACTTGCTGCTGCCTTGGGCGACGGTGGCGCAAAACGTCTCGCTCGGCGCGCGGTTGCGGGGTGAGAAACCCGATCTGGATCGCCGGGACCGTCTGATTGAACGGATGCGCTTACAAGACCACATGGCCAAGAAGCCGTTGGAGCTGTCCGGCGGCCAACGACAGCGCGTCGCCTTGGCGCGGACCCTTATGGAAGATCGCCCCATCGTGCTTCTGGATGAGCCATTCTCGGCCCTTGATGCACGCACCCGTGCAGACATGCAGGATTTGGCCGCCGAGGCGCTGCAAGGCCGGACGGTCCTTCTGGTCACCCACGACCCGGCCGAGGCCGCGCGTCTGGGCCAATCCATCGTCGTGATGACGCAGCAAGGGCTGACCTCTTGCGCCCCGCCTGCCGCGCCTGCACCACGCCATGTGGATGATCTGGAAACATTGGAAACCCAAGGTGCGCTGCTGAAGCTGCTGAGAGAGGCGGCATGAAACTCCTCTCCGCCCTCGCCGCAACCTTGTTCGCTCTGGCCGTCTGGCAAGCGATTGTCAGCCTGACCGGCCTGCCCAAATTCATCCTGCCCGGCCCGGCGCTTGTGGCCGAGACCTGGTGGCAGAACCGCTGGGTGATTGCAGAACACACCTGGATCACAGCGGTTGAGGTCGTGATCGGCCTGGCGGTGGGTACCGTTCTGGGCGTCGTCACCGCGCTGCAACTGGCCAATTCGCGGGCCGCACGGGTGCTGGTGCAGCCGATGCTGGTTTTTACCCAGGCTCTTCCGGTCTTTGCGCTGGCGCCGCTGCTGACCCTGTGGCTCGGCTATGGCCTCTGGTCCAAGGTCGCGATGGCGGTTCTGATCATCTACTTCCCGATCACCTCATCCTTCTTTGACGGTCTGATGAGGACCCCACCCGGATATCTCGATCTTGCGCGAACGATGCAGGCAAGCCCGCGTTCGGTTCTGTGGCACATCCGTATCCCGGCGGCGCTGCCCTCGCTGGCCTCGGGGATGCGATTGGCGGCGGTCTATGCGCCGATTGGCGCGGTGATCGGCGAATGGGTCGGGTCCTCGCAAGGGTTGGGCTACCTGATGCTACTGGCCAATGGCCGGGCCAAGACCGATCTGATGTTCGCGGCCATGCTGACTTTGGGCGTGTTTTCGATCCTGCTGCATATGCTGGTGCGCCGCGCCACAGCGCGCATGGCCGGTGAGGCGCGTTAACCTTTCAGAAACCGATTCTGCGCCAAGGTAAGGCCCATGACACAGGACGCCTTTGCCGAAGCCCCAATGCTTTTCGATACGGACGAAGCGCCAGCGCAGCCGCTGCCGACGGGTCGGTTACCCTCCTACATCAAAGACCATCGCAAGCGGCTGCGCGAACGGTTCATGTCTGGCGGCTCGGGCGCTATGCCGGATTATGAGTTGCTGGAACTGGTGTTGTTTCGGTCCATCCCGCGTCAGGATGTGAAACCGCTGGCCCGGCTGCTGATGGATACGTTCGGCGATTTTAACCGCGTGCTGACCGCGCCCGCGGAGCGGTTGCGTCAAATCAAAGGCGTCGGGGAAACCGTCATCACCGATCTGAAAATCCTTGAGGCCTGCGCCCATCGCATGGCCCGCGCACGAGTGATGCAGCGCCACGTGATCTCAGGCTGGGATGCTTTGCTGGACTATTGCCACACAACGATGGCGCACCGTGAGATCGAGCAGTTTCGCGTGTTCTACCTTGACCGTAAGAACGTGATGATCGCGGATGAAGAGCAGGCGAAGGGCACTGTCGATCACGTACCGGTCTACCCGCGCGAGGTGGCGAAACGAGCGCTGGAGTTGAACGCCTCGGCCCTGATTTTGGTGCACAACCATCCTTCCGGCGACCCGACGCCGTCGCAATCGGATATCGACATGACCAACCGCATTCAGGATGCCTGCACGGCCTTGGGGCTGACCCTGCACGACCATCTGATTATCGGAAAATCAACCGAGCTGAGCTTTCGGTCAGAGGGGTATTTGTGACGGGCAAAGTCGCGCTTTCAGTTGATCGACCAAACGACTGAAATTGTCATCTGGGCTGAGAGCTCCACTTTGGCCGATTCATATCTATGAGGACAGATCCTCGCTTTCGCCCTTTTTGCCTTTATAAAATACGTCACAGGTTCTTTGCAAATTTTTGCGTCTCGCCTGAAAACCGCCGGCTATTCAGATATCAGATATGGTCTCCGCGCCTCTGCGTTGCACCCGCTTTGATGGCACAGGCGGTTTCGTTCGAGTTTCTGTCCGACATCGTCACTCTCTAGTTCACCCAAACCTCAACCCGGCGGTTTGTTTTTCGGCCCCACTCCGTGTCATCGCAGGCCATCGGCATCGCTTCTCCGAAACCTTCGGTTGTGATCTCGATACTGTCGGGGATTTCGGTCTCAACAGCGGCCAGAACCGCATTGCGCACCGTTTGTGCCCTGCGATGGGCGATCCGTGCATTGGCGCTGGCGCCTCCATCGCCGTCGCTGAACCCGGCAAAGACAAGCTTGCGAGGGGTCAAGCTGCCGGATTCAAGCGCCTGGGCCAATTGCAGAATATTGGACCGCGATTGTGCATCCGGGCGAGAGCTTCCTGGCTCGAACCGGAAGGAGATCGACAATCTAGACAATGGCCGCAGAGTTTCGACCATGTGTTGAAGCTCTTCCAGCCCGACCTCGGCTCCACCGGAAACGATGGCATTGGCGAGCCGATCCCCCTGCAGCCCCATGGGCAGATTCTCGGTCGCCTGATCGACAAACCCGGCCTGCCGTATTGCCATCTGCGCGTCGGCTGAGCGGGTATAGGCCAGAAACTGGCGCGCAATCCGTGGCAGGCGGCGTTGCGGCAGGTAGAGGAACATCGGAGAGGTCAGCGGGTAATCTTCGGTCTTGATGGACTGTCGAGTCGCAGCAAGGGCATGTCCGCAGCCTCCAGCCAAAGGCAGTGCGCGGGTCGAGCCTGAGGCCGCCTGCGTCGTGATGCCGATCGAAAACGGGTCATTGGCCACTGCATGTACAAGATCGCGATTGCGCTCGTGGCGGAGAACGCCTTCGGACAGCACTGCCTGAGCGGGGAAGAGTAGCTGATCCTCGACATCCTGGGACAAGCCTGACCCGGCGTCCGGCATGTGAAGGGCAATTGGAGCGTCCGGCCCTTCTAGGTCTGTCCAGTTGGTGATCTCGCCCGACAGAACACGGACCAGATCCGCAGGTGAGATCTGTTGAACGGTGTTCTCTGGCGCGACCACCGGCACGATCGCATCCAGAGCCACAATCCGAGTGCGGCGGGGATGGGCCAGATCGCCCAGACCTGCGGCCTCGGCAGCGTTGCGTTCCTCATCCCGGATTTCGCGTTGCGCCATCACGATATCAGCGTCGTTGTCCATCAGGTCGGCAAACCCCTGATCCGTCGTTCCAACGCGAAAGAACAGGCGGGCGAGGGGGGCCGTGCGGTCTGGCTGGCGCAGCTCATAGGCAAAGCTGCGTTCGTCCACGCGCGATGGGGTTGCTGTCAGACCTTCTTGCTGGGCGAAGCCGATGATCAGGGCAGGCAGGACCGTCTCGGCCATGACGGATGATCCTGAGAACCGGACCTCGGCCACGAAATCGGTTAAGCTGGGGCAGGCGGGGCCGTCGCATGTGACGCCAGAGCCATCGACTGTCAGTTCTCCGAACTGGGTGTCGACGCGGTAGAATTCACCGTCAAAGCCCAGCAGGGTGCCGGAGACTTCGATCTTGCCATCATGCGATGTCAGAACAATATCCTGCGCTGCGGCTGAAACAGCCAGCGAAACAGAAAACAGTACGGCCAGCGCCGCACGAATACGTGTCATGAGAAGGTCGAGCCTGCCTGCGGTTTAATTTGCCGCGATTGTCAGGTCTTGGAACAGATTATTCAACACCAGAAACTCACCGACTTCGGTACACATCGGCATCGTCAGGATCAGATCGCGCGACCGCAGCCGACGATCACTGCGCAGTTCCAAAGACTGGACGTTCAGATCGCGGCCACAATTGGCCTCAGTCACTTCGGTTTCAACCGTCAAAGCGACCGAGCCGGACTGTTCCGAACGTGCAGCCGGGAAAGAGTAAATTTGGATATTCTGTCCATCATGGAAGCCCGCACTTCCCAGATGGACCACAGAGCCCGCGCCCTGCGATGCGCTATTGGCCGAGATATGCCCCGGCTGCCCATAGCTTGCGCCGAACTCCAAGGCGTGGATTTGCAGATCGGTTTGACCCTGCCATTGCAATGCGACCCGGTCGAATTGGTCAATGTCCATGATGTGAGTGGTGGCGACCGTACCGGTCTGATCTTCGAATGAGATCAGGAAAATGGCGTACTCGGACAGGGCCGGGATGGTCAGATCCAAGGCGCCGTTTTCGTCGGTTTGCTGTGTCAGCGTCAGACCGCTGTGGTGGATTTCAACACGTTCATTGCTGCGGCAGGGGGCCTTGATCCGCAGCCGTGCATTGGCACCCATTTGGGCGGTGGCACGCGCGCTGACGCTGCAATTGATGTGCTTTTGTGCGGCCTTCGGCGCAGGGCGCTCAATCGGTTGAGAGGGGGTCTCGTCAGAGGAAGAGGTTTGCACGATACGCTCAAGCCCGGCAATGACCGAGGCCTGATCCGCGACAGAAGCCACGGCGACAGGTTCCTGCGCGCCATTCGGCTGCGCAGGCGCACCATATTGCATCAGGTAACCAATACCCAGGGCACAAGCGACCGTGCCGCACATGGTCACGTAATTTCTGACTACGAACAAAACACCCTCCCCAGTTGAAGGAGCGAGTCGCACTCTCGTTAAAAATCGCGGCCAATTTGTGGCCGCGAAGCGGAGCGATTGTGACTGGTGTTTGTTGACGTTAGGTCAATCGGCCGTGGCAGTGTTTGAATTTCTTGCCTGAGCCACAGGGGCAGGGATCGTTGCGCGAAGGATTGCCCCAGGTCGACGGATCGTTCTCGTCAAAGCCGGGCAGTGCATCGCCCGACGCGACGGCCTCGGCCTTGGCCTCGGCAGCGCCAGCAGCCTGATCAACGGCCTGCTGAGCTTGCGCTTGCTGGGCCGCCATCTGTGCCAGCATCTCGCGCTGTTCTTCTTCGGTCAGCGGGCGCACGCGCGACAATTGCTGGGTCACGGTTTCGCGCAAACTGTCCAGCATGCCTTCGAACAGCTGGAAGCTTTCGTTCTTGTACTCGTTCAGCGGATCGCGCTGGGCGTAGCCCCGGAATCCAACGACCGAGCGTAGATGTTCAAGGGTCAGCAGGTGCTCGCGCCATTTGCCATCGATGGTCTGCAGAAGGACCTGCTTTTCGATGTTACGCATGTTCTCGGGGCCGAATGCGACGGCCTTTTGCGCCATCATCTCATCAGCGGCCTTAACCAGACGCTCGCGCACCTGTTCGTCATCTACGCCTTCTTCGGCGGCCCAATCCTGAACTGGGGCATCAATGGTCAGCTTTTCCTTGATTGCCTCATGCAGCCCATCGGTATCCCACTGATCTGCATAGGATTTCGGCGGCATATATTCGTCGATCAGGTCGTCGATCACCTGCTCGCGCATGTCCGAGACGATCTCGGACAGGTCATCGGCTGACATGATCTCGCGCCGTTGGCTGAAGATCACCTTACGCTGATCGTTCATAACGTCGTCGAATTTCAGAACGTTCTTGCGCATGTCGAAGTTGCGGCCTTCGACCTTGGACTGCGCGCGTTCCAGCGATTTGTTGACCCAGGGGTGAACGATGGCTTCGCCCTCTTTCATGCCCAGTGTGGTCAACACCTTGTCCAGACGTTCCGAGCCGAAGATGCGCATCAGATCGTCTTCGAGGCTCAGGTAGAATACCGTGCGTCCCGGATCGCCCTGACGGCCCGAGCGGCCGCGCAGCTGGTTGTCGATGCGGCGGCTTTCATGGCGTTCCGAGGCCATGACATAGAGACCACCCGCATCCAGAACCTTTTGTTTTTCCTCGGCGTGCTTGGCCTCTTCCGCGGCACGCAGTTCGGCTGGGTCGGCCTCGGGCTTTTCGGCCAGGGCCTGCAGAACCTTCATTTCCACATTGCCGCCCAGCTGAATGTCAGTACCACGACCGGCCATGTTGGTGGCGATGGTAACCGCACCGTAGCGGCCCGCATCGGCCACGATCTGGGCCTCTTGTTCGTGCTGGCGGGCGTTCAGAACGTTGTGTTCGATCTTTTCCTTGGTCAGCATCTGGCTGAGAACTTCGGATTTCTCGATCGAGGTGGTGCCGATCAGAACCGGTTGACCCTTTTCCTGGGCCTTCTTCGCCTCAGAGATAATCGCGCCGTATTTCTCCATTGCGGTACGATAGACCTGATCGTCTTCGTCCAGACGTGCAATCGGACGGTTGGTGGGGACTTCGACCACGCCCAGACCGTAGATTTCCTGGAATTCTTCGGCTTCGGTCAGCGCGGTCCCGGTCATGCCGCCCAGCTTGTCATAGAGGCGGAAATAGTTCTGGAAGGTCACGCTGGCCAGAGTCACGTTCTCGGGCTGAATCTGGACGTTCTCTTTCGCCTCAATGGCTTGGTGAAGACCTTCCGACAAGCGACGACCCGGCATCATGCGGCCAGTGAATTCGTCGATCAGAACCACATTGCCGTCACGTACGATGTAGTCCTTGTCGCGTTGGAACAGTTTATGCGCACGCAGGCCCTGATTGACGTGATGCACCACGGTGGTGCTTTCGGGATCGTACAGAGAATGCCCCTCGGGGATCAGGCCCGCGGCGATCAGTTGCTGTTCCAGAAACTCGTTACCCTCATCGGTGAAGGTCACGTTGCGGGATTTTTCGTCCAGCGAATAGTGATCGTCACTTAGGCTCGGGATCAGCGCATCAATCGCTGTGTACAGATCCGACCGGTCCTGCGCTGGACCCGAGATGATCAGCGGCGTCCGCGCCTCATCGATCAGGATCGAGTCGACCTCATCCACAATCGCGAAATTGTGGTATTTCTGATAGATATCGGCCATATCGGCCTTCATGTTGTCGCGCAGATAGTCGAAGCCAAGTTCGTTGTTGGTGGCGTAGGTCACGTCACAGGCATACGCGGCTTTCTTCTCGGCATCGGGCTGGCCTGACCAGATCACGCCGGTGGTCATCCCGACGGACGCAAAAACCTTACCCATCCATTCCGAGTCACGCTTGGCGAGATACTCGTTCACTGTGACGACATGCACGCCCTTGCCGGTCAGCGCGTTCAGGTAGGCGGGGAATGTCGCCACAAGCGTTTTGCCCTCACCCGTCTTCATTTCCGAGATATTGCCCTGATGAAGGAAGGTGCCGCCCATCAGCTGTACATCAAAGGCCCGAAGACCCAGTGCGCGTTTGGCACCTTCGCGCACGTTGGCAAAAGCTTCGGGCAGCAGGTCATCCAGGCTCTCGCCATCCAGCGCACGTTTGCGCAGTTCGGCGGTCTTTTCGATCAGACCCTCGTCAGAGAGTTTTTCGAACTCGGGCTCCAGCGCGTTGATCTTTTCGATCAGGGGGCGGGTCGCCTTGATCTTGCGGTCGTTCGGTGTTCCGAACACCTTTTTGGCGAGCGTTCCGAGTCCCAGCATGTTCACTCCAGCGGATCTGTTCTTGTCTTGGTTGCGACAGGCTTGCCCACCTTGCGCGCAACCCATAGATACGGGGGGTGAAAGGCGGCCCTGTCCAAGGCTTCAAAGCGATGTAAGCGGCAGGTTCTGAAGTGTCAACGCTGCGCCCTGTCGCGGCAAAGAAATAGGATGATTCCATGCCCAAAGGCCTCACTTTTCTGCCATCGCTGGCTTTGACCGCCGTGATGGCGCTGCCGCTGGCCGCCGAAACCAAGCCCGATGCAGGTACCGTTCTGGCTACGGTCAACGGTGACGAGATAACATTGGGTCACGTAGTCGCCACCGTCGCAGCATTGCCGCAACAATATCAGCAGATCGAGGATGATGTGCTGTATGACTTCGTGCTTGAGCAACTGATCCAGCAGCAACTGCTGGGCCAACAGCAGGAAGAGCTGACCCAGCAAAACGCGCTGACGCTGGATAATGAGACGCGTTCATTGCTGGCGGTGCAGACCGTGAACGCCCTGACCAACGATGTTGTGACGGATGAGGCGGTACAAGCGGCCTATGACGCGCAGTTTGCCGAATTTGAAGGCGAAGACGAGTTTGACGCCAGCCATATTCTGGTTGGGTCCGAGGACGAGGCCAAAGCCCTCAAGTCGCAACTTGATGACGGCGCCGACTTTGCCGAGATGGCGCGCGAGCATTCGACCGGGCCGTCCGGCCCCAATGGCGGTGCGCTGGGCTGGTTCGGTAAGGGCCAGATGGTGCCTGAGTTTGAAAACGCCGTGCTGGGTCTTGAAAAAGGTCAAATCTCAGACCCGGTGCAAACGCAGTTCGGCTGGCATTTGGTGATCCTGAACGACAAGCGCAAATCTGAAGCCCCCGCGCTTGAGGCCGTGCGCGATGAACTGGCCCAGACCATTCAGCAAGAAGCTATTCAGGCCCGTATTGATGAGTTGACCCAACAGGCTCAGATCGAACGCACCGCCCTTGAAGGAGTTGGTCCTGAAGTCATCCGCCAGCTGGACCTGATTCAGGAGTAAAAACCCGTGGCCACGATCACCAAAACCTCGCCACTGGCCCCTGCCGGTTTCCCCGACCTGCCAGCGATTGACGGAGTGCGTTTTGCAACCGTCGAGGCAGGGGTGCGCTACAAAGGTCGGACCGACGTCATGTTGGCGGTTCTTGATCCCGGCACTTCCGTGGCCGGGGTTTTTACGCGCTCGGCCACACGCGCCGCTCCGGTGCTGGACTGTCAGGACAAGATCGGTGGTTCCAGCGATGGGTCTGCGGCGATTTTGGTGAATTCGGGCAATGCCAATGCTTTCACCGGCCACTACGGCCAAAACTCGGTCGCTGAGGTGACGCAAGCGGTTTCCAAGGCGACCGGCGTTCCGGTTGAGAGGGTCTTCACCTCATCCACCGGGGTGATCGGCGAACCGCTGCCGCATGATCGCATTGTCTCGCAGCTTGAGACGCTGAAATCTGGTCTCAGCCGTCATGCGATCGAGGACGCGGCGCGGGCGATCATGACCACCGATACCTTCCCGAAAGGGGCCTCGGCGCAGGTCGAGATTGACGGCAATACAGTCTCAATTGCGGGGATTGCCAAGGGTTCCGGCATGATCGCGCCCGATATGGCGACGATGCTAGTCTATATCTTCACCGACGCTATGGTTGACCAATCGGCGCTGCAATCCATGCTGGGCGCGCAGACCGACCGGACATTCAACTGCATCACTGTCGATAGCGATACCTCGACATCGGACAGCCTTTTGCTGTGCGCTACCGGTGCGTCGGGTGTTGATGCTACCAGGAACGAGGCCTTCGCCGAGGCGTTGGAAAGCGTGATGCTGGACCTTGCGCAGCAAGTTGTGCGCGATGGCGAAGGGGCGACGAAATTCGTAGAAATCCGCGTGACCGGAGCCGCCTCGGACGCAGATGCCAAGGTGCATGGGCTGGCGATTGCGAACTCCCCTCTGGTGAAAACCGCCATTGCGGGTGAGGACCCAAACTGGGGCCGCGTCGTCATGGCCATCGGCAAATCCGGTGCCGCCGCCGACCGCGACCTGCTGAGCATTTCCTTTGGCGATATTCTGGTCGCTGAAAAAGGCTGGGTCAGCCCCGACTATCGTGAAGAAGACGCGGCCGCCTACATGAAAGGCCAAGATCTTGTGATCGGAGTCGATCTTGGGCTGGGCGAGGGGCAATCCACCGTTTGGACCTGCGACCTGACCCACGGCTACATCGAGATCAACGCGGATTATCGCTCGTGAAAACAGTTCTAGTATCCGCTGTCGCCCTGATCGACATTGAGGGCCGTGTCCTGCTGGCCCAACGCCCAGAGGGCAAATCCATGGCCGGTCTGTGGGAATTCCCCGGCGGCAAGATCGAACAAGGCGAAACCCCCGAGGCCGCCTTGATCCGCGAATTGCACGAGGAACTTGGTATCGACACCTGGGCCTCCTGCCTCGCTCCGCTGACCTTCGCCAGCCACAGCTACGACGATTTCCACCTGCTCATGCCGCTGTTTGCCTGCCGCAAATGGGAGGGGATACCGCAGTCCAAAGAAGGTCAGGCGCTGAAATGGGTGCGGGCTAGTGATCTGCGCAATTATCCGATGCCAGCGGCGGATGTACCGCTGATTCCGATACTGCGGGATTGGTTGTGAACATCTGGCAAAACCAGAGTTAAGGTCTCCAAATGAAAGAATAGAAAAGAAACCCAGCGGGATTTTCCGCAGGGTTTCCTATCTTCGAATGTTAAGCCCAGCCAAGCTGTTTCAAGGAATGCGCATCGTTCCAGATTTTCGTCATATGCCGAATTTTGTCGCCATCGAATTCAATCGCGTAAACGTAGTCGGCCGCGATTGTTTTGCCGGTGGCCGGAACCGGACCATCTACTGAATGGGTTCCGTGGAAAACAGCAAATGCATTCACGATTCCACGTTCATCGTCAGTCGAGAAAGATTTTAGCTCATAGTGCCCATCTGGAATCGGACTTAGCAGCCCCTTCATCCAGTCGGCGTAGCCTTCTAGTGTCGTCACATCGACCAGAGCATCGGCTTGCGCTGAAAATGTGGCCCCGTCGTGACAGAAGTCCTTACAGCCGTCCCAGCCTTTGCCGGTTTCGCATGCCTCAAAGAACTCTCGTGCAGTTTTTTGAATGGACATTGGTTTCCCCCTTAAACAACGGCCAACTAAATTGGCCACTCAGTCACCCAACACCAATCAGAGTACGCTGAAACGTGTGTATCTCAAAATGGCCCAGGATAAACCTGCAAGGCCGCGCTGGAGTGACGTATGCTCAAATGTGTGCAGATATTCGATTGCGCTGAACTTTAGAGCGCATGTTCGATCGTGCGAAACGAGTCCGTCTGACCCTGTTACAATTCGTAAGAATTGAGAAAACATCAGGCAAAACTTGACGCTGATCGTGACTGTGCTCCTAATCGGGGCATTGGCGTTCGGGCACCATCCCGGACCCGCCGTTTCCGACCCGGGGAGGGGTCGGGTGGGGAGGAGAAAGAGATTGGCTCAGACGCAGTTGGGCGCCGAAGGGATGACGTCTCTTCCGGCGCTGCTACATCGCAATGCGACAGAGTTCGGGGATGCCCCGGCTTATCGGGAAAAGGAATTTGGGATCTGGCAATGCTGGACCTGGGCGGAAGCCGCTAAGGAAATCCGCGCCATCGCGCTTGGGTTCCTGGAGTTGGGCGTTGAGAAGGGCGACCACATCGCCGTCATCGGCCGCAACCGTCCGGCGCATTACTGGTCGATGGTGGCCGCACAGATGGTGGGCGCGGTTCCGGTGCCTCTGTATCAGGACTCGGTCGCCGAAGAGATGGCCTATGTACTTGAGCATTGCGGCGCGAAATTTGTCGTCTGCGGTGATCAGGAACAGGTCGACAAGGTCATCGAGATTCAGGAAAACCTGCATCAGGTCAAACACATACTTTATACCGACAAGCGCGGGATGCGGAAGTATGACCACTCTCAGATGAACGCGCTTGAAGACATCACGGCCGAAGGCAGCGCTGGGCACGCGCGGTTCGATACCGAGCTGGACAAGCGCATCGCGGCGATCACTTATGACGATACTTGCGTGATGCTCTACACCTCCGGCACGACGGGCAAGCCCAAGGGTGTTGTGCTGTCAAACCGGAATGTCATTGAAAGCGCCAAGAACTCGGCCGAGTTCGATCATCTGACGCGGAACGAAGACATTCTGTCTTACCTGCCGATGGCCTGGGTGGGTGATTTCATCTTCTCGATCGGTCAGGCCTATTGGTGCGGCTTCTGCGTGAACTGCCCCGAAAGCGCCGACACGATGATGACGGACCTGCGCGAGATCGGACCGACCTATTTCTTTGCCCCTCCGCGTGTTTTTGAAACGCAGCTGACCAATGTGATGATCAGGATGGAGGATGCGGGTAAGCTGAAGCGCAATATGTTCCACCACTTCATGGCCCATGCCAAGAAGGTCGGGGGGCTGCTGCTGGACGGCAAGCCGGTGGGCTTTGGCGACAAGCTGAGATATGCGCTGGGCAATATGCTGGTTTATGGCCCGCTGAAGGATACGCTTGGATACGGACGGTTCCGCGTAGGCTATACCGCGGGTGAAGCTATCGGGCCGGAAATCTTTGATTTCTATCGCTCTTTGGGCATCAACCTCAAACAGCTTTATGGTCAGACCGAAGCGACCGTCTTTATCACGCAACAGCCGGATGGCGAGGTGCGCGCGGATACGGTCGGCGTTCCGGCCCCTGCGGTCGAGTTGAAAATCGACGATACGGGCGAGATCCACTACCGCTCACCCGGTGTGTTTGTCGAATATTACAACAACCCGGACTCGACGGCCTCGACCAAGGATGCTGAGGGTTGGGTTGCGACTGGGGATGCCGGTTTCATCGAGGAAAGCTCGGGCCATTTGAGGATCATCGACCGCGCTAAGGATGTGGGTAAAATGGCTGACGGGTCGATGTTCGCGCCGAAATATGTCGAGAACAAACTGAAATTCTATCCCGATATTCTAGAGGTTGTGCTGTTTGGGAACGGCAAGGATCGCTGCGTGGCCTTCATCAATATCGACCTGACGGCGGTCGGAAACTGGGCTGAGCGTAACAACGTGGCTTATGCGTCATACCAGGAACTGGCGGGCCATCCGCGTGTGTTAGAGACGATCAAATCCCACGTGGAAGAGGTGAACAAGTCGGTCGCAGCGGATGAGATGCTGTCGGGTTGTCAGGTGCATCGCTTTGTGGTTCTGCACAAGGAACTGGACGCCGATGATGGCGAGATGACCCGGACCCGCAAGGTGCGGCGCGGTTTTGTCGAGGACAAGTTCCACGATATTATTGCCGCGCTTTATGACGGATCCTCGAGCGTTTCGACGACAACCGAAGTGACCTATGAGGATGGGCGCAAAGGGTCGATTTCCGCAACGCTAGAGATCGTTGATGCGCCGGTTGTGTCGGTCGCGCAGCACAAGGTTGCGGCGGAATGATGGGCCGTTCGAGCGCCGCTCGACCTGCGGTCATCGCCCCGCCCGCCGTCCCGTTTTCGCGTAAGTCTGGGAGAGGCTGATGCTGGATAATTCCGAAGGATATGTCACCGAAGACGGCCGCAAGATCGGCGGCGTGGTGATGGAGATGAAAAACATCACCCTGCGATTTGGCGGCGTGGTGGCGATCAAGGATATCTCGTTTGATATTCGCGAGGGCGAAATCCGCGCCATTATCGGGCCGAACGGGGCTGGCAAGTCCTCGATGCTGAATGTGATCTCGGGGTTCTATGTCCCACAGGAGGGGGAGGTTTGGTTCCACGGCTCCAAGCGTCCTCCGATGCGGCCGTTTGAGGTAGCGCAGCAGGGGATTGCGCGGACTTTCCAGAACATCGCCCTGTTCGAAGGCATGAGCGTTCTGGACAACGTCATGACTGGGCGTCTGAGCTTTATGAAGACCAATATCCTTCAACAGGCTTGGTGGAAGGGGAAGGCCGAAGCGGAAGAGACCGAGAATCGTGAGGCGGTTGAGAGGATCATCGACTTCCTCGAGATCCAGCACATCCGTAAGACGCCGGTGTCGCGCTTGCCTTACGGGTTGAAAAAGCGGGTGGAACTGGCGCGCGCTTTGGCGGCGGAGCCGAAGCTGCTGCTGCTGGATGAACCCATGGCGGGCATGAACGTCGAAGAGAAAGAGGACATGAGCCGCTTCATCCTCGACGTGAATGACGAATTTGGTACCACCATTGCTCTGATCGAGCACGACATGGGCGTGGTGATGGACCTGAGCGACCGGGTCGTCGTGATGGATTACGGCAAGAAAATTGGCGACGGCACGCCCGACGAGGTGCGCAACAACCAAGAGGTCATCGACGCCTATCTGGGGGTCAGCCATGACTGACTTCGGGGTAGTAAATTGGGGAGGCGCCTATGCCTGAACAACTCGTATTTGCGATGGAGGTCATCCTCAACGGTCTGATGGCCGGGGTGCTTTACGCGCTGGTCGCCCTGGGCTTTGTACTGATCTACAAAGCGTCGGGGATTTTCAATTATGCCCAAGGGGTTATGGCGCTTTTTGCGGCGATGACACTGGTAGGGATCATGAAGGGGCAAGTGCCTTTTGCCCACCTGATCAATGCAATTTTCGGGACTCATATCCATTACTTTGGCTGGAACGTGCCTGCGCTCTTGGCGATCCTTTTGACCATGGCGGTGATGGTATTGCTGGCCTGGGCGGTGCAGCGCTTCGTCATGCGCCATCTAGTCGGACAAGAGCCGATCATTCTGTTCATGGCCACCATTGGTCTGGCATACTTCCTTGAGGGCGTGGCCGACCTGATGTGGGGGTCTGAGATCAAGACGCTTGACGTAGGTCTGCCGCAAGGCATCAACCTGTGGATTGATGAAACGACCTACAACATCTTCGACTACGGCTTCTTCATCGACAATCTGGACATCGTGGCGACGATCATCGCGGCGCTTCTGGTGGCAGCTCTGGTCGCATTCAGCCAGTACACCAAACAGGGCCGGGCGATGCGCGCTGTTGCAGATGACCATCAGGCAGCGCTGTCAGTTGGCATCTCATTGAACTTCATCTGGGTCATGGTCTGGTCGGTGGCCGGGTTCGTGGCTCTGGTCGCGGGGATCATGTGGGGCACCAAATCAGGCGTGCAGTTCTCGCTATCGCTGATCGCGCTCAAGGCGCTGCCGGTATTGATGCTGGGCGGCTTCACCTCGATCCCCGGAGCCATCGTCGGCGGGCTGATCATCGGCGTGGGCGAGAAGCTGTTCGAATTCGCCTTAGGACCTGCGCTGGGCGGCGCGACTGAGAACTGGTTTGCCTACGTGCTGGCGCTGATCTTCCTCGTGTTCCGACCTCAGGGCCTGTTCGGCGAGAAGATCATCGAGAGGGTTTAGCGATGACCAAGCTGATCGCCATCATCAACGTCATCGCATGGGCCGGGTTCTGGGCGTTTGGGTATATAGCCCTGACCTCGGACGATCTTTCCGAAGGCCAGCTGACCATCGCGGCAATCCTGGCTTTTGCGGGTCTGATCATGGGCGTTCTGGCCTATTTGAAACTGGTCCGCGCGTCTGAGGCGAGCGGATACGCCAAGGGCTCAAACCAATTGGACGCCGCGGCCCGGAACCGGGCGCAGGAAGAATGGGGAAAGTAAGACATGTTCTATCGTGAGGCCGGGGATTTCAAAACCTCGTACATTGCTGACAGCCAGACTTTCCCGATCAAGTTTGACCGGTACCGCTACTATGTCGTGCTGGCGGTGGCGTTCGGGATCATTCCCTTCATCATCAACGACTATTGGGCCAACGCGCTGCTGCTGCCCTTTCTGATCTATGCCATCGCGGCGATCGGGCTGAACATCCTTGTTGGTTATTGCGGGCAGGTCTCGCTGGGCACCGGGGGGTTCATGGCTGTGGGTGCCTATGCCTGCTACAAGCTGATGACCGCTTTCCCGGATGTCAGCATGTTCATCCACGTGATCCTAGCAGGAGGCATCACGGCCTTTGTGGGCGTGTTGTTCGGCCTGCCGAGCCTTCGGATCAAGGGGTTCTATCTGGCGGTGGCGACGCTGGCGGCGCAGTTCTTTCTGGTGTGGCTGTTCAACCGAGTGCCGTGGTTCTACAACTACTCGGCCTCCGGACAGATCAACGCGCCGGAACGGGATGTGTTTGGTATCATCATCACCGGCCCGAATGCTCCGGCATGGGCGACATATCTGTTCTGCCTGATCTTTCTGACCGTCTGCGCCATCCTCGCGCGCAACCTGACGCGGGGCACCACGGGCCGGACCTGGATGGCGATCCGCGACATGGATATCGCTGCCGAGATCATCGGCGTGAACCCCCTCAAGGCCAAATTGACCGCCTTTGCCGTCAGCTCGTTCTTTGTGGGCATCGCGGGGGCGCTGTTCTTTGCGGTCTATCTGGGCGCGGTCGAAGTCGGTGAGGTCTTTGGCATTCAGAAATCATTCCTCGTGCTGTTCATGGTCATTATCGGCGGATTAGGGTCTATTTTCGGGTCCTTTGCGGGGGCTGCTTTCCTTGTGCTGTTGCCAGTCGTGCTGAAGCTGATCGGCGTAGACCTGCTGGGTTGGCCCACGGACATCGTGGCGCACCTGAACCTCGTGATCGTAGGCGGTCTGATCATCATGTTCCTGATCCTCGAACCGCACGGGCTGGCGCAGCTGTGGCGTGTCGCCAAGGAGAAACTCAGACTCTGGCCGTTCCCGCACTAAGGACAGGCCCAATCAAAAAAGACGGGTGCAAACGCCCGAAACCACCATCGGATCAATCAAGGGAGGAGACACCCGATGAACAAGAAACTGGCAACCCTGGCGCTGGGCGCCGTGATGGCCGCAGGTCCGGTCATGGCCGACCTTGTGTTCCCGTCGCTCAGCTACCGGACGGGCCCCTACGCGGCAGGCGGTATTCCGTTTGCCGACGGTTACGCCGACTATTTCACCCTGCTGAATGAACGCGATGGCGGCATCGGGGGTGTTCCAGCCAAGGTTATCGAATGCGAAACCGGCTATAACACTGAAAAAGGTGTGGAATGCTATGAATCGACCAAGGGCGAAGGCGCGTTGGTCTATCAACCGCTCTCCACCGGAATTACCTATCAGCTGATCCCGAAAGTGACGGCAGATGGCATTCCCCTGCACACGATGGGATATGGCCGGACCTCGGCTGCGAATGGCGAGGTGTTCAGCCACGTGTTCAACTATCCGGCCAACTACTGGAACGGAGCTTCGGGCGCGATCAACTATCTGCTGGATGAAAACGGCGGAGACTTGAGCGGCAAGAAAATCGCGCTGGTGTACCACAACTCTGCCTACGGCAAAGAGCCGATCCGCACTCTGGAAACGCTGGCCGAAAAGCACGGCTATGAGCTGTCTCTGCTGCCCGTCGACCACCCAGGTCAGGAGCAGAAGTCGCAGTGGCTGCAAATCCGCCGCGAAAAGCCCGATTTTGTGATCATGTGGGGCTGGGGCGTCATGAACCAAGTTGCGGTTCAGGAAGCGGCCAACATTCGCTTCCCGATGGAGAACTTCATTGGCGTCTGGTGGTCAGGTGCTGAATTCGATGTCGAACCTGCAGGTGAAAAGGCCACCGGCTACAAGGCCCTGACCTTCACGGGCCTAGGTATGGACTATCCGGTCTATGACGATCTGCAGAAATACGTCGTCGATGCCGGTAAAGCCGCAGGCGCAGGGGATCAGCTGGGCACGGTTCAGTATAACCGCGGTCTCTATGCTGCGATGTTGGCGGCTGAGGCGGTAAAGACTGCGCAGGAGATGCACGGCACGGCCGAGATCGACGCGTCGATGATGCGCGATGGCATGGAAGCGTTGGAAATCACCAATGCCAAGATGGAAGGTCTGGGCATGGTCGGTTTCGGGCCTGAATTCTCGGTTTCCTGTGAAAACCATGGCGGCCCCGGCCTTGTGGGCGTGGTCCAGTGGGATGCAGCAGCCGGAACCTGGAACCCGGTTCAGGACTTCAAACCGACAGATGCCGAGGTCATCAATGCTCTGATCGCAGAAGACTCGGCGGCTTATGCGGCTGAAAACAATATCGAAACGCGCTGCAACTAAAGCGCTCTGAACCAAGCGGGGCGGCGGTTTGCTGCCGCCCTGACCCGAACACGCGAACGAGGATAGGCGCTGATGCTGGATGCGGCCCAAACCACGGATGTGCAGGCGGAAACCCTGCTTGAGGTCAACAATATCGAGGTGATCTACAATCACGTGATCCTCGTGCTGAAGGGCGTCAGCCTGACGGTTCCCAAAGGCGGCATCACGGCGCTGCTTGGGGGGAATGGTGCGGGCAAGACCACGACGCTCAAGGCGGTGTCGAACCTGCTGCATTCCGAACGGGGTGAGGTCACCAAGGGCTCGATCAAGTATCGCGGCCAAAGCGTTCATGAAAGCGACCCGGCGGATCTGGTGGAAAAAGGCGTCATTCAGGTGATGGAGGGTCGCCATTGTTTCGAGCACCTTACGGTCGAGGAAAACCTGCTGACCGGGGCCTATACCCGCAAGGACGGCAATGCCGCGATCCAGAGCGATCTGGAGCTGGTTTACAATTACTTCCCGCGCCTGAAAGAGCGCCGCAAAAGTCAGGCGGGCTATACCTCGGGCGGGGAACAGCAGATGGTCGCGATGGGCCGCGCGCTGATGTCACGACCCGAGACGATCCTGCTGGACGAACCCTCGATGGGGCTTGCCCCGCAGCTGGTCGAAGAGATTTTCGGCATCGTAAAAGACCTGAACGAGAAAGAGGGCGTCTCGTTCCTGTTGGCCGAACAGAACACCAATGTTGCGCTCAGGTTTGCCCATTATGGCTACATTCTGGAATCCGGCCGCGTGGTGATGGACGGCCCTGCTGCCGAACTTCGCGAGAACCCGGATGTGAAGGAATTCTATCTCGGCATGTCAGATGAAGGCCGCAAAAGCTTTCGCGATGTGCGCTCGTACCGCCGCCGCAAGCGGTGGTTGTGATCTGATGGAGGATATGGCGATGACCTATTTCGACGCACTCGAAACGCGCTCGGCGGATCAGCGCGCCTCAGATCAGGCTGTGGCGCTGCAGGCGCAACTGGAGCGGGCGCGGTCTGCACCTGGGTTTATGGCGCATTTCGCTGAAACAGACACTAATACGGTGAAAACGGCCGAAGACCTGCCCTTGCTACCGGTGTTGCGCAAGTCGGACCTGACCCGCGCGCAAGGGGAGCGCTCGCCCTTTGGGGGTTTTACAGTCAAACCCGCGCGGCACTTTCACCATGTGTTCCAATCCCCCGGCCCGATCTATGAGCCGGGCCGCACCGACCACGATTGGTGGCGCATGGGCCGCTTCCTGAACGCCGCCGGTGTTGGCGCGGGCGACATCGTTCAGAATTGCTTTGGCTATCACCTGACGCCTGCGGGCATGATCTTTGAAAACGGCGCTCGCGCGGTTGGCGCGGCTGTTCTGCCTGCCGGGACCGGCCAGACCGAGCTGCAGGTGACCGCCGCCCGCGACGTTGGATGCACGGCCTATGCGGGCACGCCGGACTATCTGAAGGTCATTCTGGACAAGGCCGATGCCATGGGCGTTGCGCTGAGTTTCTCCAAGGCCGCTGTTGGTGGGGGCGCGCTGTTCCCCTCGTTGCGGCAGGAGTATGCGGATCGCGGCATTGCCTGTCTGCAATGTTATGCCACGGCCGATCTGGGCAATATCGCCTATGAAAGCGCGGCGATGGAGGGGATGATTCTGGACGAACACGTCATCGTCGAAATCGTCACCCCTGGCACCGGCACTCCGGTTGCGCCCGGTGAGGTTGGCGAGGTCGTGGTGACCTCACTCAACCCGGATTACCCACTGATCCGGTTTGCGACGGGCGATCTGTCGGCCATCATGCCGGGTCAGTCGCCGTGCGGTCGTACGAACGCTCGGATCATGGGTTGGATGGGGCGCGCCGATCAGACCACCAAAATCAAGGGCATGTTCGTCCGGCCCGAGCAGGTGGCCGCGCTGGTCGACAAACATGCCGAGATCGTCAAAGCCCGCGTGATCGCAGCCCGTCAGGGTGAGATGGACACGATGACCGTCCAGATCGAAAGCGCGGGTGGCGATGACACGGCTTATGCGAAATCCGTGGCTGAGGTGCTGAAGCTGAAAGGCGCAATCGAGGTTGTGGCCCCCGGGTCCCTGCCTAAGGATGGTCTGGTGATTGAGGATCAGCGCGTCTATGACTGAGATCTGCGGCGTTTGATGCCGCAGATTTGTTGCAAGATTTGTTGTTCTGGGCACTGGCGTTTCCTAGCGTTTTAGTCGAGAAAGAGGACGCCCTCGCCACCTACAAGCCCGGAAAATGGCCCAGATCGAATATTCTGAAAATGGATCACGAAACCGCGGTGTGCGTGGCACGCGGCTTTTGGCGGGTATTGCCTATGTCGTGGCGGCGGCCTGTCTGTTGCCAATGGTCGCGGTGGTTCTGGCGGCGCTGACCGGTGGCACGGAAACCATCTCGCATCTCGCAGAAACCGTGCTGCCCCGCTACACGATGACCACCGCCATATTGGTGGTTCTGGTGGCCGTGGGCACGTTCAGCATCGGGACCGGAGCCGCTTGGCTGGTGACGATGACGCGGTTCCCCGGGGTGCGCCTGTTGGAGATCGCGCTGGTCCTGCCATTGGCCTTCCCGGCCTACGTTCTGGCCTATGCCTACACGTTCATATTGGACCATCCCGGTATCGTGCAGGCCACGCTGCGCGATGTGACGGGCTGGGGGCCGCGCGACTACTGGTTCCCCGAAATCCGCTCGACCGAGGGCGCGGCGGTGATGCTGACGCTGGTGCTTTACCCCTACGTCTACCTGTTGGCGCGGGCGGCGTTCCTGCAGCAAAGCGCCACCGCGTTTCTGGCGGCACGGGCGTTGGGAAACAGCCCCTGGCTGGCGTTTCGGCGGGTCTCGCTGCCGATGGCGCGTCCTGCCATTGCCGGAGGCGTTCTTCTGGCGATCATGGAGACTATCGCCGATTTCGGAACCGTCTCGTATTTCGGTGTCCAGACCTTCGCCACGGGCATTTATACCAGTTGGTTTTCGCTGGGTGATCGCGCCGGGGCTGCGCAACTGGCCTTTTGCTTGCTGACCTTCGCGCTTGTATTGGCTGTGGCTGAACGCACGCGGCGCGGCAAGGCCAAGTATTATCAGGCGGGCAAGCAACATGCGGCTCTGCCCGCAGCGCAACTGACTGGATGGCGCGCGATTGGGGCTTTTGCCCTCTGCGCCATTCCCGTGTTTTTTGGGTTCCTGCTGCCGGTGGTTGTTCTGTTCGAGATGGGGTTGAAGTCTGAGCAGAACCTACTGTCGCCTCGCTACCTCGGCTTCATTCAGAATTCGCTTATCCTCGCCGGGACGGCTGCTGTCATTACCGTTATTGCGGCCGTCAGCGTTGGGTTCTTTCAGCGCTTGAGACCGGGGCGGCCCTCGACCATCGCGGGCTATATCGCGCGGCTAGGCTATGCGGTGCCGGGCGGGGTGATCGCCGTTGGTCTGCTGGTGCCTTTTGCCAGCTTTGACAATTCGTTGGACGCGTGGATGCGCGCGACGTTTGATGTATCGACGGGCCTGCTGGTGACCGGGTCCATCTGGCTGCTGGTGGCGGCATATATGGTGCGGTTCCTTGCGGCAGCCCTAAGTGCCTATGAAGGCGGGCAGAGTACGGTTCACGCCAATATGGACGCCGCAGCCCGGTCCTTGGGGCAAACGCCTCTGGGCACGCTAAGGCGGGTGCATTTGCCGATCCTGACGCCCTCATTGTTGACGGCCCTGTTGATCGTCTTTGTCGACGTGATGAAGGAATTGCCCGCAACGCTGATCATGCGCCCTTTCAACTTTGACACGTTGGCAGTGCAGGCCTACCGGCTGGCCTCGGACGAGCGGCTCGAGGGGGCGGCGGTACCATCCTTGGTCATTCTGGCCGTTGGGTTACTGCCTGTGATCTTGATATGTCGACAAGTCGGACGGCGGTAACACCCGTTGACGAATTGTGGCCCGCTTGCGCATCGGGCTTGATTCAGCCGCGTTTTCCGGCAAGGCTTGGGGTATGAACATGCAGCCTCCCAGCCGGTTCCCAACAAACTCGGCCCAGATGCCCGTCGCGTTCGACCGGCGCGAGATGTCCCATATCCTGTCCGTCTATGGTAAGATGGTCGCCGCCGGAGAATGGCGCGACTACGGAATTTCCAACCTGCGCGACATGGCGATTTTTTCGATCTTCCGACGGACCGCCGAGCATCCGATCTACCGGATCGAGAAGCACCCCCGTCTGCGCCAAAAGCAGGGGATGTATTCCGTTGTGGGGATGGACGGACGGATTCTGAAACGCGGCCATGACCTGCGCACGGTCTTGCGGGTATTGGAGCGCAAGCTGATCCGCTCAGTTTCCCCGGATTAGAGCCTTTTATGGGCCGTCACAGGCCCGTCGCCTTGCGCCTGAATGCGCGTGATGGCGTGATCCAAGGATTCATACGCGACTGCCATATGATGCGCGTTGGCATGCAACAGCATATTCGGCCCGGAAACCCATGCGACATGGCCTTTCCAAAACAACAGATCGCCGCGTTTGGCCTCTGATCCTTCGGGCAGAGTGATACCAAGGGCCTTTTCCTGATCGCCGCTGTCGCCGGGACACGCCATACCGCAGGCCAGCAACCCCACCTGAACCAGCCCAGAACAGTCGATCCCGAACCGACTGTTGCCGCCCCACAGATAGGGTGTGCCTAGAAACAACTCGGCCACAGCGACAGGATCACGGTTCAATTCGGCAATCGGGGCCGTGTGGGTTTTTGGGATGAATCCCAGCTCAGTTTCAACAAATCTGTCCGCTTGGGAGAGGGCGTGTACGAAACTTCCGAAGCTTAGCGAGGTCAGATCGCGGGTTTTCATATCCGCCTGTTCATAGGCATGTGTGGCAGGTGCAACAATCCTATGGGTCGTGGTCTGTTGCGGCCCCAATTGGGCCGAGCGAACCCATCCGACATAGCCATCCTTGTCAGCCTTGACACGACTCCACCCGTTTTTCTGCTCTGCAAGCTGTACTGTGTCTCCGAACAGCAACTGACGATCGCGCGGGCCATCAGGGCTACGCAGCAGGTCAACGACCGGGTCCAAGACGCGTAGGTGGGTCATAGGCCCAAAATCTCGGGCAGTGCGGTCAGTAGGGCGCGTGGGCCTTGCCCCAGACCTCCCTTGCTGCGACCCGGTTGCTTGCTGGGCTGCCAGGAATAGATGTCAAAATGCATGTAATTGCTGTCTTCAACAAATCGGCGCAGGAACAGGGCTGCGGTGATCGACCCCGCGAACCCGCCCGAGGGCGCGTTGTCCAGATCGGCAATGCCAGGTTCGATCATAGTCTCATAGGGTGTGTGGAAGGGCATGCGCCAGACTGGATCAGCGGCTTGGGCGGCAGCTTTGCTCAGCGCCCCGGCGGCGCAGTCGTCATCGGTGTAGAACGGCGCCAGATCGGGCCCAACGGCCACGCGCGCTGCGCCGGTAAGAGTAGCCATCGAGATCACGAGAGCCGGTTTCCCCTCATCCGCCAACGCCAGCGCATCGGCCAGAACCAAGCGCCCCTCGGCATCGGTGTTGTTGATCTCGACAGTCAAACCCTTGCGAGAGGTCAGGATATCGCCGGGGCGGAAGGCGTTGCCTGCGACCGCATTCTCGACCGCCGGGATCAGCACCCGCAGCTGTAGCGGCAGGTTCAACGCCATGATCATCCGGGCCAGACCCAGCACATTGGCGGCCCCGCCCATATCCTTTTTCATCAGCCCCATCGACGCGCCCGGTTTCAGGTTCAGCCCGCCGGTATCGAAACACACACCCTTGCCGACGAGCGTCAGCATCGGCCCGGTCGCGCCCCAATTCATCTCGATCAGGCGAGGGGCCTGATCTGCGGCTCGCCCAACCGTATGGATCAACGGGAAATTCTGTTCCAGCAACGCGTCGCCGGTGATCGTTTTGCACGTGGCTCCGAATTCGTCCGCCAACGCCTCGGCTGCCGCTTGCAGTTGATC
Source organism: Ruegeria sp. B10 (assembly GCF_056539825.1). NCBI lineage: Bacteria > Pseudomonadati > Pseudomonadota > Alphaproteobacteria > Rhodobacterales > Roseobacteraceae > Ruegeria > Ruegeria sp. B10. The sequence goes on from NZ_JBQFVP010000012.1 coordinate 117,597, forward strand.
CGGCCCCATATCGGAGGCTGGCGTGTTGACCAGATCGCGGGTCAGCGCCTCGGCATTTGCCAGTACCTCTAACCGCGCGGCATCAACCCCCTCAGGAGCTACCAGACACGCCTTGGCGGCGGATTGAGGCGCATAGCGATCAAAGGCGTAGCCGGTCAGCAACCAGCCCAGACACTCCATCTCCAGATGTTCCGCCGGGACGCCGGCCGCGATGTGGTAGCTGCCTTCGGGCAGCGCATCCGCCGCAGCGGCCAGAGGGAACCGCTTGCGGGCGCGCTTGCCCTCGGTCCCGTATCCGGCCAGCGCAAACCCAGCACCGCCGTCCGTGCTTGGCACCGTCAGGACCTGACCCAACGCGCCTTTGAACCCGTTCGCGGCAACCCAATTCCGGATGTGATCGGACTGACCGGCCAGCCAATCGTCCAGATCAGGTTGCGCCACCACATGCAGGGGCACAGAGTTGTCAGAGGGTTGGGCAAAGCTGAGGGTCATAGGCGTCTCGGGCTGAGTGAATTTGCGACCAGACTATCCGCCTGCGGCCTGCCCGCAACCCCCGTCACACCGAAAGGTCCTGCTGATCCCAGATCGCAGTCAGAGAGCGCTCTCCAACCCGGATCAACCGCCCCAGCGTTGCACCTGCTGCAACCGCATCGCCCGCATCTACGGCGCCGGTGACATCGTTCGCAACCCGCGCCAGCGCCGTCATTCCGATTTGATCGGCGATTGCCACCAGCGATTTGGCGCATTTGCGCAAGGCCTCCCAATCGCGCTGCCGCCAGTGCCGTTCGCAATTCGACAAGCGCACGGCCAGCTCCTCGACCGTGCGGCACAGCACGTCCAACGCGTTCTTGTCGCCCAATTGCCGGTACAGCCCGCTGAGGCGATCCGGATCCAGTCGCACGGTTTCCTTGTGTTCAAGCCTGAGTATGTTTTCCACCACATTCACCCTAGTTTAATCGCCCCCACGGCGTGGCATTGATCCTTGCTGTCAATTCCTTTGCAAAACCTTGCGATGAATTTGGATAATGGCTCGAATTTTTCTTGAATTCGGTTTACAGCAGCCTACGCAACGAAAGACGGGAATGCCGAAATGGATTTAGCCAAACCTTTGCCGACCTATCTGGTGAAACGGTATCACGGCTGGAAAGCGACGACCTATTCCGAAAATCAGGTCTGGTATCGGCGTTTGGCGGATGAGGGGCAGCGCCCACGTGCGATGGTGATTTGCTGTTGCGACAGCCGGGTTCATGTGACCGCGATCTTCGGTGCCGATCAGGGCGAGTTCTTCATTCACCGCAACATTGCCAACCTGGTGCCGCCTTACGCTCCGGATGGGGATCACCACGGGACCAGTGCAGCCATCGAATATGCGGTGACCGCGTTGAAAGTGGCGCATCTGATCGTGCTTGGTCATTCGCAATGCGGTGGGGTGCAGGGCTGTATCGACATGTGCAAGGGTGAAGCTCCGCAGCTGGAAGCAAAAGAAAGCTTTGTTGGCCGTTGGATGGATATCCTCAAGCCCAAGTATGAACAGGTCGCGGATATCGAGGATGGCGTCGAGCAGGCCCGCCAGTTTGAACGTCAGGCCGTCGTTGCCTCGCTGGAAAACCTGATGACCTTCCCGTTTGTGTCTGAGGCGGTCAAGACCGACACGCTCAGCCTGCACGGGCTTTGGACAGATATCGGCGCGGGCGGGTTGGAGTGTTTCGATCCCTATCAGAAAAAGTTCGTTCCGGTCTAACACCCTAGCATCGCGGTAAGCGGCGGTTCCGTCCAATTTTCTATGATATGCTCCGGACAAGGGAATTACCCTTTGGAGCATATTATGAAATTGATTAAACGCGTTTTTCTTGGCCTGATCGTTCTTGTACTGGCACTGGTCGGCATTGCGTACCTGCTGCCCTCAAAAGCTGATGTATCCCGCAGTATCACCATCAACGCCGCGCCTGAGGTGATTTTTCCCTATGTGAACTCGATGCAGCAGACCGAGCATTGGTCACCCTGGTTGCACCGGGACCCCGAGACCAAGCTGACCTATTCCGGGCCAGAGTCGGGGGTTGGGAATATTTTGAACTGGAGCTCTGACGACCCGCAGGTCGGCACCGGATCGCAAGAGATCGTGGCGAGCGTCGAAAACCAAAGCGTCCAGACCGCGCTTGATTTCGGACCGATGGGAACAGCCACAGCCGCATTCCTCCTGCAGCCCGATGGGGATCAGACGCAGGTTACATGGGGCTTCGAATCCGAGTTGGGCATGAATCCTATGTCTCGTTGGATGGGGGTAATGATGGACCGCTGGCTAGGCCCTGACTATGAGCGTGGTCTGATGAACCTCAAGGTTTTGGTGGAAGGGCAGGGATAGCCCTATCCTCGGAAACGCCCTTTAATTGCGTTTTGGCTCCGTCGCCAGCCAAGGCTGTTCGACCTTCATCCCCTGATAAATCGCGTGCAGGAAGGTATGTGCCACAACCGGATCGCTAGAAAAGGGTGAGACGTCCAGCTTTCCTTCTCGGATGCCTTTTTCAGCCTCGTAGACAACTGTATCGTTCTTAACGGTCACCAGAACCTGAAGCTCGGCCAGGGTTTCCGGGTCCACCACCGTCGGATCGTCCGAAAGGATGACGAAGTCGGCGACCTTCCCAACTTCGATCGAGCCCTTCTGATCCTCTTCGAAATGCTGCCATGCGGGCCAAATTGTCATGGCCTTGAGCGCGGTCATGACATCGACACGTTGATGCGGTCCAAGGATGTCGCCTGACCGGGTGCGCCGCGTCACTGTCGCGGCCAGAACACGCATGCTGTCGGGCAAAGCGACCGGCGCATCGTGATGCGTTCCGAACATCATTTCACGCTCTCGTATCCATCCGGTTGGCGAGATGTTCTCACCGTTGATCGGGCCGACGGTATGGTCGCGATGCCAGTCTCCCCAGTAGAACGTGTGCATAGGAAAGACCGACGGGAATACACCCAAGCGCTTGAAACTGGCGACCTGATCCTCGCGCAGAAACTGGCCATGGATCAGAACCGGGCGGTTTCCGGGGTCGCCGTATTTCATTTGGGCTTCTTCCAGAGCGGCGATCAGCATATCCGATGCGCCTTCGCCATTCGAATGCACCAGGATCTGAATGCCGTTCTCATAGCACCAGTTCACTGCGCCCTGAAGCTGATCCATCGTGATCGCGGAATAGCCGGCATAGCCTGCAGGGTAAGAGCCGACCGGGTCGTAGTAGGGACGGTCGCGCAGTGCCGTGAACCCCTGGGGCGAGCCATCAATAGTTAGCTTGCAGCCGCCGACGCGGACCCTGTTCGTGTAATCCTCTGAGACATTGCTGCCAATGTAGTCCTGCGCCTCTAGAACGTCGGGAAAGGCAACCACGTCAATGGGCAGTTCTCCATTGGCTCCAACCTTTTTCAGCACCTCGACGATCTCACCGGACGATCGGCCCTCTTGCCCCGTGGTGTATCCGAACCGCGCCCAAAGCGCGCTGCCGGCGCGGGCAAATTCAGCCAGACCGTCTTCGCCCAGATCGCCAAGAAGAGGCACTAACAAGGCAAAAAACGCGTATTCTTCTAATACGCCGTTGGGTTCTCCGTTTTCATCCCGCTGGACAACGCCGCCGGGCGGTGCCTCGGATTCGGCCGTGATGCCCGCCAGTTCCAGCGCCTTTGAGTTGCCCACACCCAAATGTCCGGATTGGTGGATGATCACGACCGGTGTGGTGGTGGAAACGGCGTCCAGATCCTGGCGCGTGGGATGCCGCAATTCGGCCAGTTGCGCATTGTCATACCCAAAGCCAATGATCATGTTCGCGTTTTCCACGGCGTCGGAATTTGCCTCGGCCCAAGCTGTCAGAGTGGCCTGAAGGCTGGCGATGTCTGTCACCTCTCCGTCCGGAGGTGCCAGCATGTTGGCCGACAAGGCTTGCAGCCCGCCCATCACAACGTGCCCGTGGCTGTCGACAAATCCAGGCAGCATGGCGCGCCCTGCCAGATCAAATGCTGTGGTCCCATCGCCTTGATGCGCGGCCATATCGGCAAGCGATCCAACCGCCAGAATGCGGCCATCCCGGACCGCGACCGCCTCGGCCGAGGGCTGGTCATCATTGATCGTTAGAATGGGACCGCCGGAATAGATCGTATCGGCGATCTCCTGTGATTTCGCGGACAGCGGAGAAAGAGCGGTGAGTATTATGAAAGGAACAGAGAAAATGCGCATCGTGAAACCCTTTGGGTGGTTTTCTTAAGGCTATGGGCACAACTTAGCACGGATTGCTGTGTCTGTCCTTCGTCTTGAGCGGGACCATTTCGAAACACGCAAAGAAAAAAGGCCGCTTCTGACGAAACGGCCCCTTGCGAACAATATCAGGTCAGGGATTAGCCCTTTTTCAGAACCTCACGGCCCAGAAGCTCGGCGATCTGGACCGCGTTCAGGGCGGCACCCTTGCGCAGGTTGTCCGAGACGCACCACAGGTTAATACCGTTCTCAACGGTCGAGTCCTGACGGATGCGGCTGATGAAGGTCGCGAAATCGCCAACGCATTCAGTGGGCGAGACGTAGCCGCCGGCCTCACGCTTGTCGATCACCATGATGCCCGGTGCTTCGCGCAGGATATCGCGGGCTTCGTCTTCGTCCAGGAATTCCTCGAACTCGATGTTCACAGCCTCGGAGTGGCCAACGAACACAGGCACGCGGACGCAGGTGGCCGTGACCTTGATCGACGGATCGACGATCTTCTTGGTCTCGACAACCATCTTCCACTCTTCCTTGGTCGAACCGTCTTCCATGAAGACGTCGATCTGAGGGATGACGTTGAAGGCGATCTGCTTCTGGAACTTCTTGGGCTCAACCTCGTTGATCGGGTTGTAGACGGCTTTGGTCTGTTCCCAGAGCTCGTCCATACCCTCTTTGCCAGCACCGGAGACCGACTGGTAGGTCGAGACGACAACGCGTTTGATCTTGGCGCGGTCATGCAGCGGCTTCAACGCGACGACCATTTGCGCGGTCGAGCAGTTGGGGTTGGCGATGATGTTCTTGTTCTTGTAGTCGTGGATCGCCTGCGGGTTGCACTCGGGCACGATCAGCGGGATCTCGGGGTCGTAGCGATAGAGCGACGAATTGTCGATCACCACGCAGCCCGCCGCAGCGGCCTTGGGCGCATAATCCTTGGTCGCGGCAGAGCCGACGGCGAACAGGGCCATATCCCAGCCGGTGAAATCAAAGGTGTCCAGGTCTTTGGTCGTGAGTGTCTTGTCGCCAAATGTCACCTCAGTACCCAGCGAACGACGGCTTGCCAGCACGGCAATTTCGTCCACGGGGAACTGGCGTTCCGCCAGGATGTTCAGCATTTCGCGGCCCACATTACCTGTGGCGCCGACGACGACGACGCGATAGCCCATTTCATGTCTCCAAAGTTAAGGACGCGCGTTCATAGCCGCGTTGCCGTCGGGACAAAAGAGCTTTCGCAATGTATTTTAACGAATGACGCCGATTTGAGGCGCTTCACGCGCTCAGCAGGCGCTTGTAGAGGGCCACGAGGGTCTGTGCCTCGCCGTTGATGTCGAAATTCTGCTCGACATGGGTGCGGGCGGCCTGTCCGGCCTGAGACAGGGAATCACGATTTTCCAACATTTCCGCCGCCGCATCGGCCAGTGCCGGGATGTCACCCGGGGTCACCACCCGGCCCAGAGACGGGTCGCTCACGATCTCGGAAAACGCGCCGACATCGGTTGCGACAACGGGCACACCGCAGGCCATCGCCTCAAGCGGGGTGAGGCCGAAACCCTCCCACCGTTGGGGGGCGATGAACAGGTCCAGTACCTGATACCATTCGGCAATCTGATCGACCGTCACCTCGGGCATGAAGAGGATACGGTCCGACAGGCCCGCCTTGGCGACCTTGTCTTTCAGTTCGACCAGAAAGGCCGTGTGTTTTTCAGTCGCGCGGCCCATGACGATGCCCGAGACGTCCTTAGATCGCGCGCAGAGATCAATCATGGCGTCGACAAAAGCATCCGTGCCTTTTTGATGGCGGATGCGGCCGTAGCAGCCCAGCAGCAGGCCATCTGGTAGCCCAAGCCGCGCACAGAGGGCGGCTTTGTCCTGAGGTGGTGTAAAATCGTCCAGGTTGATACCATGCATGATCACCTGCGCGTCTCGGTCCAGATAGCCCGCGGTCTTGCGCGAGGTCGCAACAATCGCATCCATCTTGTCGATCAGCCATTTGGTATAGCCCGTATGCGCTCGTTGAGAGGCACTGGTGAACAGCAGTTTCAGCTTCAACCGGAACACGTTACGCAGGATCAGGCCCAGCAGCATCTCGGTATTGCGGCGCGCATGCCAGACCCGCAGCGTGCGACGGGACAGGAAGGGCAGGCGGCCCAGCGGGATATGCGGAATGTCGGCGGGCAGCCCCGGCCCGGTGGCGGCGATGTCGATGTGTTGCGCCTGCAAAGGGACCAGTCGCGCAATCGTTGCCGTCACGCCCGAAAGCCTGCGTTTGAGATTGGGGGCAATGACGACGGGGTCTTTCACCGGGCTCTCCTGATCGTTGCGTCAGTCGACGCTATCCCGGCTGAATAGATAGATCACGCATCCAATGGCAAGGGTCACCGCAAAAAAGCCGAATATCGCCGTGTACGGAGCCGTGGGGCTGACGTCGGAAAAAGCGGCGTGAATCTGCCCGGTGGCAAATTGCGCAAGCCCTACGCCGCCGATGCCGAAAAGGTTCAACAAGGTCACGCCGCGCCCAGTCAGATGCGGCGGGATGAAGGCTCGGCCATGGGCCATGATGACTGGAAAGCTCGCGCCCAGAAACCCGATCAGCGACAACATCACGACCGACACCCAGACAGCGCTATCGACCCACAGGCACAAAAGACCAAGCGCGACCGCGCAGAGGACATTGCCGCCGACAATCACCCATTTGCGGGTGCCCAAAAGGCGGTCCAACGGGCCGTAGACAAAAGTCCCCGCGATCATCGCGGTTCCCATTACCAGCGTGGCCGTGCCGATCTGCGTGGTGGTCAGGCTGAACACATCGTTCAGGTATGGCCCCGCCCAAAGCCCGCGCAGTGCAGCCGCCGGAGCGTAAGAGACCAGCATCAAGGGCAGGATGAGCCACAAGGCAGGCTCTTTCAGCAAGTCCAGCAAAGATCCTTTGTGGTCGGTCTCGACCTTTTTCGGATCACGCACGCTGAACCAGATGCCCAAGGCGATGGCGGCGGACAGAACCGCCAACCCAACCATCGTGGCGCGCCAGCCCATCAATTCGACCGCAAGCGCCGTTGGGTAGGACGCAACCAGATTGCCAACCGACCCGACGCCCAGCATCAGCGCCGCCAGCGTAGCAAACCGAGCCGGAGGATACTCGCGTGCAAAGATGAAGTACGAGGCCATCAGAACCGGTGAACAGCCAATGCCGATCAGAGCCATCGCAATGCTGACATGCAGCGGGCTGCTGGCGGCGGCAAAAACAAGCGCCCCTCCAGCCCCGCCTATCAGCAGCAGGACGGATGCGCTGAGCCGTGGTCCAATACGATCCAGCGCCCAGCCCACCGGCAGCTGCATCGCTGCAAAGACCAGAAACCAAAGGCCCGAAGCAAAGGCCAGATCCTCGGGCGAGGCACCGATATCACGCGCCAGATCAAGGCTGAGAACGGCAAGGAACGCGCGAAAAAACTGGCTCAGGACATAAGCCAGACATAGTACAACCAAACCTGCCTGCATGAACGGCCCTTTCCTGCGCATTTCCACCGCCCTGATTGGCACGCCGTGGCAAAACGCACAAGCACGTGTACTATGTTGCAAGGGGAGGACAGCGAACACATTCGGGCTAGCTTAACCCCCAATTGGAACAAAGGGGGGACGATGAAAGACCTCCATTCAGATTTTTACGAGTCCCTGCCGCTTTGGCGCGATTTTACCCTTCTGTCGGACCCGGCGCAGTTTGCCTCGGTTCCGGACGATTGGGTTGTGGGTGTTGCCGACATTGTGGATTCAACCGCGCAGATCGCCCAGGGACGGTATAAAACCGTCAACATGGTCGGTGCTGCGGTGATCTCAGCCATGATCAACGCTTTGGAAAACAAACCTTTTCCTTATGTCTTTGGTGGCGATGGGGCAGGCTTCGCCGTGCCACCCAGTGCGGCGGATATCGCGGCTGGAGCGTTGGCAACCCTGCGGCGCTGGGCCGAAGAGGAGTTTGAGATGCCGTTGCGCGCGGCCCTCGTTCCGGTGGCCGAGTTGCGCAAGGCTGGAAAAGACCTGAGGGTGGCGCGCTATGCCCCATCCACCGGGGTGGACTACGCCATGTTCTCGGGCGGAGGCCTGGCCTGGGCCGAGGCGCAGATGAAATCCGGGCACTATTCGGTCGAGCCCGCCGCGCCCAGCGCGCAGCCAAACCTGACCGGCCTGTCCTGCCGCTGGTCCAACAGTCCTGCGCAGCATGGTCAGATCGTTTCGGTCGTGGTGCAGCCGACGGTTCAGGCGACCGAGCGGGATTTTGCGGATCTGGCGCAATCTGTTGTCACCATGGCCGCCGAACTGGATCGTTCGGGGCATCCGGTTCCGGAAAACGGACCTCCGATGACATGGCCGCCGCCGGACGTAGGTTTGGATGCGCATGTCTCGCGCGCAGGGAGCAATCTGTTTGCGCAAAAACTGAAGCTGCTCGGGCAGAACCTGTTGATCGCCCTTTTGTTTATGACGGGCAAGCGGCTTGGGCAGTTCGAACCCGGTCACTATCGGCGGATGGTCAGCCAAAACGCAGATTACCGCAAATTTGACGATGGCCTGAAAATGACGCTGGACTGCGACCCTGCCACGTTGGACCGCCTCCAGCGTATGCTGGATGAAGCCCGCGGTCGCGGCAAAATCCGCTACGGCCTGCACGTACAGGATGAGGCGATGATGACCTGCTTCGTCCCCTCAGCCATGCGGGACGATCATGTTCATTTCGTGGATGGGGCTTCGGGTGGATATGCAAAAGCCGCCGAGGCGATGCGGGTGTAGCTTGCCACTAGCAGCTTTAAACTGATATTTATCAGTGCCTTATAGACCTTTCCTCTCAGGACGGCTTGAGACCTTCCGCTTTTTCGGCGATGATTCAGCATGTCCGATCAACTCCCCTTGGTGTCGCGATCCCTTCCCATCGCGTTGTTGCGCGCCCGTGAACGGGTGATGGGTCCTATTCGCAAACTGCTGATTGATGCCGGGGTGACCGAGCAGCAGTGGCGCGTGCTGCGCCTTCTGAAAGAAGAAGGTGCAAGTGAGCCCACGGATATCTCGGAACGGGCCTGCCTGTTGTTGCCAAGCCTGACGCGCATCCTGCAAAAACTGGAAGACAAGGGCCTTATCAAGCGCCGCTGTCACCCCAAAGATCGACGACGTCAGATCGTCGAGATCACCGCGAAGGGCGAACAGATCATTCAGGACAACCTGACGGGGATTGTTCAACAGGCCGATCGCATGCGCGCGCATCTTGGTCCCGAAAAGCATGAAACGCTTCTTGATATCCTCAACGAGCTGAAAGAGTTCGAAGAGTAACCCTCTGAATCAAAACCCCGCCGGAGAAGGTAGGGGGAATTCTCCGACGGGGTGGCCAGACCTGGGTTGGATTCTGTGCCTGGCCCAAGGCCGTTGCGTGTCGTCTTACCCGACGGCCCGGCCCACGTGTCGGAAGGCGCGTCAGCCCTGAAACAGGGTCTAACACGGGCGAAACTCCCAGGGGGATGGGTGTCTTCGCCTGCCGTCTCCGATACGTTCACGTCCCAATGCCGACATGTTGAGGCGTCCGCAAGAGGTATCTTCAGGTCATTTCAGTCGTATTGATCTTTCCGGCAGAACTTCTGTGCCGGGCAGGTGGTGGGGGTGCCATCAATTCTCAAATCTACTACGCGATCTAGCGCGATTTTACCTGTTTCCAAGGGATTCATACGCCCAGATGCGCCGCGGAAGGAATTGGGCGGCTTTGCGCCAGATCACGCCGCAGATGTCGGCGTGAACCGGCGCATAGCTACGGCTTGCCAGTTGCGTGCCAGACGATAAGCTGCGCGGCGCAACACTCAGGGGATCGCCATGCCGTATCTGTTTTCTCTACCCGCACCAATCTCGATCCCCGTGATCGGCGAGCAGGCGACCTATCCCATTGGTCGGATTTTCTGCGTTGGGCGCAACTATGCGGCGCATGCCGCTGAAATGGGTCACGAGGTAGACCGCGAGGCGCCGTTCTATTTCACCAAGTCGCCCGCAAACGCCATTCTGACCGGAGCCAGCGTGCCCTACCCGCCGGGCACCGAAAACTACCATCATGAAATGGAGTTGGCCGTCGCCATCGGTCGCCCCGTGTTCCGCGCCACCCCTGCAGAGGCGTGGGAGGCAGTCTACGGCTACGGCTGTGCGCTGGATATGACCCGTCGCGATCTGCAGATTCGCGAACGCAACAAACAGCGCCCTTGGGATCTGGGCAAGGATGTGGAGAACGGCGCTGTCTTTGCGCCTTTGACCCGAGCCGCCGAGTGGTCCCCAGAGGACAACAAGCGCATTCACCTGAACGTCAACGCCGAGGTTAGGCAAGACGCGACTTTGCATGAGTTGATCTGGAAAATTGATGGGATCATCTGCCACCTGTCCGGTTTCTATCACTTGCGTCCCGGCGATGTGATCCTGACAGGAACCCCCGCCGGGGTAGGTCCGGTTGCTGCAGGGGATGAGATCGAAGGTGGGATAGATGGGTTGGAGCCCATTCATCTGACCCTGACGGACGCAGAATAGAGTCTATTTAGGCTCTTTCAGCCAGTCATTGGCAAATTCGACCGTATCAAGACCGGCAAACCGGCGCAGTCTGTCCAATTCGGAATCCAGTCGTCGCTTGCGCGCATCCGACCAGCGTATCGCGCGCTCCGGCCAGAGGGCTTTGACGCGCAGAACGCCTTCGTCGCGATGGGCTTTCATGTCGATCCGGCCAATCAGCTTGTCGCCTTCCAGCAGCGGGAAAACATAGTAGCCATAGGTCCGCTTGGGTTCAGGAACGAAGACCTCGATCCGGTAGTGAAAACCAAACAGCCGCTCGGCCCGGTTCCGGTCTCTCAGCATCGGATCGAACGGGCTGAGAACCCGGATGCGGCCTGTTGGTGCGGGCAGATCGGCCGCACCATCGGTCAGACCGGGGCGGGCAAACAGTTTGCGCACGCGCCCGTCGACGCAAGCGATTTCGATCTCCTCCAGTGCGCCTGATTGCAACCCTTGGGCGCACCAGGCCTTAGCCTCAGCCGCGCTAACGGTATCCCAAAACGCGGCCAGCTCACCCGAAGTGGCAAAGCCAAGCCGGTCCAGCGCCGCATTGCAAAGCCAATCAACCGTCGCCTCGGCGTCATAGGGTCGCTGACCGGGGCAGAGATGAGTTTCGATCACCCGCTCGGTCAGATCATAGCGTTTCTGAAACCCCTCCCGCCCGACAACGGTCAGCGCGCCCGAGCGCCACAGATACTCAAGCGCGGTCTTGGACGGGTGCCAATCCCACCACCCGCCAGAGCCCTTCTTTTCATCCTTCCCCACGTCGGACGAGGACACTGGCCCATGATCGCGGATATGGCTCAGAACCGTTTCGAACTGCTGCTCAAACCCATCCCGACGCCAGTTCTTCCACCGCGATTTCAGCAGATCCGCATCGCGCTGAAACCGCAGATGCCAATGCGCGTAATACTCCATCGGAATGACGGCGGCATCGTGGGTCCAGTGTTCAAACAGCGCCCGGTCACGTTCGTACAAACGTTTGAGGTTCCCGCTGCGATAGCTGGGCCTGCGCGAGAACAGGATCATGTCATGCGCGCGCGCCACCGTATTGATGCTGTCGAGTTGAACGAAGCCCAGCCTCTGGATCAGATCCAGCAGATCGGTGCCCTTAGACCCGCCCGAAGGTGCCTCGGCCAGCGCGTGGCGATCCATGAAGATCGCCCGCGCCGTGCGATTGTCTAGCCGTTTCGCCGCCACGATATCAGCGCCGTTTTAGCGTGTCCCCAAAGTTGACCTTGGGGGTCAGAGTCACGCGGGTCTCGATCTCGGCATTCGGATCGTCAAGCTGCGTGGCGATGATCTTGGCCGCTTGCTGTCCGATCTCAAGTCGGCAGGCATCCATCGTCGCCAGTTTGCGGGGCAGGCCCTGCAGAAGCTCGACATTGTTGAAACCCGCCAAGCCGATCTGACCGGGAATGTCGATGCCTTGCTCTAGTAGGTACAACAATCCCCCAGCGCCGATCATGTCATTGGAATAATATAGGAAATCCAGATCGGGTGAGCGTTCCAGCATGGCTTGCGTCATCTCGCGTCCCTTGGCCAGAGCCGAGCCGCCGGAATAAAATTCCCGATCCTCAATCTCGATCCCGTGCTTGCCCATAACCTCGGTGAAGCCTTCGAACCGTTTCCGTGCCCTGTGGTCCAGAGGCATCTTGGTGCCCATGAAGCCGATATGTTCATAGCCCGCTTTCAGGATCGCCTGAGCCATTTCGCGCCCGGCGCGACGATGCGAGATCCCGACCATCGCATCAACCGGTTTGCCATCGGTATCCATGATCTCAACCACTGGAATTCCGGCGGAATCCAGCATCGCCCGCGCCGCGTCGGTATGCTCCAGCCCGGCAATAATCACCCCCGAGGGCCGCCAGGAGAGCATCTCATACAGCACTTTTTCCTCTTTCTCAGGCAGGTAGTCGGTCACCCCGACCACAGGCTGCAGATCGGTGTCCTCTAGCACTTGATTGATGCCGGTCAGAACCTCGGGAAAGACCATGTTGGACAGGGATGGAATGATCACCGCGACCAGATTGACCCGGCTTGAGGCCAGCGCGCCCGCGATCTTGTTGGGCACATAGCCCAGTTCTTTCGCGGCGGCCAAAACGCGGGTGCGCGTCGCATCCGACACATCGCCCCGATTGCGCAGGACCCGGCTGACCGTCATCTCGGATACCCCAGAGGCCTCAGAGACATCGCGAAGGGTAAGCGGGCGTTTTGTTTCTGTGTTCACTGAGGGCACCTGCGTTGTTGTTTTATCTGATGCTAGCGTAAACACCGTGCAGTTTACAACTGTTCAGCACGCCTACAGCAAACCCACAGTAAACCCCATGACAAGCCGAAAAAACAAAGGTAGAGAGGGCTTTGCACGGCCCCGTGGCTCAACTGGATAGAGCAGCCCCCTCCTAAGGGGCAGGTTGCAGGTTCGAATCCTGCCGGGGTCGCCACTGCAAATGCCGGAAATGCCTTCAATCAACGGCGAAAACCTCATTTTGAGGTCGGTGTTGGCACTATGGCATTTTCCTCAAGCAAAGGTTTGAAATCTGGGTTAGAAATCAAACACGATGTCAATGATTGGCATTGCGCAATACACAGGTATCTTCTTGCCCAGCGGACTAGCCCCTGCCGAACTGATCGCAATCCTTGTCGCCGTGACCGACAACCAGCCGCGTGTCATGACCTTGCGGGGCGGTGAGGCGCTGCCATCGGGGCCGTTCGAATCTTCTCATCGCAGCCTACAGAGCAGCCTGCGTGCTTGGATTGAAGCGCAGACCGGCCATCCCGTGGGGTATCTCGAACAGCTTTATACCTTTGCGGACAGGGATCGCGATCCTCGGTCTGGGGATGTAGAAACCTCGCAGCGGATCTCGATCAGCTATCTAGGGCTGGTGCGCGAACAGGATGCAGCCGGGGCAGGGCGCCCGTCCTGGCGAAGTTGGTACCGGTACTTCCCGTGGGAAGATCATCGCGACAGCATCCCCGAAGAAGTGCCGCGCATCGCCGATCGCCTCACAGCTTGGGCGGGGGTGGACCCGCTTAAGGCACAGCGTGTCGATTATCTGTTCGGTCTGAACGGAAAGACGTGGAACGAGGAACTGGTTCTGCAGCGCTATGAGCTGATGTATGAGGCCGGTCTGGTCGATGTGCCCGAGTTTGGCTTGCCCATGGCGGGCGACAACCGCCGCATCCTTGCCACTGGCATTTCGCGGCTACGGGCCAAGATCAAATACTCTCCGGTCGTGTTCGAGCTAATGCCCGAAAGCTTTACCCTGCTTCAATTGCAGCGCACGGTCGAGGCGCTGTCGGGTCTGCACTTGCACAAACCCAATTTCCGCCGCCAGATCGACCAGCAGGAACTTGTTGAAGAAACAGGCGAAATCTCGAGCGGCACCGGTGGTCGTCCGGCGCGCCTGTTCCGATATCGACCTGCTATTCTTGAGGCCCGCATGCTGTCGGGCGCAAGGCTGCCTCTGTCCAAATCCTGAGTTGCGCTTGACATAATCTCGAATCGAGAATAATCACGGCTCAAATGTACTCGAATCGAGTATAATTGGAGGAGCCGATGAAAGATTTCCGCCTGCCAGAGTTGTACGATCGGGTTAAGCAAGTCATTCCGCCAGCCGAATGGATGCAGTACGAAGAGGATCTGGAAGCCATCCTCGACCTGAAGCGGCAGCAGAATGCCGTCATCCTTGCGCACAATTACCAAACGCCCGAGATCTTTCACGGCGTGGCCGATATCGTAGGCGACAGCCTGGCCCTGGCGCGCGAAGCCGTTGAAGTCGACGCCGATGTCATCGTGCTGGCGGGCGTGCATTTCATGGCGGAAACCGCCAAGCTGCTGAACCCGGAGAAGACCGTGCTGATCCCCGATATGGGGGCGGGATGTTCGCTGGCGGATTCCATCACGCCCGAAGACATCGCGCTGCTGCGCGAAGCCCATCCTGGTGTGCCGGTGATCACCTATGTCAACACATCGGCTGCGGTGAAGGCTGCCTCAGATATCTGCTGCACCTCGGGCAACGCGGTGAAAGTGGTGGAATCCCTCGGGGTGCCGCGCGTGTTGATGATACCGGATGAGTACCTTGCCAAGAACGTCGCCAAAGAGACCGATGTTGAACTGATCGCCTGGCACGGGCATTGCGAGGTGCATGAGCTGTTCACCCCGGACGACATTCGGGCTATGCGCGAGGCATGGCCGGGTGTCACGGTGCTGGCCCACCCGGAATGTCCACCCGAGGTCGTGGCCGAGGCGGATTTCTCAGGCTCTACCGCCGTGATGTCGGACTTCGTCGGCGACAAGAAACCGGCAAGGGTTTGCCTTCTGACCGAATGCTCCATGAGCGACAACGTGGCACTGAACCACCCAGATGTGGAGTTTGTGCGTCCGTGCAATTTGTGCCCGCATATGAAGCGCATCAGTTTGGGCAATATCCGAAAAGCGCTGGAATTGGGTCGCCACGAAGTCACCGTCGATCCCGCCATCGCCGACGATGCGCGCCGTTCGGTCGAGCGGATGCTGGCCGTGAAATGATCCGGCTTGAGAGGCTCCATGACCGGATCGCCATCATCGGTGGCGGTATCGCAGGGCTGGTGGCTGCACTGGAACTGGCGCTGCAGCCTGTGGTGCTGATCACTCGCGCCGGGCTGGGGCAGGAATGCTCGAGCGCTTGGGCGCAAGGGGGGATTGCTGCCGCGCTGGGCGCAGATGACGATCCGACCCGGCATCTGGCTGATACGCTGCGGGCCGGAGATGGGCTGTGCGATGCAACTGTCGCCTCGGGGATCCTGTCAGAGGCCGCCGAGGCGATCGCAATGCTTGAGCGATACGGCGTTCGCTTTGACAGGGCGCAGGATGGCACATTTGCCCTTGCGCGCGAGGCCGCGCATTCCCGCCGCCGCATTCTGCATATCGGCGGTGACCGGACAGGGGCCGAGATCATGTCCGCTCTGATCCGCGCGGTGCAGCATTGCCCCTCGATCACCTGCTTAACGGGCGTCGAAGCCCGGCGTCTTGTAACCGCCGACGGGTGCGTTGCTGGTGTTCATCTGCAAGCGATGGGTCAAGCGGCCGTATTGCGGACAGCTCAGGTCATCATGGCGACAGGTGGCTGCGGGGGTCTTTTCGACGCCAGCACCAACCCGTCCGGCAATTTCGGGCAAGGTTCGGCGATGGCCGCACGTGCAGGCGCAGCTCTGCGCGATATGGAATTCGTGCAATTTCACCCGACCGCACTGGCGACTGACCAAGCACCTTTGGACCTGATCAGCGAGGCGGTGCGGGGCGAGGGGGCAACTCTGATCGACCAGAATGGCAAGCGGTTCATGGCACATATCGCGGATGCCGAACTGGCCCCACGGGACGTGGTGGCCCGCGCTGTGCATCAGGTCATCGCAGGCGGAGGGCGCGCGTTTCTTGACGCTCGTGCCGCGCTGGGTGCGGGCTTTGCTGAACGGTTTCCTGGCATTCAGGCCTTGTGCGCGGCCCAAGGTATCGACCCCGCGCACGACCCGATTCCGATACGCCCGGCTGCGCACTACCACATGGGTGGCATTGCCGTTGGCCAGACCGGCCAGAGCACGCTGCCCGGGTTTTGGGCGATCGGTGAATGTGCGGCGACCGGTTTGCACGGGGCCAATCGCCTTGCCAGTAGCTCTCTGCTTGAGGCTGTTGTAATGGCTCGTCGCGCCGCCAGCGATGTTGCGGCCAGCAAGATGCGAGACCGGGCTTTTGTCCCCAACCCCGCTGCGTTGCCTGATCCCGATCCCGGCGCTGTCCGGCCGATGATGTCGGGGCATCTGGGTGTGATCCGGCATGGGGCCGGGATGCGGAACGCGATCTCGAACCTTTTGCCGCTGGTTCGGTCGTGCGGGCCTGCCTCGGACCCGGCCCTCGTGGCGCTTGCAATCGCAGTTTTCGCCGAAAAGCGCCGAGGCTCCTGCGGCGGGCACTATCGTAGCGACTTCCCTGAGCCAGAGACTAATCCGCGATCAACCCTGATGAACCTGACCGAAATCCTGTCGCATGCGGGTTCGGTCGACCAAGAACCCCAGCTGAGGACAGCCTGACCCATGACCGCCATGCCCCTAACCCCGTTGCCGCGCACGATGTTTGAGCCGATGATCCGGCGCGCTCTGGATGAAGATCTTGGCTTGGCGGGCGATGTCACCTCTGCCGCCGTAATTCCGTCGGATCACCGATCCGAGGTTGTGGCCTGCGCCCGCCAACCCGGTTGTATCGCCGGTCTCGACTGTGCGGAACTTGCCTGCGCCTTGGTTGATCCGGCCATCACGGTGACCCGCCATGTGAACGACGGAGACTCGGTTGCGAGCGGTACGCCGATCGCAACTTTCCAAGGGCCGTCCCGCAGCCTGTTGATCGCTGAACGAACCGCGCTCAATTTCATGGGTCACCTCTCGGGCATTGCCAGCGCGACCGCTGATCTTGTGCGCCGTGTCGAAGGCACGCGCGCCTCAATCGCCTGCACCCGCAAGACAACCCCGGGTCTGCGCGCGCTGGAAAAATACGCCGTGCGCGCGGGTGGAGGCATGAACCACCGCTATTCCCTAAGCGATGCGGTGCTCATCAAAGACAACCATGTCGCCATCGCCGGAGGCGTCGGCCCAGCCCTGACAAGCGCGAAACAAACGGTCGGCCATATGGTCAAGATAGAGATCGAGGTCGATACACTCGCGCAGTTGGAGCAGGTTTTGGAGATCGGTGCCGATGCCGTGCTGCTCGACAACATGACCCCGACCACATTGCGCGAGGCAGTGGGTATGATTGATGGGAGAGCTATCGCCGAAGCCTCGGGCGGGATCACACCTGACAGCGTGCGCGCTGTCGCTGAAACCGGGGTTGATCTGATTTCCATGGGCTGGATCACCCACAGCGCACCCTGCCTTGATATCGGTCTGGATTTCGTCGCAAGTCACCCCTGAAAACACTGGCCGCAGATTACTGGACACTGCGGCCTTCGCCGGCCCAGAGGGTAAGCTTCCCCGATATTTGGAATACAACAAGTCATAGAGTCGAGGGTTTCATGGATCCGATTGGACCTGGTCTCTTCTCGTCCAGAGAGGGCGGTCATCCTCAGAAGATGCTTACCCGGTAGGTCTACGTCTTGGATACGTAGGCGATACCAGTGATCATCCAATTGCTGAGAAGTTCTTTGCGCTCGGGACTTTGCGGACGCCGCTGATCTTGTCCGCAGCGAGAACGATATTTTTCTGGTGGTATAGTGGTGATCGAGGTCCTTCGGGACCCGCCGTGTGAAGTACAAGCCCCCTGCTTTCACAAATGAGAAGGGAACGGTTTTGTTCTCCAGCATGTACTACGTCCTTGGTCAACTCCAGTTAAAGCCGAAGGGAACCAGTAGCTTATCTATTGCGAATGGTGCCGGGGGCGGAATCGGTAAAGTACGTTAAGCATCTCAATTTAATCACTAAAATCATACCCCACTTACTTCAATACCCCCTTTATTACCCCCGACGAAGTTCTCTTTTCATTTCAAGTATTTGATTTATCTATGTGATTCCGTGTTTTGGAATCGCACCAATCGTCCTTTTGCGTCCATTATTGTCCTATTCAATGTAGACTAGTCCAACCGTTAAACGTCTTCCAGTAAGCTTCAATCTCTTTCGAGAATGCGTCCAGCTGTATGGTTAAACCGTTTGTGCTTCAGCCGCCTAAGAGCCGCTGACCCAATCGTCGGTTGGAGATCAAAGCTGCCCCAAACTTCCAGTTCCTAGAACAACTGCTTTGCGGACGAACCAAACAGACGGGCCGCAGGCTTCAACGTAAACAATCGGCCTAAACAGGTCATTGGTACATCCCTGGAATGCTGCGTTGCGCCAAGAAAAGCTGCCGCTGGAGGCTTTGCGGCAAAACGGTATTCCGTTCGCTATGCGTTTTCCAAATACGCTGACGAAAATTTGCACAAAGCAGTCTGATGCTATTCAGCACAAAAAATCCGGAGGCGGACGCCAACCGACTGGCATGCGGAGTATGTAGAGAGAACTAAGTGATAGAATTGAAGCACGTGGGGTTCAGGTTGCGGCTTATTGAACTCCTCTTCGAGCTTTTTGAGCGAAAGCATGCCGCCTGAACAAACCAGCCAAATCTCTCTGTCCGTGGTTGGGCTCGTACGCAACCGCTGGAATGCCTTACGAAAGGCTTTCGATCCTCTACCATGACGCTTGCGATCGACTGTCTGGGTAATGTCTGATTTAGCCTTAGACAGTTTCCAACGCCCGTCAAACCGCGTCTCGCTCCCCGGAAGTGCGGCCCCGTCGCTTTTCATATATGCGAGATTCTTAAGGCCCTGGGCGCAAACATCATAGAAGGCTGAAGCTGACACGCCTGGTTTTCCCTTTTTCCACTTCCCCGCGACCACAATCGCTGCAGGAATTGGGGACATCTCGTCCAACCCAAGAAAATCGCCGACTTCGTCCTGCAGATCGTCGCACACTAAGTCCGGAAAACTCCGTCCGAAAAGATGAGGTCCGCGATCGGGCCGAAGCGACTTATCGATTAATTCGAATAGCGAGCCCTCTTTCCAAGTATCGACATGGCCTTTGGTTAATTCGCCTTTTTCTGAAGTCACTTTGTTAAGACCAGGGATTGTCTTGATTAGATCGAGCACCAACTTCGACGCTCCTTTGGAGTCACGTAGGTCGAGATCAATTCTGTAAAAGTCGCCACTAACATAGGTGTGGACTAAATCGCGTGTGATTATGCGAAAAGGCTGCAACTGATTCAGGCGGCGGGTTAGAGAGATCTTCGGGTTGTCTTTGGTTTTGATTCGACTGAGGCTTGGAGAAATGAGCCAGTATTTTCCCTTTTTAGCGTTCCAGCCTATCCACACAGAGTGGTCCTCTCCATCTATGCGTAGGGTGAAACGGAACGGCGCTGGCGCTTTTTGATCTTTGTCTTCTTCAACTTCAACGCATAGATCCTCTATGGTGACAGCGGCGGTCTGTCCCTTTGCAACGAACTGATCGTCTAGCTCAGCCATGTCGACAAGGATATTGAGTGGCGTCGGGTCAGCGGGAACCATGTCGGGAGCCGCGAACCGAGAGAAGATAGAAGCCGCTTGTGTGGCAGCTTCAAGTTCCGAAGCAACTACATCACACCAATCCGAGTACTGCTGCGGTGTAAGGTCATTTCCTTTGCCGTCACGTACACGCGATCTGGTAAAACCAACAGATCTACGAGTACCGTCCTGGGTGTTTTCAGCGTGTATGTAGCCGCTAGCACGTGTCACAACATTGAGATGCTCTCCCATAAACACACCCGATCGATCAAGTGAGCGTGCGGACAGGCTGCGGGATCGTAGTGCCAGCGGCCCAAGATCTGTATTTTTTACGCTCATGAACGAAATATTGTTGTACTGACCGTCGGGCAAAAGTGCGCGCAAGGCTTTTGCATTGATGCGTGGGCCGATGCCTTCCAGTTCATTTATCCAAAGTCCGGCACTGTCGAAAAAGAAAAGTCGGCCGTTCTTTTTCGCATAGATCGTCGCTTCAAGGCTGGGTGATTGGAAAAGGCTTCCCGACAAGAAAGGTGACGGAGTTAGTCGGAGCGTGACATGATACCGGCAAAGACCGTCAGCGGTTTGGCCGTTTAACACCTGATATCGATCATTGTTGGACAATTCGGCTTGGATGTCCGCTTGGAGGTCATCCAAATTGAGGTCTTGTTCGATCGAAAATGCGACTGCCGCGCTCGGGAAGCGCAGGTCGTCATGGAGATTCGGGTCGTCTAGGTCAGGCCTTTCTCGGAAGCGTCCCATCACGTAATCGAGAGTAGGAAGGGCAGCAATCAGGTTTTCCAAAACCGTTGCGTCGTTGCGCACGTATGGCTTATTTCCATTCTCTTTCGAAGCGTTGTCAAAAGAAAGAAAACTATTCCAATCGTCAGCCACATTGTGACCGCTGGACGCAAGAACATAGGCCTTTGGTATTGGCCCGCCGATAGGTCCTGGATGGCGGATTAGCCTTCCAATCTGTTGGACCAACATGCGCGTGTTCGTGAATGGCTCGTAAAGCGCAAGGACCGTACAAAGTGGGTCGTCGATGCCTTCAATCAGCATAAACTGGTGAATAAGAAAGCGTTCAGGTTGTTCTGAAAGATTCCGAGGTACTTTTTTGAGAATCCCATCATCAGGCCGATCGGGGAAGTTGTTGTGGATCGCGACGACTCCGTCGGTGCGGCCTGCGAGCGCAACATTTAGTGCCTCATGCATTTCCCGAACCGATTCCTCCCGATCACATCGCACTATTACTTTGTTCGCCGCTGAGAAGCGCCCATTGGCAACAAGCGCATCGACCCTTGCAACTAGCTCAATAGCATAGTCGTCAATTGAAACGGGCAACTCCTGTTCGTCAATTTCGACATCTCGTATGACACCCTGATCAACCGCGTCGGAAAAGCTAAGAAAATGAATATGGTCGTCATCAACATCGAAGATTTTCAGATCGCCTCGAAAAGGCGTGGCACTAAATAGTACCGTCGGCACACAAAATCCGCGAACGACACGTGCCCAGCTAGGCGCTGGTTCGCGATGCCCCTCGTCAAACAATATCGTGCCGACACGGCCATGTAGTTGCCCTATCTGGCCGTTGGCGTAGACCTGCTGGATGGCCTGAACAGTTCCGACCAAAATGATCCGTTTACCGTTATGGGTGTCTAGGTCTTTCGTGAGCTTCTCGATGTTGCTTGGTAAAATTGTCCAAACTTCGTCAGGCTTCCATTCTGGGGCTGCACCAATCTTGTCCCAGAAGCGGTCCTTGAGCTGCGATGACAGTTGCTCGACCAACGCCGCTGAGGGGCAGACGACGAGTACCGCTTGCTCGTGGGCGCGTTGGCATGAGATTGCCGCCATAACTCCAGTTTTTCCAGTACCTGTGGGCATATTGACAAGACAAGCACGGGCGCTGCCAGAAGCAAAATAGTTGTCGACTGTGTCGAGCGCTGCATGCTGATGCGGCCACAACGCAAGTGCCGCTCTTGAAAACTCATTCCCAACCAATTTGTATTCCCCAAGAAATTTGAAAAATGAATCTCGCGCTTATCACTGTCGCCGATCTCATGGAACTGGGTTCCACAAGCCTTCATTAAAACACTAGAAAGCAACAACCTAGAGGTGTTTTGGGAAAAATTTCGGCAAGCACGGAGGGCTAACCTTCAAGCTAGCTTGGCAGTATGGCTTACACCAAGACCGTAGAGGTAATGTCTGATTTTTGGATAGCCGAGAGCCTGTGTCGCAATCGCAGCGAACTTCCGCTTCCCGCCTGGAGCGGCGAACGCTGCGCTCATCATCTTTTTCGTCTTTTGAGCTCAATGCTGACGCTCAGTGACTTCCGATCAAAGTCTGCTCTGCGGGCGAAGCCGGCATTTGCCATGAATGCAATCTGCTGGGCAAAACAAGGCATAGTCAGCCACACAGCTGCCGTTCACCGCGTTTGCGACACGGTGCACCACGAACGGCAGCGTTGCGCAGGAAGCGGTCGCTCTAGAAAGCCAGCTAAGCGCCGGAAGCAGTATCACGGATAAGATAGGTCTCACCTTACAAAACCGAGCCACCCGGCCATGATCCATCCATCATTATGATGTGGTCAAATGCCCAGTTTTAGAAACGTCAAAGTTGCCGACGTAGCTATTTCAGCTGTCTTTGACTTGACACACGTTCTTGCCCAGCTCACCCCTCGCGGACTGATAGTGAAAGAATAGCTGGTCCGCCGCCTTCCGCTATATCCTTACCCCTAGCTGCCATGATGGTTTTAACTAGATCAGCGTTTACGTCCCGATCACCTGTCGTGCAGCGGAAGAAGTCAAAGAAAAACCTGAAAGCCGTTAATTCGCAGTTCCCATATAGGTCGCGAGCGTTCGTCCTGCTAATCTTATTTGCCGAACTAGCGCGCACCCCAGAGACAGAATAGTCGAATACGTATGACGCTGGAGAATGAGAAAGCATATCCTCGCATTGGCTTTGCAGGCTCGTCAATTCATCCTTGGAAAGCAAGCCGCCACGCCCAATCTTCTTAGATTGAATGAGAACTCCTTTCTCGTAGTCTCGGCCAATCCCTTTCGTGGCTATATGCAGTAAGATGTCGGCTCCTATAGCCTTCTCTTCTGCCGCTATCCCTTTTCGATGGCGTAGGATTTTCGCATTCCAGTTGAACCCACCAATTTGGCCGCGAAGCGCTGCATTCAACTCACCAATCAGCACTCCTGTAACATCATCCTCATCGGTTACATTTCCTTTCGACATCTCCCGCATGGCCGCTTTCGTTGCGTCGGCAGCAATATGCGCAGCCTTCCGCATTGCATCGTCAAAACTCTTTGGGTCCATTGTCTCACAAGCTCATGGTGATGGTTAAGTGTACAGTTGGAATAGCTGGTCATAACCTTCTTAAATCTAAAAAGTATTTGCAGTGCGCCCTGTACGGCGGCATCACTTCGCAAAAAAAATGACTTCCGAATACTCAAAAAATCTCAGCGGAGAATACTGACGATTTTTGAGTCTTCCACCTTCTGAAGATCGTACAGGATTCCGTCAACTTTTCATCTGGGCGTACTTTTTCATTCCAGATCTAAGTATCTCAAGGAATGTATGATTTCTTGCGGCAGCATCATCAACGATTGCATCATAGGAAACAACGAAAGTTGGTGTCGGAACATCGTGTCCGTCAGGGTGGGGTGTCAGGAATTCTTGGTAGAAGACCTGCCCCTTGGAAAAGAACGGCGTCCACTTCATTTGTCGAAGTCTGAATGCTATCTTCTCATCAACATCCATGATTGCGTAGTACCATACCCTTTGAATATTCTGACAGTGTGCTACGAGTTTTCCAGCCCTGTCCAAAAGTTGATTTACAGCGTAGAAGTTGTCCTTCTCGTCATCCTGCTTCTTTTTGATCTCAACAACAACAACGTCCACAGGCTCCTCGTCTTGCGGGTCGGCGGAGAAAATCATCGTTATATCTGGGCGACCGGCGTCGCCAATCTTTTCATCATCAAGTCGAATTGCCTGAATGGCCGCATCCATCGTCTTTTCGCTAAGTATTGTGCGGAATACCATGAACTTGTCATCCAAGAGCCATGCATTGTTTTGGTAGAACCCCGTATGGAGCGACGATTGAGAGAGCTCGCTAAATCTTGGAGCGATGAGGTTATGTATTTCAATCTCAGCATTGGCAGGCTTCATTGCCTTCATGCGGGCAATTATTTTCTCTCGATATAGCACATATTCAGTGAGCGTGCGGGATGACATTTCGAGAGATTTTTCGTATGCATCATCACTAAGTGACTCAGATTGAAGTATTTCCTTCTGAACTCGAAAAAATTTTTGCTGCGCTGAGGAGAGCGCATCGTCGCGATTGATCAGTCCCACCGTATTCCTTTCAAAATATCCCAGAAGATGAGGGAACTGATCCTCGAAGTCCTTCTCGACTCTTTCATTGCTCTCCTTCACCTCAGGCACGCTGTCTGAAAGGACGCGCCCCATTTCACGACGAAGGACGTCATAGAGACGACTCTCTTTGATCCCATCTGGTAATATTAGTTTCTGTCGAGAACTGTCAGCTTTTGAATGGAAGAGTTCGGACTCAAACAAGAACACGCAGAGATACCCAAGCGGGAATGATGAGTGAGATATTGGGGTTGTTGGTATCGTCCTGCCATCAATACTAAATGCAACCAAAGACCTGCCGCGACCCGATGCCGGAGCAATGTGATAGCTCATTTGTATGCTTGATATTGCGTCAATCGTGCTATCTTTTATTTCGACCCTCGTCATTTCCGGCAAGTCTCTTGGCCCGATCAGAACCTCGTCCGAAAAGAATTCCTTTTGGGCGTTGTTCTCAGCGGTCTTGAGCGTCAGTTTGATCTTGAAGTCTTTTCCGTCCCGCTTTCGCGCGTCGAGGGTTGGGAGGAAATGCTCTATCAGAAGATGCTTCAACGCGTCAGGTTTTAAGTCATCGTAGGACTTAATACGTTGACCGGAGAACCCGTTAAACACGAGTGTTGTACTGCAGGTGCTCCTTGGTGCCATTTTCTCTATGGGAGCGCACCCATCGAAGCCATCTGTAAATGTGAATCTCCTGCGCCAATCCTTTCCGAAGCTATCAACCTCTACGCGTTTAAAATAATTCAGGAAGACAAGGCGGCCAATGCCTTTGTGGAAGCGGTCTCTCGGTCGAAGGAGTTTTCGAAAACGATCAAAGTTTTCATCCGTGAAGCCGTCGCCATTATCTGAGACTGTGATCGTCAATGATGAGGGTTCATCAAAAGATTGAATGTCTATGGATACATCTATCTCTGTTGCACCGGCGTCCAATGCATTTGCGACTGCCTCGAAATACACTAGGGATAGCGACGGATTGGGAAAGAATAGTTTTATCGCTCCTGCCGTTTCGATGTCCACCTACTAGCTCCTCAAGTCCTCTGAACTAGCGTTGGTGTATCAACTCTTCGACGAAAATGGCAAGCGGCCGGACCCTTTAGATTGCCTCTTCTTCGAAGCTTTCAACCGGCATAGATAATGCGGCTGTCTAGCTTTCGTCTATTTCGATTGCGCCTCTTCTGATGCCTCGTCGTTCACGACCGGAAACTTTGGGCTTGAAACCCGCCGGATGTATTGCGGTATCTTGGCAACCCGGCAAGGGCAACTCAGGGTACTAACCGCGCAGTCAACAGCCTGCAAGCTAGTTCCTGTGTCCCCCATCTAAATGAGAAAGTCTCAGAGACCTCAAACCAACTTGAGTCACTCCCCGTACCATGGTTTGCACCCATACAAGAACACTGGCATTCATGACCCACTGCATTCTGGCAAGCCGGGGCACATTTCTCTTGCTCTCTGTAAGGCTGAAAAATGTAGACGCTTCCATAGCGTTCAAGAGCCCGCTCGACAAAGTCATTGAACCAAGTTTTGGGTAGTTCCCAATAGCGACCTTTAGCTACCCAAACGGGATTATTTCGGCGGCCATTCTGTAGCCACGCGCGGTTACAAGTTGCAAACGGGAGGCGAGCACGAAGTTTTTGCCCCTTGCCCGCACGCCTAAGAATCACGGGAACATTTTCCTGATTCCAAATGATCTTTTGTTGCAGTGCTTCATTCATGCGTGCAACTTAAGGTCGTTGCGAATTCAACTCAATGAGCCAGTGTTCGAGTGACTGCGGTGCTTGACCGCAGTACTACTGCACTCTGGGATGGCAAAGTCAGCAATGGGGCTAGCTTACCGACTGAACCTGCAGCACTTAGTCTGCATCAGAACGGCGGCTCAGGACCAAACCACTTGTTTGAATCCACTGTAGAGGTTGACTGCTCCGAGCCAACATTGACCGTTTGTATACCGCGCCCCACGGGCAGCTGTGCGCAGTTACCGTTGAAAAACGGTTTAGGAATTGTGCAATTGACGACGCTAGGAGCAGATTGGATTGTCGCCGTAAGGAAAAATGCTGACAATCATGCTTGCATGACAGGCATTAAACTTTTTCGTTCACACCCCTAGTTCATTTTTCCTATCGTCCCTGTAAGCCTCAACGGCGTCCCAATCTTTTGCCGATAATCGGATCATGTCGTGGATGGGGATAGCATTGTATGATATCAGCCGACGAAACACCTTTGTCCGCTCCTCTGGTCCGACAAGTTCTTCAATGCTTTTACCCAAATGAATGATGTTGTGTCTTAGGCCATTGTTCGGACCTCGTGCCTTGCCAGGCTCAGCCGAAAGGAATTTGAAGTCCTCGAGGATAGTATTGTATTCGCTGATGTCTCGGGCAACATGTCGGGCGATCTGCTTCTTCACATCTCCCATTTTCATATACACGAATGGAGACGCAATGTACTCAATCAAATTCATTAACTGAATGAACTTTAGTGTTTCGGAAGAGGCTGTCAGAGCATTCGAGTAGAGGCGGAGTGCATGTCTTGCGATCATGCCAACTTGGCCGTCATGCACTGGTTCTAGGCAGGCAAAGTGATCAAGTTCAAGACCCAGTCCACGGACAAGAACACTAGGCACGACCTCCCCAGAAATCAGATACGTTTCATTGTCGCTCAATGTATAGAATAACCCTGCTGTGAAGCCACTCTTCCCATGAAAGCCGGCAGTATTCGGAAACGTCTGCACGACCATGGGATTGCAGTAGTTTAATCTTAACAAGTCCATCGCCTGTTCGGCTTTGGCAGACGCTCTTTGAATGCACTCCAAGTGAAACTCATAGGAGGGTGGCAACAGAAAGGTTGCCCATTCGATTTCTACCAAAAATGCGATCAAAACCCCGGAAAACAACTCATCGCGGTCGATTCCCGTGGCCGCCGATTTGATCCAGTGTAAGTCATCGCCTGAAACCGATACGAGGCCCTCGGACACAGTATTTCTGCCGCAGATTTCGTAGTATCCAAAGCGGGGCCACCAGACCAAATTCAAATCATCTGCGGACAGCGAATCCGCAGGGTAGACCACAAAATCGTCACTTAACTCTATGATTTGTTCACAGTGGAGTTTATCGACAGGCAAGAGGCATAGAATGGAACCCGTTCGCAGGCCATCAAAGAAGTATTTGATTGGATGGCATTGACTGTCGCTGCTCAAAGTTCTGCTCCTACTCTTTTTACTTCAGTGTGGACCTGTCACCTTTCGTGCCGCCCCAAGTGTTCGTTTAGGCAACTTTCCGTTCGAATGCGACGGGACATTGCACTTACAGCGAATTACCGGAAAGCCGGCTCAACTGCCATCTACTACCTGGTTCTGAACGTCCGGAATGTGCGGTTCACGACATGCTGCGCTATCAAAAGCAGTTGTGCTGGCGGAGGTCCGGGCATAGCTCAAGCCACCTAATTGGACCCGGTGTAGAGAATGGCCGCATCGAGCCCGACCTACCAAGTTGTTGCATCGTAGCGAACGTCGGCTACGAAGTGCCGCCCGCCACAACGATGGCGGAGGGCTGTGCTTTTTAGAGGGCTTTGCGGAAGATGACCTTGTCGTCGCCATCGGCCCAAAAGTCTCGGATACGTGCTTCTTCTTCATAGCCATTCTGAGCGTAGAACTTGCGCGTCAATGCGAAGTCGTCAGTGCCAGACGTGTCTACGATCAAGATGCGTTGCCCCTTGTCCTTTAGGTGCTGCTCGGCTGCATGTACCAATGCCGCCCCAAGCCGTTTGCCTTGCAAATCTGGGCGCACCGCGAGGGCGAGCATGTTCCACGTCCCATTGGCGAGTTCCTCGGGAACCGTGTAGCACAGGCCCACGGCTTCTCCGTCGCTATGGCAGGTCAGCCAAAAGGCTTCTGTCTCGCCCGCCAATGACGGGGCCAGCATGTCTGAGAGCATCTCGCTCGGAAAAAGCTCTGTCCCATCCAGTACGGCCT
This sequence comes from Ruegeria sp. B10, assembly GCF_056539825.1. Taxonomy (NCBI): domain Bacteria; kingdom Pseudomonadati; phylum Pseudomonadota; class Alphaproteobacteria; order Rhodobacterales; family Roseobacteraceae; genus Ruegeria; species Ruegeria sp. B10. The sequence goes on from NZ_JBQFVP010000012.1 coordinate 145,756, forward strand.
GGAGCCCCGCAATGTCATCGGCGGAAGTGGCGTTGATGATTGGATTTGTCACTTTTTGTAGTCCTTATCGGTTGTCATACTGAGGGTTCACGGAACGAATGCCGAGCCTTGTGGCGCGATAGGGTTGTCCGTTTTCAGATTTGATGAACCGCCGTTTCTTAAGGCGGTCGAATAGCTTCAAGGAACATTCAGCCAGAACATGGCTGTCGCGAGTGAAGCAGGAAACTTCGCGCACTTTGCCGTTCGCCATGCGCTCAAAATGGATCGCTCCACCTTGCGCCAGAACGTGCAAAACACGCTGTTCGTGTTTTGAGATATTCAATGGATTGTCTCTTGGTCTTATATCAGCCGAAAAGGCATCCGGCATCTCGCGCGGAAGTCTTTTGGTTCAAATTGGTCCAATCAGGTGGACCTTAGCGGCGGGCCGCAATCGTAGACATAAAATCTCCATCGCCCTGCATCCGCGCAGCGCGTAGCCGGGACTTAGAGCGATAAGTACCAGTTGGCAAGCGGACATTTGGAAAATCAATGGCAAAGGCAGGAAAGTCCGCTTAACTTCCAATTGCTACTGGGTTCCAAATGTCCGGAATGCGCGGTTCGCAACGTGCCGCGTTTGCAAAAGACCGAATTGTGATCGACGGCAGCTCTGGGCTCTTTGCGTCGGTTAGTACCCAACTCGACGTGGGCGGGTAGCATTTTCCGAACGAGGCAAATGTGGTTTACAGACGCCGACCTAAGCCAACCAACAAAGCGTTCCAAGATTCAAAATAACTCAGGGCTGGTTTTGAGGCTATCGCTTAGCAGCAGGAACACTGTTCTGCAGCCCGGTGCTGCAAATCATATGAGCGCGAGTTTGTCTAGGCTCCAAGATCCTGATCTTCTCATGGTTTCACACTATGGCGCTGCCGTTACAGGTAAGATTCAGCCTCCAAGAGCAAAAGCGATTGAGCTGTCGTGTCCGAGGGATTGGGCAACGTATGTCGGCATCCTTTTTCCAGCACTCTTAAGGATCAAAAAAGCAGCTGAATGGTCGTTGGAAATGACCTATCGGTCGAAACAGAAGCTCCGCGGGGACCGCAATCTTAGGTGAGCAAAAAGAACCACTACTATCAGCCTTCAGAAACATCCATCAAGATTTGTCAAAGCTCTTTATCTCTGGAATTCTTGCAGACGGAACGTCAATCTTCACTTGCCTAACTCGGGCCCAAGTCTCAGCCCTTTTAGCCACTTCCGAAAACTGACGACCTGCACCAATCTCATTGAAGGCTTCGTTGACGCTTACTGAGCAATTCCAAAGCATCGCCTCCAGTTCGCGAGAGATCCCCTGCCGATGCCAAACCTGGTCGAGGTCGATAAGCTCGCCAAGTTGTTCAGCGATCAAGGCAACTGTGTAACTTGCAATATTAACATAGCCTTGCCGAAATATCGCTTTCGCCTCCTTCTTCTTTATCAAGCTCTCAATCGATTTGAACAGAATAACTTTGGCTATCAATCTTTTGTACCAAGTTGCATCAAGAGGTTCCGGTACGATAGTGGGGTCCTCATCAAGAGCTGCCATAAAAGCGGCAAAGTTCTTTTCTCCACCTAATGCTACTTGGGAAGGTAGACCACGCCAGCTCTCATGATACTTTGCCACATCGTTTTTTGTTAGTTTTCTGCGTGTTGGTATCATGGCGGTAACTTTACGCCGTTGCGCTGGGGTCCGCCCTTCGCGCAGCATCAGCACCTGATATGAACCCGCGGCGCGCTCATAAAACCACCGCCCCATTCCATCCGGACACCATGTGTCATTCGAAAGTTTTTCGAGCTGTATATGAAATGGTCGGTTGGCGGAAAGATCCGATGTTTTTACAGAATTCTGACTATTGGCAAACTTGGAGATATTGGAGATCAGATGTTCTCGTCCCTGTTCGTTCTCTCCTTTCAGAATAATGATCTTTGCCGGAACCATTACACGCGAAACATCAATTTCCCGATTGTCCCGTTTTGCAAAATAAATTGATGAAGTGGTTTGGCCTCCGTTGACGATCTGAAGCCCGCGGATCAATGAAATTCCAGTTGTGCCGTCTTCTCTTTTTGTAAGGAGCGCTTCATCACACACGACGACGAGACCGTTATTGAATGCCATAAAATGCCCAGGCTCTTTTGCCAGCGTTTCGGCTATGCCCTTATTCACTTTTCCTCTGGTTCCAAGGAAAGAACGCACGTTAGCTTCAAGGAGCATTGTGTTGTATCTTTCGTAAAGGCTTCTCACAATTTCACCGGGAATCGCGGCCAATGCATACTCGTAGTCCAATTCAGGATCCGGAACGTGAACACATGGAAGAGGTTTGCCCAAAGTTTGTTCGAAGCTGATAACGATTTCATCCCTGGGTTTTCCAGAGGTGTGCCGAAAGATACGTTCTATATCCATGGCCTCAACCTGGACCAACCGTCCGTCTACCTCCTGCGGCTTTAGGCGCTTAGACTTGGTTTGTGCGTCTGTGATTACAAAAATTCTTAGTTGATCCAGTTCCGCCCAATGGTTTTGCAACAACTCAACCAAAGGGATAATCTCACTTACTGGATCAAGACGAGGCAGCAACTTCCCGCGTGCACTTTGAACTGCAAAATTGACCGCTTGCTTGGCTGTGTTTTTGACTTCGCTATCCGCCAGTTTCTCCAATGAGTTTGAACCGAAATAGTGCGTAACGAAAAGATCAATCCTCGACTGATCGTCGGATACGCTATACCCCGAAATCCGAAGCTTTGAGTTTCCGACCGTACCTGTCCAGTGACAAAGTTCCGGGACTTCGCTAATGCCCGCTTCAGCAATGTCATCCATTACTAACTCGGCAAAAACCAACTCTTCCGACGGGTATTCTATGTCAGGGTTTTTAGCCCGCTCCTCAACAACACTGAGAACATGTTTTCGAAAGTCCTCGTGAAACTCGCTTAAGTTCATTGATCGATTGCGCCTAGTTGAGCCATCATTTTGTCCAAAGACAAACCGGCGGTTTCTATTGAATCAACATCCAGATCATAAACGACCTTTGTGATTTGGTTCGGAAGCTTTGCGCGCGCGAGCCTCGGGAAGCCTGGCTCCTCAACGTCGAAACAACGAACCTCTTCGACCGCAAGACAGCGTTGATACAAGGCCTCATGTTCTTCAAAATAACGGGACGCAAAGAGGCAAGCCTCAAATGATCTTACAGCGCCAACTGCCCTTGCCCTCTCCTTCAGTCTCGACACCAAACTGGGTAATGCCTCCCCGCTATCCTTGTCTGAAAACCGGATTGTGGCCAAAAACAACGGTGACCTGTCACAATCCAACTGCTCAATGCTATTAATCTTCGCCTTGAACCCAGCGGCAGCAGCAGTGCTTTTCACCTCGACAGCGCCCAACCCGATTTGAAAGTCCTGTGCTGCTCGAAAAGGGCCTTCCCACATGCCAATGGCGCGAGCCAGACCACCCACCGCATGCGACAATGACTCGAGAAAAACAAGCTCACCCATCAGTCCTGCTTGCTTCTCAAGTGAGAGGGGTTTTCGCCGGTCCGCCGCCATAAATTTCTGCCAGTCGCCGACGCGCTTGATAAAAGCGGGCAGCGCTGAGGCGGAAGAATTTTGGGCCGCATTCTCCACGCGGCGGAGAACGTCCACCGCCATCATCGCAAAAATATCGAGAGAGCCTTCAGCTGACTTCGCAAGTGTGATCAGACTATTGTCGTACCGCCCGCTTTCATCTTTGACGCGTTGAACTTCAAATCCTTGCCCGGTGGGAAGCTGAAGATTTCGAACCATGTTGTCAGCAGGAAATTGAATACCTACTGCTTCACGATTTCCGGGTGACACCCTACCCGCAACAAATTGAATTGCCCCCAAATCATGCAGGGCATGCATACGCGAGCCCTCTTCTCTATTCTCTGCAAGTGCTCTCCAAATTCTGTCCAAGCCCACCTCAGTCCACGAAATCATTCAAGCCCCCCCAAAACACAGAATTCGCCATGTAGCCGGCATTGCTCACTGTCCGACTGGAGCTGCTCCCGGGAAGACTTATCGCCCAAGCGAGAATCGGTTCCGCACCATTCAATCGCGCCTCACCGCTCTTTGCCGGATCCGGGTTAACCAGATAGAGAAGCAACAACCCGCGTTCGGTCGCAGGTGACAAGCCATAGTCTGTAGCGTGAGGGCCAAGGATGTGTCTGATTGCCGGTCCTTTTGGCTCCTCGGGCTCCTTGGCCCCTTCATTTCTGTCGCGATCATTTCTCCACGTTTTATGGCTGTGTTGTAACGCGGCGCGCCACTGAGCCTCAGATAAATCAATTGATTGATCCCAGGAAGAAATCAGTGTCTTTATCGAGAACCTGTCTTCATGTTTTGCAGAAGACTTCCTTTGGAGCATATTTACTTCAAGGCCGGCAAGAGTTCGTATTGCATCCTTTCCTCCTGTGCCAACCAGAGCAACCGTCCAATTAGTTAACTCACTATCTTTGTTCATTTCCTCAATAAATTCGGCGATCAACGGCGAAACCACTCGGAATGACGAAGGGTGAGTGCGATAGTTTCGCAAGAACTCGATAACTTTTGACGATTGAATACTGCGCCAAAGATGGCCGTTCCAGCGATGCAAGCCAGGATCATAGGCTTGATTGGTCAGCGGAATAGGATCCCCTAAGCTTTCAACAAATACGTCACCCGCTTGCAGGTTCGCTAGCAATTCATCTTTATCGAGAGGAAATGTAATTGTCTGAAGAAGGTCGCCAGAGAACGTAAGTCGGATTGGTTTGGCGCTTTTCATTTTGGCGCGCGAGGTAACAGTCAGAATGGAGTGAGACTTAACACGAAGGCCAAAATCCTTTGGCGTCATACCAGCGGCAACCATATTGTCGAATTCCTGGCGCAGCTCTTCGGCGGCATCAGCAATGTGCCCGAACCATTGAATCATTTCATGCGTTGTATAGAGACGACACACGTCGAGGTACCTGTCACGATATCCGAACCAACGTCCCATCTGCATCAGTGTGTCATACATCTTTGCGGTTCGAAGAAAGTAACTCGTACACAGGCCTTCTAAAGTCAAACCGCGAGCAAGCTTATCGCCGCCAATCGCAATGACTTTCAAACCCGTGGCATCATTATCTGCGTAGTCCAAGGCCTCTTTGGCCGACCCATTGATCTCCTTGACATCAATATCTTCGAGCACTTCAGGCAGCACATTCTGAATATCTGCCCAGCTTTGAATATCGCATTCCTCGTCTTCCGAAAACGCTTCACGAATGCGTTGCATTGAAGGCATATATTCATTCTCAAACTCGTAGCGCATCAAGCTTTCGGTTTCGGCTAGGTCAATCCTTCTCACGAACCGTCGTCTCAAGCTGTTAACGTACTGAGAAACCTGCGCAACAATTTCGGATTGAACTGAAGTGAAGCGAGATACGTGAATTAGCATAGAAGAGTGTTTTCTACCCTGGCCACGTATCTTTCTGACAGCGCAAGCGTAGATGAAGCTTCTGATCGCTTCTTGTAAACTATCAGGCAACCGCGCTTCACCTGAGATTCTTGGTAGATGACCGTTTTTGTGGCGTTGTGGCATCCATTCCAGGTAGTCGTCTTCCAACGGACGGATAAGGGGTAGCTCTTCTGCGGCACTCGATGATGAACCAAACACACGACCAGGCCCCACATAGTTCGTCGGTGCAGCAAGGTTTGTTATGAAAGCGGAAGGAAAAAGATCGGGGCCGTGCTCGTCAGTTGCACCTCGATCATGAATGAAAATATTTGCAAACGGAGTAGCGGTGTAGCCGACATATGCTTTCTTTGTAAACGAATGCAGCAACTGCCTGATCAGGCGATTGATGGTCGTCGGCTCATGTTCGAGGTCAGGTTGCCCGAATTCATCGACGGGTTTCTCACCTGTATCTACAGAACCATGATCAGATTCATCATCAATAATCAAAAGCGGCAACTTTGAAACCAACCGCCTCCCGGTTTCCGGATCTTTCATGTCATAGGCATGATTCTGGACCCAGTAGAGCAGCCTCTCAAGAACCGTTTTGTTCTTCTTTACCACAAACAGCCATGGTCGCTCTTCCGGCTTGATGGCTAGTTTTCTGGCCGTCGCCTTGTCAAAGTCGCCTCTGTCGGATCGATTTGTTGCACAGTTCGGTCGGATATGCGGGTCATTGTCCAGCTCTCCAACTCCGGTCAATGGTAATTCATCGACATTCGCCAGGGTCGCATAGCCGAGGAAGCCCTCATCTAGCCGAATTTGTGTTTGCGATCGCAGATTGTTGTGAAGACCCGCGAGCACGATTATGATTTTGTACCCGGCGTCCGCGGCTTTGCAGATTAACCCAGTGTAATTACCAGTCTTCCCAGATTGAACATGCCCAACTACCAGCCCCCGTCTGTCCCATGCTCCCTCACGGTTAGGGTCTTCCAGGTTGCCCAAGACTTCATCAGTCGCGCGGTCCAATTCCTCAACAGCCAACAAGGGAAGTTGCGTTTCGAGATGCTCTGAATAGCGCCGCCAATACCGCCAGTCGCTCTTTCGCTCAGCGACGAGCCAGGGAACATGATCTTCGCCACTGGAAAGAGTAGCGCTCTTACCAATGCCGTGGCTGGAACGCCTGATCAACTCGTCGATAAGCTCTTCCCGATTGACTATACCGAACTCCTCGAACATGAGAATTTCCAGCTTCTGCAGTTCCTGATCAATAAGATCGGGTGTCAAAACTTCACCTGATTTCTCGATTCTTCTTCGCAGCAACGTTTGCGCCATCTTTAAGATGTCGTTGAATGCCTTTTGCTCGATAAGGCTCATGTTGTTTTCTCCTGAGTCCCCAGTTGCGCCACCAGTTCCGGGTAGCGATCGAACGGGTTAGTACGGCCTATTCTCATTCTTGCTTGTTCTTTCGTTAGCCCGCTTGAATGAACCAAAGCATCAAACAGGGCATTCATGGTCTCGAGCACAGTTTCGTCGGGCGCATCATCAAAGGAGCTCTGAGGCGGATCGTTATCTTCAGCTGTGTCCAACCAAATTCGTTGAACTGGCACTGTGCCTTCAATTAAGCGAATAAGCGCCTCCAAGTCTTTCTTCAGCGGACCGGAGCGCTCAAGGATAGATCTCACCAGGTCATGTTCCCTCGAAATTCGGTATGTCGTGCCGTCAGACTTTTTGTAGGCAGACCAGACGTCTCTCACCGCTCCCGAATTTTCGGAAGCGTCTGCAATCAACCTGCCTCGATGGGCAAATACTTTCCGCGCACGCTCTCTCGTTTCAGCAGCCAGTCGTTGGAGATCCGCTCTGAGATGCACCGGGGGCGTCGCAGTGGATTTTATAATATTGATATTCCACTCTGCATCCGCCGAGTTTGGAATATCCAACCGCAGGCGGGCAAGTTTGTGCGGTTCGTCTCGTGTGAATATCCGGCCCCGCGCATCTCTCAGACGGAGCCATCCACCCAATGCCAACAGGCGACGATTACGGTAGATGTAAAAGCCTTGTTGCGATGTCCACCCGTTTGGACCGGCAGCGGCTGAGAATTCTTTCTCGGACAGCCGGTCTTTGTGAGGAAGAACATGGCATTGTACGACCACGTCTCGCTTTGGTCCAAGGAGATAGTCGGTTGTCTCGTAGGACTTGCTGGGGTGCCCCTTCATAAAGGGATCCCAAGGCTGAACGGGCCTGCCGTTAAGATGAATGCTCACTGATTTATCTTCGATCAATCGGTGAAATGTCATCCCAAGATGCTGATCAACACCATCTGCCAACTCAAGCATATCGTCAGGGCCAAAGCCTCTGGTAACGACACGATCCAATGACTGCCAAACGACAACCGTTCCGCTCGCCATTTGATCCAATGGGCTGAGCAAATAGTCTGAGTCAGTTGCTGGGCCTTCAAACAAAGGCCAGTCACCATATTTAGCGTCATTGAAACTATCCAGATCCCATCTGAGACAGGAAACCTCCGACGAGATTGTCTTACTGGCGACAGTTAAGCTGCGCGCCTGGGAAAAACTTGCTGTCTTCAATCCCATGCCGAAGCGACCAAGATCGTTGCTCGCACGAGCATCTCGAGGATCCTTGGCGCCCAATTGCATGGCTTCTTCAAGCTCAGAATCCGGCATTCCCCGACCGTCATCGACTATCCTGATCCAGCTGTTTTCACTGGCCCATTCAATCGAGATTTCGATAGTCTTGGCTCCAGCCGAAATGGAGTTGTCCACAATATCGGCAATCGCAGTGGGAGTGGAGTAACCCAGCCCCCGCAGAGACTCGACCATGGCCGACGCTTTCGGCGGTCTATTCCTCGCCATTCCCACCATTTTCAAAGACGTTCTCTAAGCTGTTTAAGCCGGGCGGGATGTCTGGCCCAGTCCAACGCTTTTGCCTCGATCTGCCTGATACGTTCACGCGTAACACCATAAATCTGACCAACTTCTTCGAGTGTCATTTCGTCTCCGGAGAAACCGAAGCGCTTAATCAAAATATCACGGCGTCGTTCGGGCAGCTCTGCGAGAAGATCCGATACAACTGCAGTCCTCTCGACGAAGTTAAAGAACACTTCTTCACCGTCTGGCGCTGTGTCGAAGGCATCCACCTGCGATGCATGAAAAGTTGAAGCAAAGCGCGGTACGTCAAGCAATTCTTTTATCTTGGCGATCGGCTCACCCATATCCTTTGCAACTTCGTCAAGCGTTGGCTTACCTGAATTACGCTTCTCAAATGCGGCAACAGCTCCGTCAAGCCGGCGAAGGTCTTCATGCCGGTGGACGGGAATTCTGATCGTTTGACTGCCATCCAGTTTGGCACGGCTTACAGCCTGCCTGACTGAATACTGCGCGTAGGTCATGAAGCGATTTCCGGAACGAAAATCGAATTTTTCAACTGCGCGTTTGAGCCCAAAGAACCCTTCTTGAAAAGCGTCGTCAGACTCAAGTTTAGAGTCGGAGAGCCGCGTAGATATTCTCCTCATTTCACTGAGGTAGATTTCCACCGAACTGTGCACCGCGCGTTCAAACTCCTCCAGTGCAGCAAGTACTGCCTCTACGCCGTCTATCTGATCCGCGTTTTTAGAACTCGTGTCGCACAGGGAACGTAAGAATTTAGGTGTTACGGCCATCGCTTTCAGCGACCGTACACACGAGGACGTCTGTTGGCCCAGCGAACTTTCCTCAGCCAATATTGCACTGGAGAACTTCTCAAGACCGGCTGCAAACCTGTTTCTCACATCGCAATGCCTTTGGGCGTCGAAACTAAGACTTGTCAGCACTGACGGATTAGCCCGACCGTCAACAACGTCTTGACCAACCGAAATAACTTCTCTGGACAAGTACTTGCTTGAAACCAATGCCCGGTACATGGCTTCAATAGAAGCTTCAATTTTTAAGAAAGTCTGCTCCTCTTCACGTCTGGAAACGAAGCTGCGCCTTACGCCCGGGCTCAAATTGCTTCCGCAACAAATTGACTGGAGCAGTTCAACCAACTCATCTTCATCATACGAACCCAACTCGAATGTAAGCTGTACATCGCTATGTTCGTTTGGATCTCTAAAAAGATCCAATGTCTCCAGTTCTCGACGGATATTGTCGGTCAGAGCATCGAATTCAAAGCTTCCACGGCAGAAGCTCACCAATTCCTCGATTTGCTCAACATAAGCGCCACCATTTGCTACAGTTTCCGAGACCCAGTCCCTGACAAGCGCCTCGTCGATCGCATAGTGCTCCGACCACGGAGCCTCCGCGAAATGATGAGATTTACGACCATGATGAACTTCAAGAAAACTTCGAAACCTAGTCTTCTCCGGGTCCTTAGCAACAACAAGATTGCCCGGTGCATGCAGGTCGTCGGCCTCAATCCTCTTGGCAAAATTCCCCGTCGCCCAGTCGCTCGAACTATCATCGTCGTCATCGTTCAGAGCAGTAATAGTTTCGTCGACGCTCTCAAAGTCAGCAGACCACTCGGCCAGATCGAGATCGGAATGAAATTCATCAGCATCTTGAACCGTGTCAAAATCAAGCTCAGCGTAGTCTTCGTCACCTATCAGGCTATCCGTTGCGAAATGTAGGGAATCTGACACGTCTGCAGCGGACTTCTGGGCGGCCAATGTTTCTTTGGCATCCTTTCTGCGCAGCTGCAAATCTGGTCCAGTGTCTTGCCACGAGTTTAAAGAACCCTTGTTGAAGTCGTTTGCTGGATTCTGTTCAGCGGCTGTACCCCTGAAGTTTACCTCTGCAGCGTCAGTCTTTGTTCCAACCCACCCGAATTCGGGTTCCACAATACGGGCGCTGTCCAGAGAAGAACTATAACTATTGCTCTGCATTTGGCTGTCTTTAGCTGAGGTGCCCTTAACCCCAATACCACTGAGCTCAGTGTTTGCGCTCAGCTCACTAAGCTCAGGATCCCTGTGCCTCTCGCTTTTGAGGAAATTGCTGTCGGAGTTTGCCACCATAGCAGGCATTGTTTCCGAAGGAGCATGTTCTAATTGCGACGACTTGTGAGTTTTTGTTTGGCCAGTGCTATTTTGATCTGAAAATAATTGACCAAAGATTTTTCTACCAAAATCTCTGAGCAAACTGCCCATTTTTCTCGCACCTTCAACCATTCGTTTTATATCAAAATGAGAATATGATCACAAATTTGTGAGTTCAACACAACGACCGTCACCCACTAAAACTTACGTCGCGTCACCACTGCCAAAAATACCTCTAATCGGCAAGCGTTTCGAATGCTTCGACCGGAATCTTCTACCGCTCTAGTTGCATATTCTCCCACCAATGCTTTTCATGACGGTCACCATGAATTTTGATGCTCTGCAGATTTTTTGCGGGCGCTCAGGGTGACGAAACTGGAACTGCTCTGCCAGCTTCCGAGGCTTTTCCACCAGAGACAAATTCGTTGAACCAGATATCACCTGAAGTCGGGCGCCAATCCGAAGCAGGTTTAATCACCCTCCGGATTTCGTCTTGTCCACAATTCACGCTGGCGTTGTCACATTTCCCGGGACCTTCGTGCCATTTCGCAACACTCAGCTTACTACTTTCAGATCAACCGCAACTGCCGCCCACGCATGTCTCTTACGATCTCCAGAAAGTCTGCCATCTTCATCAGCCAGGTTCGTTGGTCTGGGCTATAGGTACGGTGCAGAGAAGCTGGCAGAACCAGTTGCAACCCCTGTGTCTGCATTTCACTGGTCTGAACTTTGGATATTGCCGGCTCCAGCGTAAGCAAATGCTTGGTGCTGATCCGGTCGGCTTCCGACAAAACCTGCCGCCATCGGTCTTTACAACTGGTCTTTACCGCCAACATGACCAACTGGTCACCGGGAAACTGGTTGTCGGCGTATTCTTCCTCGCCGGGAAACAAAAAATCCGCAGCATGACGTTTCTCAGTCGTGGCCTCACGTGTATAGCTCATACCGTGCACATGGAGAACCGCTTCTACATGGTGACCAAATGCGTAGCCAGCCCGCGATTTTCTCCGGTTCTGCACACTCAGAGAAAAGCTCAAAAACTCATCGACATCGGCTTCTTCAGCAGTACTAAAACCTGATTTCAACCGGGTTGAAACAATTTCGCGTTCCAAATGCCGGAACAAAGCTTCTTCATGCTCCATCCAGGCGACCAGTGCACCGTCAGGGTCCGCCAGAGGATCAATCTCTGGTAACGTTTCCCGAGCGAATACCGAAAAAGGAATGGTTCCGGGAAATTCTCGCCCAAACTTTTTGATCAGTAAATCGAACGCATCAGGTTCGGGTTCCTCCACAGTGATGCCAAGCTCTGACAGAACGCTTCGCGCCGGGTACCCAAGTTCGATGTTGCTGTTATGATCAATCCGCCTGGCGACTGACCGGCCATCATTCAGCTCCAGCCCGAACAGCCAGAGCAGTTGCTGGCCGATTGTGGAACCCTGGGGCGCTAAAACTACCAGGAGCCCACTGTCTTTACGACGTGCGATTATCAGTTGATCTCCCGCCTTTGCGGACCGCACAACCGGACGAGCATCAGCAGAGTAGTAAAGATGGTATTCTGCTGATCGCTTTTCATCATCGCGCCTCACGTCACTCCAGGTGCAGAACGATCGGACAGGTTCAGTTGGTCTGTCCAGTTCATCTGTAACCCAAAAGAAATCTGCCGCCATTTCGAGTTTTTCGTCCGATTCCCCGAGAAATGCTTTGAAACTCTTTACGCCCTGAAACTCGTGCTGTTTTGCCAGTTCATTTGCGGTGAGAACTTTGGCTCCGGCCCCGTCAAACAGATCTGATAGTACGCCGAACTGCATCAGTTCCTCACCGAAGCATGATCGTCAGGCAGTGCCTCAAGTTTCAGGTCACCTTCGTGTTCCTCAAGCCATTCCAATACGGCATCAAGTATCTCCCCGAGAGGTCGGCGCCGACGGCCCTTTAAAGCGCATTCCCAGACGGTTCCGATGCGCCACCCGGCTTTGTGCAGAGCCTCTATGACGCGTTTGTCGCGTGCAACATTGGTCCCGATCTTTTCACGCCAAAATTTTTCCCGTGTTCTCGGCCATTTAAACAGATGGCAATTGTGGCCATGCCAAAAACACCCGTGGACAAATAGAACGCAGCGAAACTTTGGGAAGACCAGGTCCGGTCGCCCGGGCAATTTCCGGTCGTGCAGTCGGTAGCGCAAACCACAGGCATGAAGCCCACGGCGGATCAACATTTCCGGATTTGTGTTTACCCCCCGAATTGCCGCCATATTGCGGCTGCGGGTTGCCTTGTCATGTACGTCAGCCAACTTTGCGTCCAGCCTCTGCCCTTATTTCCAGCTGGGACAGAATATGCGGGCGCATTAGCCGTGCAACCTCAGCAAAAACCGGTACGGCGACTGAGTTACCGAATTGCTTGTAAGCCTGAGTATCGGACACCGGAATTCGGAATTCATCGCTATATCCCATGAGCCTCGCGCATTCGCGTGGTGTGAGCCGGCGTGGGTTCTCTCCTTCGCCGCGGCTCACCAGTATTTCCGAACCGTCTTTGTAATAACGAGCGGACAATGTCCTCGAGATGCTGTCGCCATCTACCAACCCAAAACCAAAGCCATTCCCTGCGGCCTTATGTTTTGCGGCATATCTTTGTAGGTAATCCCACAACTTGTCTGAGAGCGTATATTTGTCGCTGACAACTGCATCACAGCCGACAGTAAAATGCCCTTCGGGTTGTTCTGTGCCGTTCTGCGGGTGAAAGATATCACGCATTCTCTTATGCCCACGCGGGGGCAGGAACAGATCTTCGAAAGAGAATGAGACTTCGGATCGGAAACCAACCAATACGATTCTCTGGCGATGTTGCGGGACAAAATGAGCGGCATCTATGACCTGCGTATGCAGAGTATAACCCAGTTCTTCGGTCAGCTTGCGGCAGATGACCTTGAAGGTTCTGCCTTTATCGTGACTTCTCAGGTTTTTTACATTCTCCAGCAGAAATGCGACCGGGCGATGATGCTTCAAAACCCGAAGCACATCAAAAAAAAGAGTTCCTTGTGTTTCATCTTCAAACCCGTGGGCGCGTCCCAAAGCATTTTTCTTGGAAACACCGGCAATTGAGAAGGGCTGGCATGGGAACCCGGCTACAAGAACGTCGTGGCCCGGGATCGCCGCTGCATCAACCTCGCGGATATCACCGGCGATCGGCCTGTTATCAGCAAAATTCGCCAGGTAGGTCTGTTGAGCGAACTTGTCCCACTCAGACGTAAAGACGCAGCGTCCCCCCGCGCCTTCCATCGCCTTTCGCAATCCACCGATGCCAGCGAAGAGATCAATGAAGCTAAAATCGCCCGCTCCGCTGACAGGGCGTCGGGCTTTAATCTCCAGCTCCAGCAAGCGAGTGACGCTTTCTCGCGGCTTTTCTTCACCCCTGATCCACCGATAAATATGACCTTCAGAATACTCGAGGTATTCAGCAGCTTCCGGGACCGAATAGCCTGCTTTTTGCAAAAGGATTCCGAAGTCTGTCATTGCTGCTCACACCCTGGGTATTTTTCTGTCATTATGTCGGGAGGCGACCCGCTTCGCAAGAACATAGTGCGTACATCTGGTGCAAATTTCATCTTGCACCACTGCATCCAGGTGGCGGACAATACGTTAAACAGTGCGTCTCTGGATCAAACCAGCGCCTGAACACCCGGCAACAAAACATACGAATTTGCTGCTGGGTGGGCCAGATTTCATCTCACGGCAACGCGTCTGAGCCGAACTCATTCCTCAGCTCGAATCGGTAAACAGTACCGGCTCAGAAAGGCTCTGCGTAAACCGATCAGAACGGGTGTCTCATACTGGCTTCCAAAAATTCTTGAACACCGGGCTCAGCGCCACCCGCGTTATTGAATAGTAACCAGATGGGACCCGTTTCAATTGATCGCGTTCTGCACAGTCGGGACCTTATACTTCGCAGTCTGATTGCGTCTGTTTTTACAGCGACCGTTGCAGCCAATCCGAACCACACGCCTGAACAGGTTCCCCACCACTCTGAGATCTGTTTCTCAAGCTCAGGTGTCAGGTTTTCCCGCCCCCTGCGGGGACAGCGGCCCCGCCTTAAGGGGCCCGTCACCCCCCGTAGGGGGGTAGTGTTTGAACAGGCCCGCCTGAACCCGTTTGCAGGCTAAATGACGGCTATATCAGAGGTGTTCGAAGCCCGAATTAAGGGCGTTAGAATGCTGATTTGGGGGTTTGAAACACGTTTGAACTCCGGTCCGTTTTCAGTTTCCTTTGAAGTTTCTAGCCACCTGTGAAACCTCCGTGGCTCCTGACCAGCCGTGTCGTCTGTCGCGAAGGCGGCCCAAACTTCTCAGCTGACAACCGCTCGTCCTGGAGCAATTCCTTCATGGCTTGCACGAGGCGCGATTTGCCGATTCCCATCGTTTTTGCTTGCGCCTCGAACAGGGCGGGCGCGTAATTGGCACCGGTGTAGGGAGAAACTCTCTGACCGGCTTCCGTAGCTTCATCCAGCAACCGAAGAAACGCCATCTCAGCCTTTACCTGCAACTCAGCTTCATCGTCTTCAGATACTGCATCGAACACGCCGTTCCGCCACCGCAGTGTAATCTGACCACCAATTCTGCCGTAGTTCGATTTCATCGTTTCAAGGATGCGAGCATCAGCGTCGGATTCGCAGCCGTTTTCTTTAACCCGGCGAAGATACAGACGAGAGCGAACCGAGTTGTTCCATGCCATGGATCCGCCGGTTCCGGTCCCGGATGTAATACCCGATAGAGAGGGGTGAGCGAGCAAGAGGACGGTGCAATTGTAACGAACACAAAGTCCCCTCAATAGGGTGATGAACTGCCTCGCATGGCTTTGATCATTTTGATCACCACTATGCAGATCGGCAAGGGTGTCGAGGACGACAAGTCCGGGGCTTGCACTTGAAATGGCTGTCTCCAGTTTCTTGAAAATGTTGGTCCGGCGCATCTTTCCACTTCGCCGGTCCAGGTCCGCCAGAATGGCCCCCTCTCCTGCCAAAGATCGGAACAAGAGATCCGGCAGGTCGGAAAACGAGATACCGAAAGCTTCCGTTACCGACGCCATGCGACGGTGCAATTCATCCCGTTCGTCTTCAGCAGAAATATAGACCACTGGACCAGGGCGCTGCACGGTGTGTCCGATCCAGTCGATCCCTGTGGCGGCCGCCACGGCAAGCTGCAAGGCAAGAAGTGATTTTCCGGTTCCGCCGTCACCGCCTAGCAGCGACACCGTGCGATGAGGGATAAGAGCCGGAACCATCCACTCACGCGCAGGCACGACTACGCCATCAAAAATGCTTGCTGCTTCCAGGAAGCCAGCCTCCCGATCCTCAGCTTTACTGATCACCGGGTCTTCACCCAGAAGCTCTGCAATGCTCATGCTGCTCAGCGGTGCAGTGTCATCGTCCCATTCTTCATCTCCTACAGCCGGATCAAATGGCTTCCTTACGCCTGCCTTAAGTTGAGCGTCGATGATCCGTTCTACCTCGGCTTCATTTCCGCCAGCGTGGTCCTGAAGATATCCGTTTTCCACCATGGCCGGCAGGAAAGCCTCTGTAACCTGATCCCGCGTAACGAGGCGGTTAGCGAGGAGGCCCCCGGCCAGATAGGCCTCCCGACAAAGACTTGCATTCCTCGCGGCTTCGGTCTTCGAAAGCCGTTCGGCGGCACTATCCAGCATTCGAGCGGCCTGTGCGGTCTTCCAGGCATCACCCGATAGATCGATGGCGACACCGGGCGTGTTCTCTTTCAGTCTGGTTGTACCGATCGCGCATTCATCGAGGTCAGTACAGAGATCTAAAAAGCGACCATTGACCGTTCGGGCCACAGGTGGCGGCTTGCCCGCAACCGCTCCGAACGCGAATGACTGAGAGGCAGTAAATGACTCTCGTGCCAGCACATTACCCAGAAGTCCGTTAATGCGAGCGACCATTGGAGCGCGCTCAGCTGGAGTAATTTCCTGCGAAAACGGGCAGAGAATGCGCCAGCGGTTACCGTTTTCATCCTGCTGATGAGACGGGGTTGTATAGATAAACGCGGCTACGCCCGCATCTTCCAGGGCAACAGCTGCTTCTTCAACTGACATCTCACCGGCATCATAGTCGCACTCAATCCCGGACACCGCCAAAAGCGCGCTGTTGTGCCGGTATGATCCGCGCTCCGTTTTTTCACCGGAGAACCGCGCCAGCTTTATATGACGCATGCCGTCTTTGGACTGGTGCACATTGTTCGCTATACGCGCCGCCAGCTCCCTGACAGACATCGTGCCTTCCTTCATTCTGAGTGCACGTCGGTTGGCAAACACCGTAACGTGTATAGGAATGTCGAGAGGGTTTTGACGGACTATCGAGTCCTCGTAATCCACCGCTTTTTTCAGCGTCTTCATTGGCTTGCCTATTTTGAGGGTTGCGCGCACACCTTTCTTTCACCGCCGGTGACTTACGTCGTCTTTTGGCTGTGGGGTAGAAATCAGATCCGCGTAGTCTGCAAACTTCTTGTTGTTCCCGATGCAGTGTCCTCCTCATAAGGAAAACACCGCAGGCTGTTTTTTTGTAAATCAGAGACCGTCGTCGACAACGTGATCAAAGGGCCGTTCAGTCAGAGGTCTGAGAAAATACGAGTCCTTTACAGCGAGTGGGAATTCCGGTCGTTTCAACACGGCAAATATCGCGTATTGCGCTCCCCACTCTTCCTCAATTTTTTTTCGAGCGGCTACCTCGGTCTGCGCAAATTCCAAAGCCTTACGGCTGTTCCAGCCGAAATAGACCAGCTGCTCTGTGCGAGCTATCTCGTAAGTGTCCCAGTATTCTGAGGGAATTTCCGGAAGATGGGTCATCATTTCAGTTGCCCTTTCTCACACAAAGCCCTCGCTCGGTCCTGTACAAACGCGTCCAGCCAAGTTTCTGGCATTGCTGAAGCGCGTTCACTGAGTTTGATAAACGGCGGAAAACGTCCTTCTGAGATCATCTGGTAAATCTGACTTCGGGAAAGTCCGACGCGGGAAACGACCTCCTGCGGACGGAGCATTTGCCCGCCTGGAACAACGTCGCTCCAGCTTCGATCGTTTTCGGGTGATTGAGCCTGCATTCTTTGTCTCCTGTTGTTCAGGACCGGGGCATGCCGGTCAGCTGTGGAGATCATTGTGCAGGAACGTGCGAACAAAAAAAAATCACCGGGTTCAGAGGTTTGCGAAATTTGGTGTTTATTGACAGCCTTGCCAAATCTGGGACTCATAAAACCTGCAGTTCACTTCCCAGAGCTTTTTGCCGTCAGTGCTTGAAACACTGTTTTTCCATTCGTTTATCTTTTTTCGGAGGGCTACCATCGAGTGGAACTGCCAGTCCTCCATGTTAACCCCCTCAATTTCCGAGACCACGAACAGAGTCTCCGCATTCCTGGACAATTTTACTTCGTATAAAATTTCTCTCACAAACATGACGGCCGCGCTAAGCTCAGTTTTTGTGCCCGGATTGAATGTTGGCGTTGGTTCTTCATGAAATAAAGCCGCATACAAGCCCAGAGTCTCCGGATAAAAGTTCGCCTCCCACCACTTCTGCGGAAGCTTTTCGTTCAACTCTTCCGAACGCTTAAACCTTGAGATTGTCTCTTCGAGTTGCTGTCTGAGTTCATCGCCAGCAGTCCTGTACTCGAAACCAAGCTTGTTCAACCTTTCGACTACGTCAAAGTACCTGAGGGCGGCGGCAGCGTCTGCAAAGAACTTTTTCTCATTGAGGCCCAAAGCCTGTTTGAAGTGCCCTTGCATCGAAATCGCGACAGTTTCGTTAAGAGCGCGCCGCGCTCTTTCCGATACCTCAGCACTAAACGAGGCAGGAAAGACTTTCTTCGGCGACCTTAGCCGGTGCCTGACGATTTCGCAGGTCTTTTCCAGAACGCGCTCAAAAGCCTCACTTGTAATCCAGTCATCGGCCGTAATCAGATCTGCAATCCGAACCACGTCACTGCTCCGCCGCATCAGTTCGAAGCTGGTCGAGTTTTTCAGCCCACCAATCCGCCATCCGAATACGCTCCTCCCAGTGTTCTCCCCGAACATAGGCGCGTCGCACGTCGTTGCCCTCAACATGGGCCAGAGCGCGTTCAACCGCGTCTGCAGCCCACAGGCCGCTCTCGTTTGCGAAGGTGCTGAACGTTGCTCTGAAGCCGTGTGCGGTTATCTGATCGGACGAGTACCCCATCCGTCGGAGTGCAGCGTTCAGAGTGTTTTCCGACATGGGTTTCTTCCAGGAGCGCGCGGAGGGGAAAAGATAGTCACTTGTTCCCGTATGCCAGTGCAGCTCTTTCAGCTGATCCAGCGCCTGCCGTGGCAACGGAACACGGTGAGGGCGGCGCATTTTCATTCGTTCCGCCGGGACACGCCATGTCGCCTCCTGACGCTCAAATTCATCCCATGTCGCCAGTCTGAGCTCTCCGGGGCGTGGGGCCAGAAGGGCAAGCAGATGCAGCGCATGTTTTGTCGCAGGCTGACCCGAGAAAGCATCGATCCGGTTCAGAAGCAGGCCAAGCTCTTTCGGATCAAGAATCGCTGATCTGGAACGCACCTGTGGACGGACAAGCGCGCCCTTCAGCGCCTCTGTGGGATCTTTATGCGCCCGCCCGGTCGCAATTGCATATCGAAACACCGAGCCGATCGTACTCCTGAGCCGGCTGGTCGTTTCATACGTCCCTTTGCTCTCAACCTGCCGTAGCAGGCGCAGAACATCCGGGGTCTCTATCTGCGCAACAGGGCGCTCTGAAAGCATCGGCTCAGTCTGACTGACGAGCCAGTTCAGCTTCTTCAAAGTAGCTGGCGCCCGTCCTTCTTTTTCGAGCTTTGCGACATACTCCCGGGCCACCACGCCAAAGGTCACTGCGCGTTCCCGTTCGGCCTCAATCCGTGCCAGTTTCCGCTCCTCTCCCGGGTCTTTGTCTTCCAGCAAAAGCAACTTCGCGGCATCACGTTTTTCGCGTGCAAGTTTGAGGCTGACGAGGGGGTAAGGACCCAGAGACAGGAGCTTTTCTCTACCCCCAAACCGGTACTTGAGTCGCCAGAGCCTGGACCCACCCGGATTGATCAGCAGGTGCAAACCACCCCCATCGAATATTTTGTAAGGTTTTTCGCGGCTTGCGGTGTTTCGGATGGCTGTATCGGTCAGTGGCATGGGAACAGGAATCGAATTAATGTGGTTTTGAAAATACCCCCGGAAATACCCCCAGATCGTCTGACTGCCCCCGGAATCACCTGAACGACGCTGGACTCAGAATGTAGCAAAATCATGGCATTACCGAAAATATCGGACAGTGCTGGATGCTGCTGAAAGTATAAATGGTGCCCGGGGGCGGAATCGAACCACCGACACGAGGATTTTCAATCCACTGCTCTACCCCTGAGCTACCCGGGCACGGGAATGGCAATTGCCATTGGGTGGAGGCCTTCTATGACTTGCACCAAGCAGTGTCCAGAGGCTTTTTGACATTTTTTCAGTGTGGACGGCGGGGGATGTCTTCGGGTTCGGAAATCGTGTCCTCGATGTCCTCTTCGCGCTGCGAGGGCACGGCGTAGGATCCGTTCAGCCACTTCGCCAGATCCAGATCCGCACAGCGTTTGGAACAGAACGGGCGGTATTTGGAAACCGTCTTTTCCTGACAGATCGGGCAAGTCATCCGAGCACCTCACTTAGAGGGATACGCCCTCGTTTGCGTTGCAACTCGAAATGGCCCAGTGGTGTCCAGCCTGCGAGCGTCGTTTCGATCCCGTCCGTCTTGAACGCGGCGCGTAGGGCTTGCTCCAGACCGCGACGGTCTTTCTTGGGCATCGGGGCCATGTCGATCGTGATTTGCCCGCCCAAACCACGAACCCTCAGGGCGCGAGGAAGGGTCTTGGCGCAGGCGAAATTGGCCTTTGTGCCAGCGGCGAGCGAAGTGTCGGCTCCGGTATTCACATCCACCGCAATAAGCGCGCGGGTGGGTTCGATGTATAGATGCCCTCCACCCGGCAAAGGCTCGGCAATTCCGCGGGCAATGTCCAGCGCGTCCAGAACGCCGTGATGTTCGAACCCACCGGCCTCGGTCACGACATCCGCTGGGTCAGTCCAATCTCGCCAGGCCAGGATATGTGGGCCGTCACCCTCGGCCAGGGTTTCAGGCTCGGTACCCGGATCGTTCAGGACCTGTTCGGCCTGTGTCAGCATGGCGCCGATATCTTCGGCGATGTCATCCGCATCCGCACCAACACAGCATGACCGCAGAATCAGGCCATAGGCGCTGTCACCCATGACCTCGTGGGCGATTTCCAGCAGGCGGTCGCGCTCATCCTCATCCTTGATGCTGCGCGAGATGTTCAGGCCCGGAGCTTCGGGTGTGACAATCGCATAGCGGCTTTTAAACAGAACGCGGTCGGTGACCGGAACGGCTTTGCCGGGTTCGGCAAAACCTGTCACCTGCACCAGCAGAAGCGCTCCGGGCGCGAGGCCCTTGACCTGACGCAGAAAGGCTGGCCCGTCCGGAGTGGTGAGGAACATGCCGCCTTGGCCTTTGACCGGGCGATCTGCGCGCGCGCGGTAGATCGTACCGGGGGGTGGCGCGTCTCCGGCGATCAGAAAATCGTCGAGCTTGCCGTCGACCATAAACGCGGCTGCTTCGCGGCCCTCGATATGGTCCAAAACGATTGTGCGGCCTTTCATTGCGCCTCTCTGTACAATGGGTAGCCGATTGCCTGCAAAAGTGCGGCGGTCTCGGACAGGGGCAGGCCCACGATGCCGGTGAACGATCCGGAAATCCAGGGAATGAACGCCCCGGCCGGGCCTTGGATGGCATAACCACCCGCCTTGCCTTGCCAGTCATCTGTCGAAAGATAGGCGTTCACCTCGACATCCGACAAGCGTTTCATCTTGACCTGAGAGACCACGTCACGCTGCAACACACGGTCTCCGCAGCGCACCGCGACCGATGTCACGACCCGGTGCCGACGTCCGGACAGAGCATGCAGAAACTCGGCCGCTTCGCCTGCGTTTTCGGGTTTGCCCAGAATGCGGCGCCCCAGCGCCACCGTGGTGTCCGCGCACAGGACAATATCTGCACTATCCGCCTGAACTGCCTGCGCTTTTTCGCGCGCAATACGGCTGCAATAGGGAACCGGAAGCTCACCCTTCAAAGGCGTTTCGTCAATGTCAGGAGGGCGCACGGCATCGGGCTGCACGCCAAGCTGCGCCAGCAGGTCCAGCCGCCTTGGGCTGCCCGATCCGAGGATAAACGCCATGAGGTAGGGCGTTACTTGAAGCGGTAGTTGATCCGACCCTTGGTCAGATCGTAAGGGGTCATCTCGACCTGAACTTTGTCGCCGGCCAGAACACGGATGCGGTTCTTGCGCATCTTGCCTGCCGTATGTGCGATGATCTCATGGCCGTTTTCCAGCTCGACCCGAAACGTCGCATTAGGCAGGAGTTCCTTCACGACACCGGGAAATTCGAGCGTATCTTCCTTGGCCATGTTGTCTCCATCATTACGTTGCACTCGCAGAATCTGCGAGGATGTGCGCTTAAATGAGCCTATTTTTCCCTTATTTCAAGGGCGGAATCATTAAAGCGCGGAGAATGTGACAGATTCGACTCGGGGGGATTGCTCGTCCCAGTGGGTTCGATTCAGGACATGCCCTTCGGCGCGGACATCGGCGATAGCGCTCAGGTCGATATCGGCATAGGTCCAGCCCGGTTGGTTCAACACCCCTTCGGCCAGAACGCCGGTTTGTGGAAAGCCCTTGTCAGGCGGGCCAAAAATGCCGCCTGTGCCGGTGTTCATATCCACGGCCTCGGACCATTCATTGTTCCCCACCAAGGACGCCATGACCGTAACGCATTGATTTTCCAAGGCACGCGACATCGCCCCGATGCGCACGCGCCAATACCCCGCTAACGCTTCGGTACAGGAGGGGACAAGGATCAGATCCGCATCGCTCAGGGCGCGGCCTAGCAGGGGGAATTCGCTGTCATAGCAGATCAGTACGCCGATCTTGCCCAATGCCGTGTCGAACAGTTTAAGAGGGCCGCCGGGGGCGATGTCCCATTGTTCGCGCTCGAACCGGGTCATGATCTGCTTGTCCTGATGGTCCTGACGGCCATCTGGCGCATAAAGTTCCGCCCGGTTCACCGGACGCCCTGCACCTGTTGCGACTGGGGCCGAAGCCCCTAGGATGTACGTCTTGTATTCCTTCGCCAAGCGCTGGTGCAGGTTCTGCACATCTTCTATCCGGTCCGAGACCGCCTGAATCGACCGCTCCAGATCAACCGCCACGTCGGCCCCGTCCAGTGTCGAAAGTTCCATTGCGCCGTATTCGGGAAAGACCAGCAACTCGGCCCCGTTCCCGGCGGCCTGCGCCACCCAGGCGTTCAGCTTGTCCTCGTATTGCGCCCAACTGTCGAGCCAATCGAGGTCATAGGCGGAGGTGGCGACTCTCATGAATCTGTCCTTCGATACTGATTTGCCGGGACACTAAGTGACGATTGCTGGGCATGTACAGGCCCAACCTTTCAGTCGGACAAAACGACGACAAAGTGAATTGGAGGTCTAAGGCCCATGTGGTTTAATCGCACCCGGAGGGCACCATGCAAAAACCTGAAAGCTTCGAGAAGTTCTATTTCGCCAAGGTCGGCATGGGTGAGGCCTGCGGCTGCGCGGAACGTGTCATTGACGTCTATGAGTTCAATCGCAAAGGCGGCGCCCAGAGCAAAGACAGCGTGGTCCCGAAAAAGCGCAAGACCAGGTCACTCCGCGGCTGGGCCGTGAAATACGGTCTAATCAGTCGAAGGCGTCAAGGTTGAGAACTTTGCCTCGCTGGTCTTACAGGACTTTCTCAGAACGTGGCTGCAGTTTAAGCCTGCGTTGATTGGGTATGGCACCGGAGACTGCCGGCAAGGCTCATGCTGACAAATCCCGGATCCAAAACTGCAATGGCTTGAGTGTCTCGCCCTCGTCCCCGACATCTTTCCACGAGAATTGAGCGATGGCTCCGGGTAATGGTTCGTAGCCGCGGGATCTCCAGAACGTATCAAGTGGGTGATAGGATTCGGGCCGCATTGGGTGATCTGCCGGGCGTTGGACGCTGCAGAAGGCGCATTTGGTGAAACCCTGCGCGCGGGCGTGGGCTTCGCGCTGATCGAAGAATTTGTGACCGACGCCTTGACCTCGGTAGTCGGACAGAAGGACGGATTCGGCACAGTAGAAAATCTGTGACAGGTCCAGGCTTGTACTTTTAAACGCGGCGGCAAAATCGTCGGCGTGGTCGGTCAACGGCGCGCCCGTCGACGCTCCGATCAGGTGGTCATTGTCGAAGGCGCCGACAACGATGGCCTTGTCGCTGTCGCGATAGGATTGCAGGTAGCTGCGCTCGTATTCCAGATCGCCATCATAGAGGTAAGGCCAGGCCCGAAACACCTCGATCCGCAGTCGCGCGACGTCGTCCAGAGCGGCCTCGAGGGCTGCACCGATCAGGGGGCGGACGGATGTAACCTCAGCCATTCGAGACCTGTTTGGTCCAGTCTGCAAGGTTATAGAAGGTGGTGACGCGGGTGATCTTGCCGTCATGCAGGTCAAAGAACGAGCCTGCAGGCAGGCGGTAGGTCTGTCCATGCGCCTCGGGCAGGCCCTCATCGGTTTCCAGATAGGTGCCGTTGACGATGAACTCGGCCCCAGCGCGGGTGCCACCTTGGGCATCGAACACCACGATATCGGTCAGGTTCTCTTTGTAGCAGCGGTTCATATGAGCGCAGAAAGCTGCGAATTTCTCTTTGCCGACGCGGATCTGGCCTTCGTTCACATGATGGGCCACGTCATCGGACAGACAGGCCAGCATGCCATCGACATCACCGGCGTTGAAGGCGTCGAAATAGGTCTTCACGGTCTGGTTCATGGGTCACTCCGTTGGTTCGCCCCAGCGGTCTTTCAGATGCTTGATGATCTGATCGCGGGTCTGTCGGTAGTGATGTAGCTTTGATTCCCGTGTCTCGCCCATCCCGGTAGGGTCCATTATTGGCCAATAATCGACATCGAGGTGGAAAATCCGGGTCAACTCCAGCGCTTTGCGCTGACTGGCCGGGGACAAAGCGACGATCAGATCGAACGAGCTGAGATCGTCACCCCATTCCTGCATCTCGTCAAAGGATCGGGTGCGGTGGCGGGACAGCTCAACGCCCATTTCCTGACAGACTGCGATGCAGAAGCCGTCAATATCCAGATCGTTGCGGACGCCGGCGGACTGCACATAGGTGCCGGTGCCGTAGAACTTTTTCATGATGCCTTCGGCCATCGGAGACCGAACCGAGTTGTGGTCGCAACAGAACAGAATGGACTGCGGCAGAGGCGTCACCCGTTAGCCTCCGAAATGTAGCACGCAGATCAGCGTGAACAGGCGTCGGGCGGTGTCGGTGTCTACGTCGGCCTTGCCTTCCAGCCGTTCCTGCAGAACCCGGCTGCCTTCGTTGTGAATACCGCGCCGGGCCATGTCGATGGTTTCGATCTGGCTGGGCGGCAGAGATTTGACCGCGTCGAAATAGCTTTGGCAGATCTGGAAATAGTCCTTCACCACCTGTCGGAACGGCCCGAGGGACAGGTGGAATTCAGCTGCCTTCTGGCTGTCTTCGGTGCTGATATCAAAGACCAGTCGTTTGTCGCGGATCGAAAGCTGCAGGTGATAGGGGCCGTCGGGAATGGCGCGATCATCCCGCTGAGGCAGGTCAAAGCTGTTCTCCTCAAGCAGATCATAGATGGCGACCTTGCGCTCCTGCTCGATCTCAGGGGTCGGCGGGGGCAGGTTCCGGTCATCCAGTTCGATATGCGAGATACGGGTCATTTTAACAGTCACATCCTTCACGTCTGCTCAGACCTATAACAATGAATTTCAATGGGCAACGCACAGAAACGCCACAAGCTGGCGATCTTTGCGTCCCATCAGCCGTTCAGCCGGTTCAGACGTGCGGTGACGGACAAACCATGCGCTTCGAGGCTTTCCGACTGCGCCAATGTCTCAGCCGCAGGGCCGATCGCGCGCAGCGCTTCGGGGGTCATCTGGCTGAGGGTGGTACGCTTGAGGAAATCCATCACGCTGAGGCCGGATGAGAACCGCGCCGACCGTGCCGTGGGAAGCACATGGTTGGGGCCGCCGACATAGTCTCCGATGGCTTCCGGAGTGTACTGTCCAAGGAAAATCGCGCCTGCGTGGATGGTCTTGGCGCTCAGCGCGACCGGGTCGGCCACGCATAGTTCCAAGTGTTCCGGTGCGATGCGGTTCGACAGCGCGGCGGCCTCATCCAGATCGCGCACGGTGATGATCGCGCCAAAGTCCCGCCAGCTGGCGCCGGCGATGGCGCGGCGCTGTAGGGTATCAAGTCGTTTTTCGACGGCCAGCGCCACGGCTTGACCAAATCCGGCATCATCCGTGATCAGGATCGACTGCGCGCTTTCATCATGTTCGGCCTGGCTAAGCAGGTCCAGCGCGATCCAGTCGGGCTCATTGTCCTTGTCGGCGATCACGAGAATCTCCGAAGGACCCGCGATCATGTCGATCCCGACCTTGCCGAACACCCGGCGTTTTGCGGCAGCGACAAAGGCATTGCCCGGGCCGGTGATCTTGTCGACCGGAGCGATGGTTTCGGTGCCATAGGCCAGCGCGGCGACGGCTTGCGCGCCGCCGATACGGTAGATCTCATCCACACCGGACAGTTGCGCGGCCAGCAGGACCAGCGGGTTTGCCTGCCCGTCGGGCGTAGGCACGACGATGGCCAACCGCTCAACCCCTGCCACCTTGGCCGGAATCGCGTTCATCAAAACGGATGAGGGGTAGGAGGCCAAACCGCCAGGCACGTAGAGACCCGCCGCCGAGACGGCCGACCAGCGCCAGCCGAGCGTCGCCCCGGTCTCATCGGTCCACTGGTGGTCTTCGGGCATCTGCTTTTCGTGATAGGCGCGGATGCGCTCTGCCGCCAGTTCCAGCGCGGCGCCGTCTTCGGGGGTCACCTGTTCGACGGCTTCGGCAATTTCGTCAGCCGAAAAGGCCAGTGTCTCGGGCGTCAGTTCCAGCCGGTCGAATTTTGCGGTCAGCTCGATCACCGCCGCATCGCCACGGCTGCGGACATCGTCGATGATCCCGGCCACCACGGCATCCACATCCGGGCTGTCTTCGCGCTTGGCCGATAGCAGCGTTTGAAAGGCAGCCTCAAAATCGGGCGAGGTGGTGTCGTGGAAAACGGGCATGATCTGGCACTCCGGAGCGTTTCACGGGGACATATCGCCCGTAAGGGTTGGTCTCAACCCTTCTCGGCCAGGTGCAGCGATTTGCGCAGGGGGAATTGGGTCATCCCGTGCCACTCTTCCACATCGCCCGCCCAAACCCAGCCATATCTGAGGTAGAAAGCCCGTGCTGTGTGGGTTGCATCCAGATAGGCCTGCGCACAGCCCTGATCCGCTAGCTCCTGCTCCAGCCGGGCCAAAAGGGCCCGCCCGATACCACGCCGCACATGGCCGGGATCGACATAGAGCAGTGAGATCATCGAACCGTGGCGCAGCCCGCCGACGGCCACGATCTGCCCGGCTAGCTCAGCCACCCAGATATCCGAGCCGCTTTGTATCCACCCGCGAACGGACTGCGGGTCTTTGTTGGCGGTCCACAACGCCACAAGTTCGGGGTCTTTGTGGTGATCCGCCGCGCAGAGATGGGTGATCGAGCGGATCAACACCTGGCTGATCTGGAACACATCGAACACGGTCGCACGGCGCAGCTCCAGACCCGAGGCGGGTCCGGAGAAGGCCTGCGATATGCCGCGTTTATTCTGGATGATGCGGTGCCTGGCCCGAGGGAGCCTGATAGGGGCGCGTCACGTCTTTCAGGGTGGCTTCAATTGCCTCGACCGTCAGGCGGATCGCGCCGTCGCCCGCAAGGGTCAACAGGATCTGTCCCGCGCCGTCCTCGCCCGCCTCGAAATCGACCGAGAGCAGCGACATCACCATATCCGTGTCGCGGCGGTCGATACCCTGACTGGCGACCGACAACACCGAGTCGAACACCAGAACCGACTGCACGCGCTCAAATGGGCGGTCGCGGCGCGTGGCGGCATCCTTGTCCTCCCACCTAAAGCGGTTCAGCAACAGCCCGAAACGGCGCTGCGAGGGTTGCCACTTCATCTCGGTCACTGGGAACACCGCATCCTGCGCAAGCGATGAGATCACCTGCAGGTCATCGCCGTCTTCGGCGCCCAGATTCAGCGGCGCTTCGCGGCCGTCTTCAAAACTTGCGTCTGTCATTCGCCTTTGATCCGTTCGATTTTGGCACCTACGCCTTCCAGTTTGCGCACCACATGCTCATATCCGCGGTCCAGATGATAGACCCGGCTGACCGTAGTCTCCCCTTCTGCCGCAAGACCCGCCAGAATCAACGAGACCGAAGCCCGCAGATCTGTGGCCATAACCGGCGCGCCTTTCAGCTGCTCAACCCCGGTGACCGTGGCCGTCCCGCCATGCACCTCGATCTGCGCACCCATGCGGGTCAGTTCCGGCGCGTGCATGAAGCGATTTTCGAAAATGCGCTCCTCCAGAACCGAGGTCCCTTCGGCCGTACACATTAGCGCCATCATCTGCGCCTGCAGGTCGGTCGGAAAGCCCGGGAACGGTTCGGTGACCACGTCCACGGCCTGCACGCGGCCATTCTTGCGCGCAACTTTCAGGCCCTTTTCGGTTTCCGAAACGCTGACGCCTGCGGCTTCGAGTTTTTCCACGAAGGAACTGACCAGCGACATGCGCCCGCCCAGCAGTTCTACCTCGCCACCGCAGATCGCAGGGGCCAGCATATAGGTGCCCAGCTCAATCCGGTCCGTCACCACCTGATGGGTGGCACCGTGCAGGCGGTCGACGCCCTGAATTTCGATCGTCGATGTCCCTTCACCCGATATCTGAGCGCCCATCTTGCGCAAACACTCCACCAGATCGACAATCTCGGGCTCGCGCGCAGCGTTCTTCAGGACAGTGGTGCCTTTGGCCAAGGTTGCAGCCATGACGATGTTCTCGGTCGCCCCGACCGAGGCAAAGCGCATCTCATGCACCGCGCCTTTCAGCCCGCCCGGGGCCTTGGCGTGCAGATACCCGTCTTTCAGTTCGATCTCGGCGCCCAGAGCCTCGAGCCCTTCGACATGCAAATCCATCGGTCGCGCGCCAATGGCGCAGCCACCCGGCAGCGACACGACCGCCTGCCCGAAACGCGCCAGCAACGGCCCCAGCACCAGATTTGAGGCCCGCATCTTGCGCACGATGTCATAATCCGCCGTCTGGCTGGTCAGATCATGGCTGGACATCGCGATCACCTGACCGTCCTGCAGCGCGGACACCTCGGCCCCCAGCGATTGCAGCAGCGCTGTCATGGTCTTGATATCGCTGAGGCGTGGCGCATTGGTCAGCGTCAGCGGTTCTTCGCTGAGTAGCGTCGCAGGCATCAGCGTCAGGCACGCGTTCTTGGCCCCCGCAATCGGTATCTGACCGTTCAGCGGCCCGTTGCCCGTCACCAGAATCGAATCCATCTGCTCTTATCCTTCGTCCTTGTCGGCTTTGTCATCCGAGGCCGCCCGCGCCTTGGCCTGCGCCTTGCGCCGAGCCATGTTGGCCTTGAGTGCTGCTTTCAGCCGCTCTTCCCGCGTATCACCGGATTTGCCGTGTTTTTTAGGTGTATCTTTGTCTGCCATGGTCTTTCTCTACAGGAGGCGAAAAAAACCGTCCAGACACCCTTGCGCCGCGTTTCGTTTGAGTCTAATCACCCGCCCACGATGCTGCTGTAGCTCAGAGGTAGAGCACTCCCTTGGTAAGGGAGAGGTCGAGAGTTCAATTCTCTCCAGCAGCACCATCTAATCACTCGTGTTTTATGGCTCCCCTTATATTTTAGGGTGTGACGCCGCCGTGTCTGGTACATGGAGGTGGTACATTGAAGCGAGTGAATATAGTGCCGAACCCTGTCTTACGAGATAACGGGACCTATTACCTGTGGGTTGCGGCTCCTGCAGACGTCGCGAAAAAAGCACAGGAGACGTTCTTGACTATCCCCATCGGTGACACCACAACGCGAGCCAAGATCAACACTAACGCCAAAGCGTATCTGAGGACGAAAGAACTGACGGAAGCGCGGAAGCGGTTCCCAGCAGCATTGGCCGCAGTTGAAGCCCACTGAGACAGCTTGAGGAGAGGGCCAATTGAGTTGAGCCACAAACAGGCACTGGCACTTGCTGGCGAGGTGCGGGCAGCGTTCGTGGCGGTCTTCGGCGAAAACCCCGGTGAACCCCAGATGTGGCAGGACGTTTCGAAGCGGAAAGCGTTGGTTCAGAAAGGGCTGGTCAACGAGTTGGAGGTGGAAATCGACGACCCACTGAAGACACAAGCAACACTCGAGGCGAGGTTCGGAGGGCTTGTTGATGCGGCTCTCGGCAAGCGCCACCTGAGCATCACTTCAGCTTCGCGCATGAAATTACTGGGCCACTTGTCAACTGCAATGAACGAAGCGTCAGCGGTCAATGAGGCAAAGGCGTTAGGCGATTACTCAGACATCGGCCAGACCGACAAATACCCTGAATACGTTGAGCCGAAGGCACAGGAAAGAGAAAATGAAAATGGCGATACCAGCAAAACCCTAGGGTCAGGACCCATTGATTTCCGCTTTGCTGCGTGATTCACGGTTCGAAAATCGAGCGGTGACCATGTCTGATCTTTTCTTGCTGACGG